>JADGAY010000023.1 GCA_015231775.1 Magnetococcales bacterium | reverse complement strand
GGTCAACGTCACAAAAGAACAAAGAAAATTCAAAACCTCAGGGCTTCGCCCCGAATCCCACCAGGGGCCATTGGCCCCTGGACCCCGCCCGTTGTCAGCGCCGCACGCGCCCCGCCCCCCACTCACGCCCTCAACCCATTCACATACTCCGCCAAAACCCCTAAACACCGGGCATGCATCTCCACACTGCGCGCATTCTTGGCCAAACCAATACACCCCTCCAACGCCGCCAGATAAAACAACGCCACCCCCTCTGGATCAATGTCCCCACGCACCTGCCCCAACGCGATGGCCCGCCGCAACCCCTCGGCCAGGCCATCACGCCACCAGCCGAATAACCGATCCACCCGCACACGAAACCCCTCGTCCACCGGCGACATCTCCTGCGCCAGATTGTTGAGCGGACAGCCTAAATCCGCCAACATCGCCCCCCGCTCCTCCATGGATTTCGCCATCGTGTGCAACAAACCATCAATGAAGTTCTCCCGCTCGGACAAAGGCACAAAAAAAGCCGCCTCCAACCGCGCCTTCAACACCTCATCCACCACCGCGTAACCCAACTCCTGCTTGCTGGCGAAATGATGATACATCGCACCCTTGGTCACCTCGGCACGGGCCAGGATCCCAGTCAAACTGGCCCCCTGAAAACCATGCCGATGGATCTCCTCAAACGCTGCCCCAAGCAGCCGCGCACGGGTCTCGTCCGGGTTACGCGTCATGCATCCTCCCCCCTCGACGCCTCAACAACTGGTCACGCCGATCTTGTAGGTGTTGTAAATAATGTCCGCAGCCGCGTTGTTGGCGCCGTGATGAATCGCGTCCAGAACATCCCGATCGCTCCACCCCAACCCGCGCATCGCCTCCAGATCCTCACCCGTCACACGCAACGGGTGCTCCGTGGCCTTCAAAACCAACTGCAACAACCCCAACTCCGACTCCGGTAACAGGGCTTGCGCCGGATCCCGCCGCGCCGCCTCGATCGCCTCCAAAGGCACGCCAACGTGCAGCAAAATCGCTTGGTTCATCCCCACGCAAAACGGCGCACCCAGCCGCTCCGACACCAACAGCCGAATGAAAGCCAACAATCGCATCCCCAACCGCGGGTGACTAAGATAGTATCGCAAACCCGCCCAGCGCAACTCCAGGAGTTCCGGACTGATGGCAAACAGTGCCATCCCTTCCGGAACCTTCCCGAATTGAGCGCGAATCGCCTCCAGCACCGCTTCCACTCGTGACTCCTCCCCTGCCGGGGCCTGTGGCGTGATCAACATGTTCCCACTCCTCAATCGATGTGAATGTCCATGACGGGATAAGATCTCCAACCTCCCATGGTCCCCATCCTGGAAACCCATCCGAGAGAGGCGATCTCAAACATACCGACCGGTCTGTATTGTTTATATACCAACCAGTCGGTATGTTGCAAACCAAATTTCCACGCGCCCGACTCATTTTCACGGATCAAGCAGCAAAACAGGCTGGGGCCCCGCCCGTCCAATCCCGCAAGCCCCAATCCCGCTACACCCACCAAACAGAACACCGTCCAGGTCCGCTCCCAACTTCCCGGAGCGGACCTGGACGGTGGCCAGCGTCACTTGGTTGGTCAAGCGCCTCGCGGTCGATCAACCCAACACCCCCAGAAACATACCCAACCCGACACCTCAACACCCGATACACCCACCAAAAAAAACACCGGCCAGACCCGCTCCCAACTTCCCGGAGCGGACCTGGCCGGTGGCCAGAGTCACTTAGTTGGTCAAGCGCCTAGAGGTCGATCAACCCAATACCCCCAGAATCACACCCAACTGGTTGGAGTTCAACGAACCGATCTGCGTGGTGGTCAGACCGCCGTACTGAACGCCACCCAAGGTCACGCCATTCACCTGCGTGGAGGTGATCCCCGCCAACGCAGTCGTGGACAGGACCGAGATGTTGGTGGTGGTCAGGTACGAGATGTCGATGTACTCCAATCCACGCACCTGGGTCGAGGTCAACGAACCCACCTGGGTGGTGGTCAACACCGACACCTGGGTCGAGGTCAACGCGGTCATCTGCGCCGCGTTGATCCCACCAAACTGCGTCGCCGTCAGATAACGCAGATCCGTGGTGGAAAGGGCACCCACCGACGTGGTGGTCAACGCACCCACCTGGGTCGCCGTCAGAATGCCCATCTGGGTCGTGGTCAGATAGGCCACGTCCGTGGACTCCAGACCGCTCATCTGCGTGGCCGTCAGACCGCTCATCTGCGTGGTCGTCATGGCCGCCACCTGGACGGTGCTGAGCGCCGCCACCTGCGTGGACTTCAGACCGCCCAACTGGGTCGTGGTCAACGTCTTGAGACCAGTGGTGGTCAGCGCGTTCAACTGCGTCTGACTCAACACGCTCAACTGCGTGGCCACCAGACCACCCATATTCGTGGTGGTCATCACGCCGATCATCGTGGTGGTCAGACCACTCAACGTCGTCGAGGTGATGCTGCCCAACTGGGTGCTGGTCATGCCATTCACCTGGGTGGTGCTCATCCCGCCGATCTGCGTGGCGGTCAGACCCCGCAACTGGGTGGTGCTCATCACCGCGATGCCGGTGGTGGTCAGACCCGTCAACTGGGTGGTGGTCAGGGCATTCAAATGCGTGGACTTGATACCCGTCAACTGGGTGGTGGTCAACGCCTTGATCTCGGTCGTGGTCAGACTGCCCGCCTGAACCGTGGAGAGACCTGCCACCTGCGTGGTGTTCAACGCGCCCAACTGGGTCGTCGTCATCACCTGAATCTCGGTGGTGGAGATGCCACCCACCTGCGTCGCGCTCATCGCCGCAATCTGCGTCGTGGTGATGATCGCAAACTGCGTGGTGGTGAAGGCGCCGACCTGCGTGGACTTCAAGCCACCCACCTGCGTGGTGGAGAGGGCCTTCAGATCGGTGGTGGTCATCACCCGCATCTGGGTCGCGGTCAGTCCACCCACCTGGGTCGAGGTCAATCCACCCACCTGCGTGGTGGAAAGAAGCGCGATCACCGTGGTGGTCAACCCACCCATCTGCACCGCGGAGAGCGAACCCATCTGGGTGGCGGTCAGATTGCCCAACTGGGTGGTGGTCATGCCGCCCATGGTGGTGCTCGTGAGCCCGCCGATCTGCGTCGTGGTCAAGGTCACCAGGCCCGTGGTGGTCAAGGACTGCATCTGGGTGACGGTCAGGGCACCCAACTGCGTGGACTTGATACCCGTCAACTGGGTGGTGGTCAACGCCTTGATCTCGGTCGTGGTCAGGCCACCGGTCTGGGTCGTGGAGAGCGCCCCGATCTGCGTGGTGTTGAACGCACCCAACTGGGTCGTGGTCAGAGTGCTCAACTGGGTCGTATTCAGACCCGTCACCTGCGCCGACGCCATGGAAGAGATCTGCGTCGTGGTCAGGGTTCCGGTCATCGTGGTCGTCAGGGCCGCAAGCTGCGTGCTCTTCAGACCGCCGATCTGGGTCGTGGTGAGCGCCTTGAGACCGGTGGTGGTCAAGGCATTGCCCTGGGTGGTGGTCAGGCTGCCCAACTGCGTCGAGGTCATGCCCGACAACTGGGTCGTGGTCATGCCAGAGATCGCCGTGGTGGTCACCCCACCCACCTGGGCCGAGGTCAACGCGCCCAGCAGGGTCGTGGTCAACACCGAGAACTGGGTGGTGGTCAACGCGCCCATCCCGGTCGAAGTCAGACCGCCGATCTGGGTCGTGGAGAGCGCCTTGAGCCCGGTGGTGGTCAGACTCTTGAGCTGGGTCGTGGTCAGACCGCCCAACTGGGTGGACTTGACCCCGGTCAACTGGGTGGTGCTCAGGGTGGCCACGCTCGAGGTGGTCAGACCCGCCAACTGGGCCAGCGCAAGACCGCTCAGAGCCGTGGAGGTGAGGTTGCCAACCTGGGTCGTGGTCATCACCCCGATCTGCGTGGTGGTCAAACCGCCCACCTGGGTCGAGGAGATCGCCTGCACCTGGGTGGTGGTCAAGGTTGCGGTCTGTGTGGTGGTCATCACCGCCAACTGCGCGGACTTGATCCCGCCGATCTGGGTCGTGGTCAGCGCCTTGACCTGAGTCGTGGTCATGATCGAGGTCTGCGTGGACGTCAACGCTCCCAACTGGCTGGAGGTCAAGCCACCCATCAGGGTCGTGGTCAGACTCGTCAGATTGGTCGTGGTGAGGCTGGCCACCTGGGTGGCGTTCAAACCACCGATCTGCGTGGTCTTCATGCTCCCCAACTGGGTCGTGGAGATGCCGCGCATCTGGGTCGAGGTCAGACCGCCGATCTGCGTGGTGCTCAACGAGGCCAGGCCCGTGGTGGTCATCGACAACAACTGGGTGGTGGTCATCGCGGCCAATTGCGTGGACTTCAAGCCGCCCAGCAGGGTCGTGGTCAACGTGGCCACGCCGGTGGTGGTCATGCCGCCCATCTGGGTCGCGGTCATGCCACCGAGCTGGAGGGTGCTCATATTGGCGATCTGCGTGGTGCTCATGGCACCGAAGCCCGCCGCGCCCAACCCGCCCATCTGGGTCGCGGAGAGCCCGCCCAACTGGGTGGTTCCGAGACCGCGGAACTGGGTGGTGGTCAACCCCGCCAACTGGGTGCTCTTGAGGCCCGCCAGTTGCGTGGTGGTGAGGGTGTTGAGACCCGTGGTGGTCAACACCAGTATCTGGGTCGTGCTCATGGCGCCCAGCGAGGTGGAGGAGAGCCCCTTCAACTGCGTGGTGGTCAACGCGGCCACGCTGGTGGTGGTCATGCCGCCCACCTGGGTGGCGTTCAGGGCGCCGACCAGGGTCGTGGACAGAGCCGAGAACTGGGTCGTGGACATCGCGCCCATGTCGGTCGCGGTCAGGCCGCCGATCTGCGCCGTGGAGAGCGAAGCCAAACCGGTGGTGGTGAGCGAACGGACCTGGGTGGTGGTCAACGCAGCCAACTGCGTGGACTTCACACCGGAGAGCTGCGTGGTGTTCAAGGCACCCACATGGGTGGTCGTGAGACTCCGCGCCTGGGCCGTGGAGAGACCCGCGATCTGGGTCGAGGTCATGGCCGACATCTGGGTGGTGGTCAGAACACTCACCGCGGTGGTGGTCATGCCACCGAGCTGGGCGATGCTCAACACCGCGACCTGCGTGGTGGAGAGGTTACCGCTCTGGGTGGTGGTCAAGGCCGCCAACTGCGTGGACTTCACCCCCGCGATCTGGGTGGTGGTCATGGCGCGCAGATCGGTGGTGGTCATCACCCCCAACTGGGTGGTGGTCAAACCGCCCAACTGGGTGGAGGTCATGCCGCCAAGCTGGGTGGTGGTCAACCGCGCCATCTGCGTGGTTGAAATACCCGTCACCTGGGCCGCGGTCAGCGAACCCAACTGGGTGGAGGTCATGTAGCCGAACTGGGTCGTCGAGAAGGCCATCATTTCGGTCGAAGTCAGACCGCCGATCTGCGTGGTCGAGAACGATGCCAGACCCGTGGTGGTCAGACCCGACAGTTGCGTCGTGGTCAGGGCCCCCAACTGGGTAGACTTCACGCCGGAGATCTGGGTGGTGCTCATCGCGGAGAGCTGCGTCGTGGAGAGACCGCGCACCTGGGTGACGCTCAACGCGCCCACCTGGGTCGTGCCGAAGCCCGACATCTGGGTCGTGGTCAAGGTGCCCAGATTGGTGGTGGTCAGACCGCCCATCTGGGTGGCGTTCATCGTGCCAAGCTGCGTGGTGGTGAGAATGCGCGCCTGGGTGGTGGAGAGCACCGCCAACTGGGAGGTCTTGAGACCGCCGATCTGGGTGGTGTTCAAGGCGCCGAGCTTGGTGGTGGTCAGGGCCATGGCCTGGGTCGTGGTCAGGGCGCCGATCTGGCTGGAGTTCAGACCGCTCATCTGCGTGGTGCTGATCGAGGCCAGAACCGTGGTGCTCAACGAAGCCACCAACGTCGAACTCAGAGAGCCCAACTGGGTGGTGGTCAGAATGTTCCCCTGGGTCGTGGAGAGACCCGCCACCTGGGTCGCCTTGAGACCCGCCATCTGCGTCGTCGAAAGGGCGGCGATCTTGGTGGTGGTCAAGGTGGTGATCTGGGTGGTGGAGAGCGAGGCGAAATCGGTCGCGCTCAGGCCGCCGAGCTGCGTGGTGGAGAGCGCATTCATCATGGTGGTGCTCATCACCCCCATCTGCGTCTCGGTCAAGGCACCCACCTGAGCCGCGGACAGGCCGGAGAGCTGGGTGGTGGTCAGATTCCGCAAAGCCGTGGTCGAGAGACTGGCTACCTGGGCGGTCGCGAGACCACCGAGCTGCGTGGTGGAGAGAATCCCCGCCTGGGTGGTGGAGAGCGCGGCCAACTGCGAGGTCTTGACACCCGCCAACTGGGTCGTGGAGAGGGTCTGGAGCCCGGTGGTGGTCAGCACGCCGACCTGGGTCAGCGAGAGCGCGCCCAACTGGGTCGAGGTGACGCCGGTCATCTGCGTGGTGGTGAGCTGGGCCAGTCCGGTGGTGGTGAGAGAACCCACCTGGGTGGAGCTCAACCCGCCGATCTGCGTGGTGGAGAAGGCGCGCAGCATGGTGGTGGTCAGGGCACCCACTCCGGTTGCGGTCAGGCCGGCCAACTGGCCGGTGGCCAAAGAGGCCAGACCCGTGGTGGTCAGTGAACGCAATTGCGTGGTGGTCAGGGCGCCGAGCTGGGTGGATTTGACGCCACTCAACTGGGTGGTGGTCAAGGTGCCGACCGAGGTCGTGGTCATGCCGGCCAGTTGCGTCACGGTGAGGGCGCCCACCTGGGTGGTGCCCATGCCGCCCACCTGGGTAGTGGTCAGGGAGGAGACCTGGGTCGTGGTCAGACCGGTCACCTGGGTCGCGGAGAGCGAGCCCACCTGGGTGGTGGTCAGGCTGGTCACCTTGGTGGTGGTCAGCACGGCGATGTTGGTGGACTTGAGGCCGGCCAGTTGCGTCGTGGTCAGGGCACGCAGTTCGGTGGTGGTCAGCACGCCGGCCTGAGTGGTGGTCAACGCACCCACCTGGGTGGCGGTCAGACCCGACAGAACGGTCGTGGTCAGCGCGGCCAGACCCGTGGTGGAGATGGCGGCCACCTGGGTGGCGTTCAGGGCGCCCACGGCGGTGGTGACGAAAGCGTTCAATTGCGTGGTGGTCAACGCCCCCAGACCCAGGGTGGACAAGCCACCCACCTGCCCGCTGGAGAGCGAGGCGATCTCGGTGGTGGTGAGGCCCTTGAGCTGGGTGGTGGACATGCCGGCCAACTGTGTGGACTTGACGCCGGAGATCTGCGTGGTGGACAGGGCGGCCAGCTTGGTGGTGGTGAGCACGCCGATCTGGGTCACCGTCAGGGTGCCGATCTGGGTGGTGTTCATCACCCCCATCTGGGTGGTGGTCATCGACGTGATCTGGGTGGTGTTCAGACCGCCCACCTGGGCGGCGGAGAGGGAAGCCACCTGGGTCGTGGAGAGAATACCGGTCTGGGTGGTGCTCATCACCGCGATGGTGGTGGATTTAAGACCCGCCAACTGGGTGGTGGAGAGGGTGCCGATCTCGGTGGTGGTCAGGGCCGCGGATTGGGTGACGCTCAACAGACCGATCTGCGTGGCGGTGATGCCGGTCACCTGAGTGGTGGTCAGGGCCACGACGTTGGTCGTGGTCAGGGCCCCAAACTGGGTGGCGTTCAAGGTGGCCAGATTGGTCGAGGTCAGGGAGCGCACCTGGGTGGTGGTCAGGGCAGCGATGCCCGAGGTGTTCAGTCCACCCACCTGCGTGGTGTTCAGGGAGCCGATCTTGGTGGTGGAGAGAATACCCACCTGCGTGGTGGTGAAAGCCGCCAGTTGGGTCGATTTCACCCCGCCCATCTGCGTGGTGGAGAGCGCGTTGATCTGGGTGGTGGTCAGTCCGCCCACCTGGGTGACGGTGATGCCGCCGATCTGGGTGGTGTTGAGGCCGCTCACCTGGGTGGTGGAGAGGGTCCGGACCCCGGTTGTGGTCAACGCGCCGATCTGGGTCGCGGTGAGCGAGCCGAGCTGCGTGGTGTTCAAAATGCCCACCTGGGTGGTGGAGAGGCCGCTCACCTGGGTGGTCTTGAGGCCACCGAGCTGAGTGGTGGTCAGCACCGCGATGCGGGTGGTGTTGATCACCCCGAGTTGCGTCGCCGTCAGGGCCCCCACCTGGGTGCTCTTGAGACCGGTCACCTGGGTGGTGGTCAGAGAGGCCACGTTGGTGGTGGTCAGGGCGGGCATCTGGGTGGCGGTCAGCGCGCCGGCCAGGGTGGAGGTGAGCGACGACACCTGGGTGGTGCTCAAAACCCCCACCTGCGTCACGGAGAAGCCGCCGATTTGCGAGGTGCTCAGGTTGGCGATGCTGGTGGTCTTGAGGGCACTGACCTGGGTGGTGGTCAGATAACTCAGCTCGGTCGCGGAGAATGTGGCCAGGGAGGTGGTGGTCAGATTGCCGATCTGGGTGGTGGACAACATCTGAATGATGGTCGATGTGGCAGCCATGTCGTTTTAAACTCCTCTTTGAGCGTCTCCGCGGCAACCGAAATCTGTGAGCACCATGCCGCAATCAGGCGCGACAGAAAAAATCTTTATATGGGTAACAAAAAAGAATAATTCGAGAAATGCAAGGCGTGATTCTTTAACGTAATATCACACATTTGACACCACGGTCAATTGAAATCGACCGCGTGCCTTAGCCAAGCGTCAGGAATCCGGCATTTCGCGACAACCATTCACAGTGTGATGGATACCTCGGGCGTCTCCCGGCTGAGCCAAGTCGCCAAGGAAACAGGAGTCCACACTTCGCCTTATCGGCCCCCCTGCTTCAGACTTGACCCCTTTTTTTCACGATTTTCACACACCAGTCGTTTCTTTGACTTACTATAAACGAAAAGCAAGTTTCATTCCAGGTACAAAATGAGCCTGGAATCTCCCTTTTGACCCGATTTGTCGCGGTTCGAGTGGATCGATTTTGCCGCGACCTGGCCACGACCCGCAAAATTTGCCGCTTGATCAGCGCTCCTTGAGACTCTCATCCATCATGCTCGTAAAGGTGTAGAGAAAATAGGAGATCAGTCGCCTGGAGCCCACCTTGATGTCCGCGGTGAGGGTCATGCCGCGGATCAGACGCGCCCCTTCCGGCAGATGTTCCAGATCGCTCTTGGTCAACTTCACCCGTCCGACATGGAACGCCCCACCCGCGCTGCGCGCCGCATTCCCCTGCCCCTCGCCCGCGAACCCCTGAAAGGATTCTTGACTCACGAATTGCAGCTTGCCTTCCAACACCCCGTGACGTTGATAGGGAAAAGCATGCACCTTGAGCACCACCCGGTCGTCGGTGCGCACATAGCCGACATCGATGGAGTCGAGCATGATCTCGGCGATGAACACCGCGTCCGCGGGGACGATGGTGATCAGCAGCTCCGCCGGGTTCAACACCGACCCCGTGGCCCGCTTGGCCACATCCAATACCACCCCATCCACCGGCGAGGTCATCACCTCCATATCGCTCATGTGGCGCGCCTTGATCACCTGCTCATTGAGCTTGGAGATATCCGACCGGGCCGTGATCAGATGATCGAGGAGCTGCCGGGTCCACTCCTCCACGAAGGTCTGACGTTCCGCCTTCTTGGAGGCCAGGTTGTGGCGCAGTTGAATCAACCGGTTGGCCGCGTCCTGATGGGACTGTTCGGTGCGCACCCGCGCCACCTTGGAGTCCTGATACTGCAACTGACTGCCCGTGCCGCTCTTCTGCAAGGTATCGCGCATCCCCTCCACCTCCTTGTAGATCTTGAGCAGCGTGGTCAGATAGCCGCGCTCATCGTCGGTGGATTGGATGGCGGTCTGGATCCGTTCGATCTCCTCGTCGTACATCGACAGACGTGACCGGTGCTCGGCCTGACGCTGCCCGAGCAGCGCGTACTCCAGCCGTTCATCGACATTGGGAGAGGAACCGAGTTCGAAGGGGGTGTTGTTGATCTCGTGCTCCAGCCGCCGGATGCGCACCTGGGTGGCCTGTTGCTGGGCCAGCAGCGACGAGAGATCCGCATGGGCGAAGGTGCCATCGAAGGTGGCCAGGATCTGACCCTTGGTCACCTGATCCCCGGCCTTGACCTTGAGTTCGCGGATGACCGCCCGGTCCATGGGTTGCAACTGCAACGGCGGGGCGTCGGTGGTGAGACGACCGGTGGCCATCACCAGCATGTCCACCTCGACCAGCGAGGCGATCAGAAGGCCCAGGGACATCATGCCGATCATCAGATAGAAGACCGACATCAACAAAAACGATGGATTCTCCGCGATGATGACATCGATCCCCACCTGAAAGGGGATGGCATCCGGGACCACGCGACCGGATCCCCCCTCGAAAATGTGGGTAAACCCGCGACGCAGCAGCGCGAGCGGATGGTATTTCCAGCGCCCGCGGGGGGTTCCGGTGGCCTCGTCGGTCCCGGACTGGGGTGATTGATCCGCGTTGGTCATACGTTATGATTCCTTGCCCATCGACCCGAACTCGCGAGAATGGCTTGAAACAATTCAAGGTACGCAACAAGCATGCCGGCTGGAGAGACGATCAATGCGCCTTGCCCACCATCGCCAGACCCGCCTGCTGATCCCACAGATGGCGATAGATCTCGCACCGCTCCAACAACTCCTCGTGGGTGGCGCAATCGATCACCTCCCCCTTGTCGAGCACCAGGATGGCATCCGCGGCCACCAGCGAGGAGAGCCGGTGGGAGACGATGATCATGGTCCGCCCGTGAGAGATCTTATCCAGACTCTGGCGGATGATCATTTCGCTCTCCGGATCCAGCGCGCTGGTGGCCTCGTCGAAGATCAGCAGACGCGGACTTAGCAGAAGAGCGCGCGCGATGGCGATCCGTTGCCTCTGACCGCCGGAGAAGTTGGAGGCGCTCTCCTCGACCCAGGTCTCGTAGGAGTGGGGCAGACGGTCGATGAACTCGTCCGCGCCGGCCAGACGGGCCGCCTCGATCACCTCCACCAGCGTCGCCTCGGGCCGTCCGGCGGCGATGTTCTCGCGGATCGTGCCCCGGAAGAGAATGTTGTCCTGCAACACCACGCCGATGCTGCGCCGCAGATGGGCCAGGTCGAAGTGGCGGATGTCGTGGCCATTGAGGTGGATCAACCCCTCCTGGGCGGTATGGATCCCCTGGATCAGACGGGTGATGGTGGTCTTGCCCGAGCCGGAACGACCCACGACGCCGATCACCTTCCCCTCCTCCACCTTGAACGAGATCCGCTTCAAGGCCGGCAGAATCGCCTTTTCGTAGCGGAAGGTGACGTTGGAGAATTCGATCTCGCCGGTGATCGGCATGCGGATACCCCGTTGACTCGGATCCCGTTCCGGCGGATGGTTCATCACCGAACCGAGCATGCGCACCGCCAGGGCGGTCTGTTGATACTCGTTGATCAACCCGACCAACTGCACCAGCGGTCCGGAGACGCGACCGTAGAGCATGTTGAAGGCCACCAGCGCGCCGAGGCTCATGGTGTTGTCGAACACCTCCAGGGCACCGACGGCGATGATGGTGATCTGCATGCCGGACTGCAACGCGCCGATCAACACCGACGCCTTGATCCCCATGCCGCCGACCCGGGCGCGGTTGAGAATCGACACCGCCACCTTGCGATCCCAACTGGCCTTGCGCAGCGGTTCCAGGGCCATGGACTTGACCGCGCGCATGCCGTGAATGGTCTCCACCAGATCGGCCTGCCGCAACCCCTCGGCGTTGTAGAGCCCCTCCAGGTAGTGACGGAAGGTGGGAAGCATCACCGCGATGACGATGGCGATGGCCAGGGTGAAGCCGAGCACCAGCAGGGTGAGCTTGAAGCTGTACATGGCCAGCCCGATCAGCACCAGCGGCAGGGTCACCACGTCGAGCAGGGTGTGAAACAGGGTGCCGGTCAAGAAGTTGCGTATCACCTCGGCCTGCTGCATGTGACGGATCAGCACGCCGGTGGTGGAGTTCTCGAAGAAGGGCATCGGCAGTTGCAACAGATGATGGAACGACCGGGAGAGAAGCCGGGCGTCGATCTTGTTGGTGGCCACCAGCATGAGATGCTGTCGCACGAAGTTGAACAGACCCTCGAAGGTCATGATCAGAAAGAGGACCATGGTGAGGGTGATGAGGGTCTGATAGCTCTGATGGGGGATCACCCGGTCGATCATGATGTTGAAGAACATCGGCATCGCCAGGCTCAGGATACTGGTCAGCAGCGCGGCAATGGCCACGTTGCGCAACAGCTTGCGCTGTTTCATGATCTCGGGCATGAACCAGCTCAACCCGAACGGCTGATTCTCCAGCTCGGGTTCGTGGTCGCGCTTGCACAGCAGCAGGTTCCCGCTCCAGTCCGCCTCGAACTCCTTGCGGGTCAGAACCAGGGTGCCGGCATGCTCGGTGCGCGGATCCATGACGGTGGCACTCGGCACGCCGTCGGCGGCGACCGTCACGCGACTGACGATCAGCCAGTGTCCACCACGGGTTTCGGCCATCACCGGATAGGCGTTGCCCAACCCGGCCAGATCCTTCCACTTGCGGTTGGCCAGCAGCGCCCCCTTGAGTCCCACCTCCTGCATCAATCGCAGCACCGACCCCACGATATCCGCCTCGCGAGCGCCCAAAAGCTGCTCCGGCGTCACATCCACGCCGTGATGCCGACAAACCAGGAACAGACAGCGCAAGGCCGACAAAAACGGCGAGATATTCGTCAACGGGGCGGTCAAGGCTCACTCGGGGGCATGCGTCTCCCCCCCTCTTCTGGCTGAATGAATGGATCCACGAAGGACTATCGTGATCCAGCTAGCATCATCCGTGCCGAGACGATCCAGATGGTCGGAGGGGTAGTAGAAAAACGCAAGCAGAAGGTGCCGTGCGAACGACAGCCTGTAGGTGTGGGGAGGCCCTTTCCCGACGCGCCATTATTGTTGCTCCAGCTCCTTGGCGCGGCGAAAGGCCGCTTCCGCCTCCTCGGGGCGGTTCAGGTGGTTCTTCAAAAGGTTGCCCAGATTATTCCATGGAGACGCATACGTGGGATCCAGTTCGATGGCGCGGCGATAGGCTGCTTCCGCCTCCTCGGGGCGGTGCAGATGATCTGCCAAAAGAAGGCCCAGATTATTCCAGGGATAGGCATACGTGGGATCCAGCTCGATGGCGCGACGATAAGCCGCCTCCGCTTCCTCGGGGCGGTGCAGATGAGCCACCAAAAGATGGCCCAGACCATTCCAAGAATCAGCATCCTTTGGATCCAATTCCATAGCGCGGCGATAGGCGGCTTCCGCTTCCTCGGGGCGGTGCAGATGATCCTTCAAAAGGTTGCCCAGATTATTCCAGGGATAAACCCAATTGGGACTCAGTTCGATGGCATGGCGATAGGCCGCCTCCGCCTCCTCGGGGCGGTGCAGATGATCCGCCAAAAGAAGGCCCAGATTATTCCAGTGATGAGCCACCGTTGGATCCAGTTCGATGGCGCGGCGAAAAGCTGCTTCCGCCTCCTCGGGACGGTGCAAATGATCTCTTAAGAGATTACCCAAATTATTCCAAAGATAATCAAGATTCGGATCCAGTTGAATGACGCGGCGAAAGGCCGCTTCCGCCTCCTCGGGACGGTGCAAATGAGCCTTCAAAAGGATGCCCAGATTATTCCAAACACCCCCATTCGTGGGTTCAAGCGCCAACGCCTGTCGATACCTCTCCTCGGCATCCACATACCTACCTTGTCTCTCCAGTGAGGTGGCCCATTCACCCCAAAAGGTCGCATAGTGCCGCCACGGGGCAAACGGGCTGGGCTGGACTTCCAATGTGGCGAGAAAAACCGGTTCTCCCATTTCCTCACCGCGCAGAAATTTTGCCCACTCCTGTTGGGCGCGGAACAAGCTGGACATCATCCCCAAATCCAAGCTGCTGGAGAGGGCGGCGAAGCGGGCATTCTCCTCCTGGAACACCCGAACCAGGGAGTCGATCTGGAAAGGACTCAGATCCGACCAGTTTGCCAGGATCTTCTCCTTTTCATCCACGGAGAGAGAGATGGAGGCGCACAACCCGTCGAGGAGTCGCGCCTGGGTGTCGGTCAAGGTGGCGGGAAAGCCCTGTTGTTTCAGCCAGGCTGCGACCTGCGCCGGATCATCCGCGAACGGCCAATCCCATGTGGGCAACTGGAACATCAGGGCCAACGTCCCGCAGGTGGGATCCCGCCGCTCATGAATCGAGCCGGACGCCTGCATCATCTCCCCCCTCCCCTTGACCATCCCCATTCGTGCCGTCGGATCAGGCGATTCCAGATCAGCCGGCACTGGCGGAGGCGGTGGAGGGAGCACCGCGCCAGCGATGTTGCGGGTCTGGAGCAGGGTCACCCAGATCGCATCCTGCACCGATTCCAAGGGTACCAGGGTGTCGGCGACCTGTTCCACCGCCTCCCAATAGGGGTGGCGCCTGCCGAAAAGGGGGGTTTGGGGAACCGGCTCGTCGGAGGAGGCCAGATGCGGGGTGTAGGGGAGCAGAAAACAGGGGGGCAACCGCTCCTCCCGTTCCCCCGGTTGGACCGGCAGACGGTGCTGCTCCAGGATCTGCATCCCCTTTTCCAGGGAGTGGCACGCCTGGGGGTCATCGCTGTAGTGGGTCGGCACCGGTCCGAAGGCCACCAGCAGTTCGGAGGCGTAGAACAAGGGCCGAATGCGCTCGGGACGCAGCTTTTGCAGCGTCAACGCCAACCCTTCGAGATTCTGATGGTTGAGACCCGAGACCAGCACCACCCGCTCGGCCAGATAGCCCATGGCCAGCTCTTCCATGGCCAGATGGCCGGTGCGGCAGTCGATCAACAAAAAATCGATCCCGGCCTGGGTGGGATGGTCCTTCAGGCGGAACGACTCCAGATCCTCGCGCAGCATCCGGGCGAAGACCCGCATCGCCCGTTGCTCCGGGTTCTCGTTCGCCTTGGCCTCCCGGGACGGGATGGGCACCTTGAAGGATTCGTCGATCGGGTCGGACTGGGGCAGGGCCACATTCCCCGCCGGCAGCACCAGCATCCGCCCCTTGGTGCCCCAGCGGTTCGTTCCCTTGGGCGGCTTGAGGGGACGCAACAGGCGGCTGGGCTGGAAAAATTGAAAGGTCTGACTCTCTGGATCCAGCGTCTGATAAAAGGTGGTGAGCAGATCGCTGATCCCCAGTTTGTGATACGGATTGCGCGGCTTCGGTTTCTCCAGCCACGGATGCAGACTGATGCCCGGCGCGTGCAGATCCATATCCAGCAAGGCCACGACATGGCCCTTGCTGGCCCAATAGTCGCCCAGATGAAACATCAACGCCGAGCGACCCACGCCACCTTTGAAGGAGTGGAAGGTAAAGATTCTCATGGCGTTAGTGCAGAAGGGCGAAGCTGGCGGTTTGCAACTCAACCTTGATTTTCTTCATGTAGTTCGGATTGGAATCCTTGCCTCCGGTTGGTCGGCCCATGATGGCGTGATCCCGCGCCCCCTTGCGGGAACCGGCCTGATTGGCGAGGCTCTTCTCGATCACCAGGCGGGTCTGTTCCCGCGTTTGTGCATCGGTCATCGGATCATACCCCTCCAGCACCTCCTGGGCACGCGGACCAAGGGCGATGATCTTCTCCTTTTTGTAGCGTTGCCGGACCACCAGTTCCCACCCCTCCAGTTGGGTGAGGATGCGGGAGAGGTTGGCCGCGCCAATCGCCGGGAAGTGCGCCGTCAACTCCCCCTGGGTCACGTTGCCACGGTTCCGGATCCAATCCAGAATCTCCGGCACATGGCGGCGCTGCCTCACGCTATCGGGAATCGCCGTGGCCAGCACCGACAGACGATCCTCCAACAGGTCGCTGAAGGCGCGCCAGCGCGCGGCATAGGGCTTGTCCAGGCGGTTGAGCCGCTCCTCCCGGCGCGGATGGACCACGCGCAACAGGTGGCGGTTCAACTGCTCGAACTCCTGGGCCTCGGCATGCTCGCGCAACAGCCGCGCCACCCGCACCCGATAGGCGTGGTCCAGCAGACCGGCCACATGGTCATCCAACTCCGCGCCCTGCTTCACGGCGTCCAGAATCTGCTCCAGAGCCTCCGGAGCCTGAGCCAACCAGAGGGGAAGGGCGTAACGGAGGTTGAAAGGGGGGTCGGAGGTGTTCATGGGGCTTTGTGATCCATAACCAGTCAGAATGAACAATTGTCCAACAATTTACCAAGTGCCGATGATTCTGTCATCGGTCCCATCTTACGGCAGGATCAGTTTTTTCAACCGGTCATCCGGAGAAATCCATTCCTGAGTGGTGGCACCACTGGCAGAAGGATAGATGAATCCGTGACTTGTATCAGATGTGAAGTTCTTCCCCGGCGTCTGGTTGGGAAGCAGGGTCCGGGTTCCACACGTGTTATACAAGTGTTTCGCTTGCAATACGTGTGCCCCAATTCCCCCATCGTTGCTCATGGAGGGCACCAGAAGCCACTCTGGGGCCAGCATGTCCCACAATTGCCGTACCCATCCCTCCTCCTCGCAAAAATCACGACAGATGGCCAGGGAGATCACCCCGAGCGCGGTTCGCCACAGGGTGACCCGGTTGCCGGGGGTGATCAATTCGTGGCAGGGATGATCCTTTTTGAACGGTATGAACTTCTCGTGGGCAACAATCACCCCTCCGGAACCATCGCACAACCAGGCGCGGTTGCAAGGCAGTCGCTCCGGGTGGTTCGGGTCGGCTTCGTGATAACTCCCCGGCACCACCAGCAGGAATCCGGGTTCGTGCATGTCCAACCAGGCCAGGATTTCGTCGCGCAGCGTGGGACAGACCGCCAGTTCAGGCAGGATCACCACATGCGCGCCCGCCTCTTGGGCCTGCTCCAGGGATTGGAGGATGGAGCACCGCCGCGTGTCGGGATCATCCAGACGCGCGCTCGTACACCGGCCTTGAGAGATGTTCGGCCAGTCCGGCATCACCCCATCCGGAAAGGTGCCCAGCCAAACCTTGAGTTCCCCGCCCGCTTGCTTCTTCAACGCTCGGGCCAGATGGGTGGAGGGGGCAATCTCGATACGCAACCGCTCTTGATCCGGATCCGTCATCAGCCCGGATTCCGGATCGACCTTGGGATCAAGAACTGGATAGGGCGGATAAACCAGGGGGACAATCATGTGATGGCGCAACCAGTTGCGCAGGTGCCCCCCCTGGACCGCATGCGGACGCGCCGGCGACAAGGGAACCTCCCTCAAAAAGGCACGCCACTCCCGGCCATGCACCACATGCAGTTTGGGCTGCTCCCGCTGCACCATATCCTCCAGCCCCGTCCTGCTCAACACCTCATCCAGGGCCGCCAGCCACATCAAATCCGGAATCCCGACCCGACCCACCGGCCAGGGTCCATCATTCTCCAAGGCATGGGTGATGCGTTCAACCAGCGCCTCTCGTTTCGACTCCCAGGCCGCCTCGTTTTCCGTGCGCCGATTCTCCTGGCTCGTCAACCGATTGGGCGCTGTGTCGAATCCCACATAGCACTCGATGAACCGCTCATAGAGATCCTGGTATCGCATCCACTCGGTCATCTCACCCTCGGCACCCCATCCCTCAACCAGACCCACCACACGCTCAACCCATCTCGTCGCCGATCTCCCAGAAGCTGACGGCTTTCCGGCTTGATCATGAAATCAGGTCAAGAGCATGAACTATAGGTCTTGACCGGTCAAGTACCCCTATCCAAGGATGGGATGGCCAACATGCCGAAACGGCGTCTTATCGTGAATGGACCCATCATCACAAGGTGAGCCGCCCCCATGCGAACATTCCACGGCAAAAAGAATTCCCAATCCCCGCAAAATCAGCTAGCATGCGTCGATATCTTAACGCAACGATGAGCCGGTTGTGTCGTGGCGTTGACACCGTTCGTCCCGTCCCACGCCACGCGAAGGTCATGGCCATGAAATCAGGCAAATCCAAGCATCCCGCCGCCGCCCGTCCCGCTCCGGTCGCGCCGATCCACAAGGCCCTGGAGCTGCATCACGCCAACCGCCTTGCCGAGGCCGAGGCCCTCTATCGGCAGATCCTGCGCGAAACGCCACGGCATCAGGATGCCTTGAACCTGCTTGGCTATCTGCTCCATCAGCGCGGGGAGCGGGACGAGGCCATCGTCATGATCCAGAAGGCCATCGCCATCGATCCCAATCAACCCCTGTTCCACAACAACCTCGGCATCGTGTTCCAGAACCACGGTCAGCCCGAAGCGGCCCTGGCCGCCTATGCAAAGGCCTTGAAGCTCGATCCGAACTATCAGGCCGCCATGAGCAACCTGGGCACCCTCCATCAGGCCCTGGGAGAGTACGACGCGGCGATCGCCTGCCAGGAGCGGGCCTTGAAGATCCAGCCGAACTTCTTCGAGGCCTATGCCAACATGGGCAACATCCGCTGCGAGCAGAAGCGTTATGACGAGGCAATCGTCTGTTACGAGCAGTCGCTGGCCATCTATCCGGAGTATGTCAGCGCCATGCACAACCTGGCCTATGTGCTCCAGAAGCTCGAACGCCATGAGGAGGCCCTCTCCTGGCTCGACAAGGCGTTGACCCTGCGTCCCGACTACCTGGAGGCCCTCAACTGCAAGGGCAACGTGTTGCAGGATCTGGGACGCTGGAGCGAGGCCATCCCCTGTTACGAGCGCGCCCTGGCCATCAACCCGCTCTACCACGAGGCGCTCTGCAACATGGGCAACGTGCTCTGCGATCAGGGCCGGCTCGACGAATCCATCGCCTGTCACCAACGCGCCCTGGCCATCAAGCCCGATCTCCACGAATCCTACACCCACATGGGCAATGCCCTGCAATTGCAGGAGCGGCTCGACGAGGCCATGGCCTGCTACCGCAAGGCGTTGGAGATCCGACCCGGTGACCAGACCGCCCTGGAGAATTTCGGCGTGGCCTGCAACGTCCGGGGGGATCTGGAGGGGGCGATCGACTGCGCCCGGCGTCTGCTCGCCCAGAAGCGGGACGATCCGAACACCTTTGCCACCCTGTTGAACCTGCTCAAACAAATTTGCGACTGGCGTGATCTCGAGGAGCTGTTCTCGGAGATGATGCAGCTTTTCAACACGGGCAACAAACTGATCAACCCGTTCGTGTTTCTCACCCTGCCCACCACCCCCGCCGAGCAGTTGGCCTGCGCCACCTACTACATGGATCGCAAATACCGCGCCCGGCGGGATCTGGCCGCCACCCCGAGCCACGATCCGCACCCCAAACGGTTGAAAATCGGCTATCTCTCCTGCGATTTTCTCAACCACGCCACCGCGATCCTGATGGCCGAGCTGATCAAGCTGCATGACCGGGAGCGCTTCGAGATCATCCTCTACTCGTACAGCGACGACGACGGCAAGGAGATGCGCCAGCGCATGGTCGAGGCGAGCGACCAGTTCGTGGATCTGCTGCGGGTGGATCACGACAGCGCCGCCCGGCGCATCCACGCGGATGGCATTCACATCCTGGTGGAGCTGAAAGGGTTCACCAAGGGGGCGCGCCTGGAGATCGCCACCCAGCGACCGGCCCCGCTCCAGGTGAGCTGGCTCGGCTATCCCGGCACCATGGGCGCGCCGCACATCGATTACATCGTCGCCGACCCGTTCATCATCCCCACGGGAGAGGAGATCCACTACAGCGAAAAGGTGGTGCGTCTCCCCCACTGCTACCAACCCAACGACCGCCTGCGCGCCCTGCCCGACTCCGGCCCCACCCGCGCCGAATGCGGCCTGCCGGCGCGGGGTCTGATCTTCTCCAACTTCAACCAGACCTACAAGATCACCCCGGAGATCTTCGCGGTGTGGATGGAGGTGCTGCGCCACACCCCGGAGGCGGTTCTCTGGCTGTTGGAGTCCAATCCGCTGGTGGCCGAGAATCTCCGCCAGGCCGCCGCCGGACACGGCATCGACCCGGCCCGGCTGCACTTTGCCCCCAAACTGGCGGTCTCCGAGCATCTGGCCCGCTACCATCTGGTGGACCTGGTGCTCGACACCTATCCGGTCACCTCCCACACCACCGCCAGCGACGCCTTGTGGATCGGCTGTCCGTTGCTGACCATCGCCGGGGATACCTTCGTGTCGCGGGTCGCGGGGAGTCTGCTGGTGACCGTCGGCGCGCCGGAGCTGGTCGCCACCTCCCTGGCCGACTACCAGGCCAGGGCCCTGGAGCTGGCCCGCTCCCCGGAGCGGCTCGCCGAGCTGCGCGCCCGGCTGATCGCCAACCGCGCCTCCACCCCGCTCTTCGATACCCCGCGTTTCACCCGCGATCTGGAGTCGGTCTACGAGGCGATCTGGCAGCGCCACGCCGCCGGTCTGCCGCCGGAACACCTGGATATCCCCCCCTCGTTCCCCACGCCCGACAATCCGATCCAGCCGCGCCCGACCCCGCCGGCGGCGATGCCGTCACCCGTCCCGCCGCCAGCGCCCCCGGTCGCGACCCCCCACATCCCGCCGCCCGTGGCCCCGGTCGCAGTTCCTCACATCCCGCCGCCAGCGCCTCCGGTCGCGGTGCCTCACATCCCGCCGCCCGTGACCCCGGTCGCGGCCCCTCACATCCCGCCTCCAGCGCCGGAAGCCACCAAACCGATCGCGCTTTCCATCTGCGTCACCACCGCCTCGGGACGGGCCTGGCTCGCCCACACCCTCGAGCAACTGCGCTGGATCGCCACCTCGGGACGGGTGATCGAGGTGGTGGTGGTCGATCAGCCGGAGGGCAACGGGATCGGCACCCTCGGGCAGCCGGGAGCCGCTCTGCCCCTCTACCGGCAGGTGACCCTCCCCGTGCCCCTCACCGGCCAGGCGTTGATCCAGGCCGCGTTGCGTGTCGGTCGCGGGCGCTTTCTGGTCCATCTGGCCTGCGGGGACCGGCTGATCCCGGAGACCTTGCTCGCGGAACTGGATCTCATGCGCCAACGGGAGGAGATCGCCGTCTCCCATGCGCCGTGGCGACTCTGGAACGACTCCACCGCCACCGATTTGGGGTTGTTCTATCCGTTGGATGGGGAGCACCTCTTTGACAAAAGCCGTACCGCCGATCTGTTCAACTTCATCGCCTTGAACCACATCTTTCCGGAGAACGCCCTCTATCGCGCCGATGCGCTGGCCCGGGTCTCCTTTGATCTGGAGGCCACCCACGCACCGCTGGTCACCACCTTCCGCACCCTGGCCCACGGCGCGGTGCGGTTTCAGCCCAACCCGTTCCTGATCTCGGTGCTGCGCAACCCCGGTGTGGGCCAGACGCAACAGGCGGAGGCGATGGCGGTGCTCGCCCACCTCGACCACTACCGTTCCGGTCTGGAGTTGGCCGCCGCATTGGCCCTCTCCAGCCTCGGCATGCGCGATTTCGATCCCGGCAACCGGGCCGTGGTGCTGGAGTTGATCAACGATTTCGCGGTGCGGCGGATTCTGGTGGCCGCCAACCTTGCCCAGGCCACCGGCGATTACATCGCCGCGGCCCTCTGTCTGAAACGGGCCATGCTGTGGGCCAAGAGCGAGGAGGATCGCGCGCTGATCCGCGCCATGGAGCCCACCGTCATGACCGGCTCGGCCTATCAGGCGATGCGCGACCGCTTCCTGGCCCTGCCCGACGCCAGGGCGCTGGTCGCCTGCCGGATCAGCAATCCGGAGGTGATCCGCGTCAGTTTGCACCAGATCGCGCCGACCATCCCCTTCGAGATCCGCGATCCGGAGGAGCTGGCTCAATCCCCCGATCGCTTCACCGCCCTCTGTCTCACCGAGGACGAGGCCACCCGCGCTCGGTTGATCGCCAGCGGTCTGCCGGCGGGTCAGGTGCTGTTGACCTCCGATCTGATCGGCATGTTCCGGGTGACCGGGTAGGATGAGCCGGAACATGACCCCCACCCCCTTTCGTGTCGTGATGATCTCCCCGCCCGGCTACGACCATGCCGAGGCGTTGCGCGAAGTGGCCGAAACCCTCCATTTCGGTCTGCTCGCCCTGGGTCACCGCTCCACCATGGCCATCAACGACTTTGATCCCGGCGCGCGCAACATCCTGGTGGGCGGCAATCTCATGCCGGTCGCCTGGATCGAACGGGTACCGCCGGGAACGATCCTGTATAATCTGGAGCAGTGGCAATCGAGCTGGATCGGCAACGAGGCGTTGCCGGCCCTCATGGCCCGCTGCGAGACCTGGGATTACGATGCCCACAATCTGGCCCGGCTGCACGAGGCGGGTCTGGTGGGGTTGAGCCGCCATGTGCCCATCGGCTATGTGCCCGAGCTGACGCGCATCCCCCACGACACCGAAACCATCGACGTGCTCTTCTACGGCAGTCTGAACGAGCGGCGACGGCGGATCCTGGTGGCGCTGGAAGAGGCCGGTCTGGCGGTGCAACTGCTGTTCGGACTGTATGGCCAGGCGCGGGACGCGGTGATCGCCCGCTCCAGGATCATCCTCAACATCCACTATTACGACACCAAGATCTTCGAGATCGCGCGCATCTCCTATCTGTTGGCCAACGCCAAGGCGGTGGTCACGGAGAAGGATCCGGAGACTCGTATCGATCCGGCCTTGAACGATGCCATGGCTGCGGTCCCCTATGATCAACTGGTTGCCACCTGCATCGCGTTGATTCGCGACGAACCTCGGCGTCAGGCCATGGCCCGGACGGGTTTCGAACGTTTTTCCGCCCGGCTCGAGCGTGACATTCTGCGCGAGGCGCTCAACGCCCCCCGTGAACTCCTTTTCAATCCCCGATCCGGAGATGCGCCCGTGTCCGATTCCCCCACCTCTTGGCCTGCGTTGCCGACCATCCTCAATATCGGCAGTGGCAAGAATTTTCGCCCGGAGTGTCTGAACCTGGACATTCACGACGGTTGGAATCCCGACCTGGTGGCGGATCTGAACCTTCCCCTCCCCCTGCCGGACGATCCGCTCTATCCGACCCGACGTTTCGGTCCGGTCCGCATGCCGAGGGGCCATTTCGAGCAGATTCTGGCCTTCGATGTGTTCGAGCACGTTCAGGATCTGATCACGGCCATGACCAGTTGCCTGAACGTGTTGCGGGTGGGCGGCACGTTGCACATCGTGGTGCCGTATGATCTCTCCCTGGGGGCCTGGCAGGATCCGACCCATGTGCGTGCTTTCAACGAGAACAGTTGGCAGTATTACACCGACTGGTTCTGGTATCTGGGCTGGAGCGAGAGTCGTTTCGTGCTGCGGGTGCTCAATTATAATTTGAGTCCGTTGGGCATGCAGATGAATGAGAATGGCGAGACGGTCGAGACCATCGTGCGTACCCCGCGGGCAGTGGATGCCATGGAGGTGGTGTTGGAGAAGGTACTCTTGAGCGATGCGGATCGGGAGGTGTTGCAGCAGTTCCGGCCAGGGGGGTGATGGGTAAACGATTACGGGGGACGGGGGGACGGTCCCCGGCGGAGGTGCGGAGGAGGCGCCTCCGCAGTTTTGGTTTTCAAGCGCTTTTCACAAAGAACCTATTCACCCAGCACGACCGGTTGTACCCAATTCAGGCAAGATCCAAGTCAATTTTATGGTCACGAATGATTCAGGATACCAACATTCCTGCGATTCTTATGGTTCAATCCATACGGCGCCGCTGCACGAATGCGATCTCCAAAATATTTCTCTGACCAATCAAATTTATTAAATTCATCATGATTGAAATGATAGGTTAACCATCTGCCAATCAATCCACAAATCCAGTCTGCACATTGTAACGTTTGATAAAGATGGCTTTCCAATTGAAATGGAGGTTCAAGCAAGGTACGAACGCCATCCTCACTGAACATAGTCTGAGAAGCTGCTATTACATGCTCCACATGCTCTTGGTGTTGATCGAGCATTAGAATGAAAGAATCGCTTGTGGAAGAAAATTTCTTGTCCAAACGTCGAATTGCCTTGGTTAGTTATACTCGATAGAGAGCTTTTGGATCATGACTGGTACTGGGTTGATATTTTTCTAAACCGTAATAAAACACCTCGCCATTATCTTGTTTAATTCTATTTATAATTCTGTTTGTCGTTTGTCTTAATTGTGGATATTTTAAAATATTATTAGTTGTCTACAGAGATGAACCCTTTTTCTCCCATCGGCCTGGATGCTGACCAGAACGTTGTAGCTCAAAATCCAACAACTCGATTTTTCGTTGATAGAACCATGTGGCAAATCGGCGGGCATTGTTATATGGCAGATAAAAACCCGCAAATCCAAACACTGGACTTGTATTATATTTTGGATGTGATGATGCGATATATGCACCATCGTGCCCGTATTCATCCAGGTAGACGAAGTAGAGCATGAAAACCTCCAAAAACGCGGAAGCCTGCGGATATGAACCGCAGGCCCCGGAAAAGGCGCGCACCCTATTAGAGGCCGCCGCCTGAGTTTAAGTTAAAACAGGCTCTATCTATTTGTCAACTTGAATTTGCGGCGTGGTTTGGCCATTGGAAAAAATGAGTATCAGCGAACTCGGTTATGCGCACGCGCGCGCTGGCGCCATGTTTCCCAAAGAGCGCGCAAGACAAAGTCGAGCAACCCCGTCCCACTCCCTGCCGGAGGCTCTGCCTCCAGATCTCCGCCGGGGGCGGTAACCGTTCCCCGTCCCCGGTGATGACTTGTTTCCCTACGCCCCGGCCACCACCTTGGCGATACGCTTGGCGTGGTAGTAGATCCGCTTGTAGTTCTCATACAGATCCATGAAGAGACTGTACGCGGCAAAATCCTTCTGCCCGCTGCGCAAGGCCCGCATTTGCTCCTGCCTGGCCTGGGCATCAAGCGCGCTCACCGACTCCTTTTGTGCCATCACCGCCCGCGCCAACTCCGCATCCGCGCTCAAGAAGGCATCCGCCGCCTGCCGAAACGCGGTGATCACCAACCGGTGATACCCCTCAAGGGCAATACGGCTCTCCTCGGACAACACCACCCGCTCCTCCTGACTGGATTCAGCCAAGTGGGCGAAATTGTTCTCAATCACATCCCCGATCGACTCCAACTCGTTGCTGATCGTCATGGCGGCCATCAACTCGTCGGCGACATGCACCGAAAGCCGCGACCCGCCGATGCCGGCCAGATACCGGGTGACCGCGCGATGGATCTCATCCACCCGGTCATCCATCTTGCGCAACTTCACGATGGTGTTGGCATCCCCGACGAACAACGCCTCGGGGACCAGTGCGAGCATCTCCTCGATCAGGGCGGCGATCAGTCCGGTCTCACGACGCGCCATGGCCAGGGCCAGCGGCGGGGTGGCCAGGAGATCCTCGTCCAGATAGCGGGGCCAGTACCGCTCGGTGAACTCCAACGATGCCACCTCGGTACCGAAGGGGTCGGGCAGAAGCTTGTGGGCCAGCAGCACCAGCGGACGCAACGGCAGCAGCCCGATCAAGGCGATCAAGAGGTTGAAGGCGATGTGGAACACCACCAACCGCCACCCCTCGGAAAACGGCAGCCAGGCGAGGGCCTCGGCGATCTGCTCCGGCCATGGCCCCACCAGCAGCAATCCCGGCACCACGAAGACCAGTTGCGCCAACAGCAAACGGTTGAGCTGGGCGCTGCTCGGCTTGAGGAGGGTGGCGAGCGGCAGGGCGGCGCCGAGATTGGCGGTCAGAATCATCATCACCAGGGTCGAACCCGACAACCCCTCCATGCCGGCCAAGGGGAGCAGCAATCCCACCACGGCGGTGGCCGAGCCGAGGAGCGAGGCGACCAGGGCGGCCAGCGGCAGGGCGAGCCAGGGGAGATCCAACAACGCCGCCACGCCGGGCAGACGCGGCAGGGCATCGGCCAGGGTTCCCATGCCCAGAAAGAGCAGGCCCAGCCCGAGGAGCAGATGGCCATGCAGACGCCAACGGACATCCGAGGTGACATAAAGCAGCAGCAATCCGATCACCAGCGGCACGACGGCGATGCCGGGCGGAATGGCGGCCAGGGGAATCGCGGGCAGGGAGGTGCCGATGAGGCTGGCCAGGAGCATCAGCAGGGTCTGCCGACAGGCGAGCAGATCGATGGCGGCCAACTCGCTCAACCGCTCCTGGATGACACGGTTGCACCCGAGCAGAACACCGGTCAGGATTCCGGCCAGCCAACCACGGGGGTCGTGATCCGGGAGCGCGCCGAGTCGTTGTTTCAGCGGTTCGGCATGCAGCAGCCCCAGGGCGAAGAAGCACTTTTCGACCCCGTAGAGGTAGAGCGCCATGCCGGTGACCGCCTCGGCGACGAGAATCCAGGTCTGGCTCATGGCAGGGGAACCTCCGGGGAATCCGCCCCTCCGGTGGAGAGGTCAAGGGCCGCGGCCAACAGACGGCGGGTGTAGGGATGACGCGGGGCGGCGAAGAGTTCCGCCGTGGGACCGGCTTCGACCACCCGCCCGTTCTGCATCACCATCACCTCGTGGGACATGGCGCGGATCACCCGCAGATCGTGGGAGACGAACAGATAGGCCAGACCGTGGTCATGCTGGAGTTTTTTCAGGAGTTTCAGGATCTGCGCCTGCACCGACAGGTCGAGGGCGCTGGTGGGTTCATCGAGCACCAGCAGTTCGGGTTTCAAGATCATGACCCGGGCAATGGCGATGCGCTGGCGCTGTCCGCCGGAGAATTGATGGGGGTAGCGATCCAGGGCATCCGGGTCGATGCCCACCTCGGCCAGAATCGCCACCGCCGCCGCCCGTCGTTTGTCTGGATCGGGTTCGAGATCATGGATCATCAACCCCTCCACCAGGATCTCCCCCACGGTCATGCGCGGGGAGAGCGAGGAGAAGGGATCCTGAAACACCACCTGCATGCGCCGGCGCAACAGCCGCTGCCGTTCGCGTCCGCCGGTCATGAGATCCAACCCATCGAAATGAATCGCCCCGCCGCCGTCGTTCAAACGAAGGATGGTCTCCCCCAGGGTGGTCTTGCCGCTTCCCGACTCCCCCACCACGCCCAGGGTTTCCCCCTTGCGCAGGGTGAAGCTCACCTCGTCCACCGCCTTGATCCAGCCGACGGTGCGCTTGAAGAGCCCCTTCTTGATCGGAAAATGGCACTTCACCTGGTTGGCGGCCAGCAGCACCGGCGCGTTTTCCGGGCGGCGCGGCGGGTTGGCATCCGGGAGGGCGGCCAGCAGCGCGCGGGTGTAAGGGTGACGCGGGGTGGCGAAGATGGCCTCCGTCGTGCCCTGCTCCACGATCACCCCCTGACGCATCACATAGACCCGATCCGCGCATTTGCGCACCATGGGCAGATCGTGGGTGATCAGCAGCATGGCCATGTTGAGTTCGCGGCGCAGCCGGGTGAGAAGCTCGAGGATCTGCGCCTGGATGGTCACATCCAGGGCGGTGGTGGGCTCGTCGGCGATCAGAAGCGACGGCTTGCGCGCCAGGGCCATGGCGATCAACACCCGCTGGCGTTGTCCGCCGGAGAGCTGATGGGGATAGGAGTGCAGCCGGGTTTCGGGATCCGGGATGCCGGTCCAGGCCAGAAGCTCCACGGCGCGGGCCAAGAGGGCGGACGAATCGGTATCGGCCAGGGGATCGAGGGCGATGGCCTCGATGAGTTGGGTGGCGATGGGTTGCACCGGATTGAGGGCGGTCATCGGCTCCTGGAACACCAGGCCGATCTCGGAGCCGCGCAGCTTGCGCATTTGCGGCTCGCCCAGGGTGATGGTCTGGCGTCCCCGGTAGTAGATCCCCTCGGCGGTGACCAGGGCCGAGGGGGGGAGCAGGCGCAGAACCGACAGGGCGGCGACACTCTTGCCACTGCCGGATTCACCCACCAGGGCCACGGTTTCGCCCGGCGCGATGAAGAAGGAGATCCCCTGGACCGCCTCCACGACGCCCATCTCCCCCTCGAAGCGGACCCGGAGGTTTTCGACCGCAAGCAGTGGTTTGACCGGAGTGCTCATCTATTCCTTGCGCGGATCCATGGCATCGCGCAGGGCTTCGCCGATGAAGTTGAGCAGAAGCATCATCACCACCAGGGTGACGAAGGCGGAGAGGGAGAGCCACCAGGCTTCGATGTTGCCCTTGCCCTGACGGAGCAGTTCGCCGAGGCTCGGGGTGGTGGGAGGGACGCCCAGGCCCAGAAAATCGAGGCTGGTCAGGGCGAGAATGGCACCGGAGATGCGAAACGGCAGGAAGGTGATCACCGGGGTCATGGCGTTGGGGAGCAGATGGCGGAACATGATGGCCCGATCCGTGGCCCCCAGGGCGCGGGCCGCCTTGACATAGACCAGGTTCCGGGCGCGCAGGAATTCGGCGCGCACGTAGTCAGCCAGGTGCATCCAGCCAAAGAGCGACAGCAGGAGCAGGAGCAGCGGGATGCCGGGATTGAAGATGCCGGCGAAGATGATCAGGAGATACAGCTCCGGCATGCTGCCCCAGACCTCCATGAACCGTTGCAACCAGAGATCGGTCTTGCCACCGAAGTAGCCCTGGACCGCGCCGGCCAGGATCCCGATGACCACCCCGATGATGGTGAGGGCCAGGGCGAAGAGGACCGACAAACGGAAGCCGTAGATCAGGCGGGCCAGGACATCGCGGGCGCGGTCGTCGGTGCCGAGCAGGTGGCCATCGCCGGGGCGGGCCGGGGCGGGGCGGGTGGCGTGCAGATCGATGGTGGCGTAGCCGTGGGGATTGGGTGGGAAGATCACCCAGTTGCTCCCCTGGCGCAGATTGTTGAGGATCTCGGGATCCTTGTAATCGGTTTCGGTGGCAAAATCGCCGCCAAAGGTGGTCTCCGGATAGGCGACCAGCAGCGGGAAATAGAGGCTCCCCTGGTAGTGGATCACCAAGGGCTTGTCGTTGGAGATCAGCTCCGCGCCGAGGGAGAGGACGAACAGCACGGCGAAAATCCACAGGGAGATGCGTCCGCGGGCATTGGCGTTGAAACGACGCCAGCGGCGAAGGGCAATCGGGGAGAGTGTAAGCGGCCTTGGCATGGCCTAGCAGTATACGCCAATCCCCCTTGGCCCGCAAGTTGCGAACCTGATAAGGCTGTTTGGGGGTGCCAGCCATGGAATCCCCAAACCCGCACGTTGCGAATCCTTCGAACCGTGCTTGCAGCCATGGCTTGGCCCTTTGCGGGTCATCCATGGCCCGCATCGGCTGGTTGGCCGGTGTCAAACAGGCTCAAGGGGCGGTCGCGTCCACCCTGGGAACAAAGGTGAGGGCGGTTCAAGGGTGAGGGATGCGTCACCCCATACAAAACGCGCAGGGTGCAATCCGATGCGCGATTGATCTATCATGGAGGTTGGAATGTCTGGTGCGCGGGAGCACTGGGAGGGTGGGCTGGAGCCCGGCAGACCCCTCCCCCCGGTTATCGGGGAGGGGGATCCGGACGAGGCGTTGTCCTGTCCCCTTGATGGGGAAGAGGCGAACGTCCCGCCGGAGGTGGTGTTGGCGCCACTCTCCCTCGACACGGTTTTGACGCCCGAGGATCTGCGGCGTCTGCTCAAGATCGTCTCCCATACCAGGCGCGGCCTTTTGTGAGGCGTGGGCCACCCGTCGGCCCGCGCGGAGATCTGCCATGGAAATCGTTCGAACCCTGTTGAATGACCTGCTGTTGCTGCGGCCCCGGATTCCAGCCGAGGCGGGACGGGCACTGGCCATCGACCGTGCGGCGCTGGTTCAGGTCGGCATCGTCCAGCCGTTCGTGCAGGACAACCACTCCCGTTCGACCCGCGACGTCCTGCGCGGCCTGCACTACCAGATCCAACATCCCCAAGGCAAACTGGTGCGGGTGATCCGCGGCGAGATCTTCGACGTGATGGTCGATCTGCGCCTCGACTCCCCCACGTTTGGCCGGTGCGCCGATCTGCATCTGGTGGCCGAAGATGGCCTGCTCCTCTGGATCCCCCCCGGATACGCCCACGGCTTTCAGGTGTTGAGCGCCCAGGCCGATTTTCTCTACAGCGTCACCGATTACCGCTACCCCGAACACGAGCGGACCCTGCTCTGGTCGGATCCCACCCTGGCCATCCCCTGGCCGCGCACCGACACCCCCCCGATCCTCTCCCCCAAGGATGAGCAGGGGATTCCCTTGGCCGAAACGGTCGTCATGCTGGAGGCGCAAGGAAGATAAATCCACGCCAGCCCGTGGCGCGGATAGTGCTCACCCCGGTTCGATGTGCACCGCCACGAAGGTGACGCCGCTCACCTCTTGCAGGGCGTTCTGGATCGCCTCGTCGATGGCGTGGCCGTGCAGCACATCCAGATGACCATCCACCGTCACATGCACCGCCAGATGGATCTCCGAGCCGATGTACTGGATGCGCAGTTCGTGAAAATCGATGATCCGGCCCGCGTTCCGCATGGCAATCAGCCGGTCGGAAATTCCCTGGAGGGTATCCCTGTCAGGCAGATGGCCGATCAGACGCTCCACATTCTCCGCGCCGAGTTGATACCCGGTCCAGGCGATCCAGGCGGCGATCAGCAGCGAGGCGGCGCCATCCAGCCAGTCCAGCTTCAGGCTCTCCCCGGCCAGGCTCCCCAGGGCCATGAGACTGATCACCACATCCATCCGGGCATCCACCGCCGCCGCCTTGAGGGCCGCGCTCCCCTGTCGGCCCATGCCACCCGCCACCCGCCAGATCGCCCCCTTGACCGCGATCACCGCCACGAGCATCATCACCGGCACCCAACCGAACTGGGGCATGCTCCCCTCGTAAACCCGCACCACCGCTTCGCGGGCCACCTCGGTGGCCAGCATGCAGGTCAGAACCGCCACCGTGAAGGCGGCCATCGCTTCGATGCGGGTATGTCCGAACGGATGCTCCCGATCCGCCGGTTTGGCCGACTCCCGCACCGCGACCAGAATGATGATCGAGGTGACCACATCGGTCAGGGAGTTGCCGGCATCCGACAGAATGGCCAACGAATTGTAGCGCCAGCCGACGATCGTCTTGGCCACCAGCAGCAGGAGGTTCAACAGGATCAACACCATCGCCGCGTGCATGGAGCGGTTGGTTCGGTCGGAATCGGCTCGGATCGGTTGGTTTGCCATGGCCTGGCCTCCCTTGGGTGTCACAAAGCGGGCGCTGTTTGTAGCGCGGGTCAGAAGCGGGAACAAGAATACCCTGAACCGATGAATCGAGCCTGAACGATTTTTTTATCGCCACTCCGGGCCTACCCAACGCCGCGCGGCAACCACCCGAACTCCTTGGAAACGCGCCATGTACGAATATTTTCTCGCGGCCCTGGCCTTCGGCCTCTCCGCCGGGCTGCAACCCGGTCCGCTCACCGTGATCATCCTTCACCAGACCCTCACCCGTGGCCTGCCCGCCGGGTTGCGCGCCTGTCTGGCACCCCTGGTCACCGATGGCCCGATCATCCTCGTCACCACCCTCGCCCTGCCCCACCTGGAATCCCTCGCCGGCTTCACCACCTTCTTGAACCTTGCCGGCGGGCTCTACCTGCTGGTCATCGCCCGTTCCATGTTTTTTTCCTCCGTTCATCCCGTCCACGTGGCCGCCGCTCCGCTCACCGGATCGCTTGGCACCGCCATCCGCATCAATCTCTTAAACCCCAACCCCTACCTCTTCTGGTTCACCGTCGGGGGCGGCACCATCCTGCGCGGCAGTCACGCCCAGGCGGTGGTTTTCATCGCCACGGCCATCACCACCCTCATCGCCACCAAAATGGGGGTGGCCCTGCTGGCCTCCCGCTGCCAACCGCTCCTCTCCGACCGTATCCACCAACGGGTGATGCGCTTTCTGGCCGCCTCCCTGGCCCTCTTCGGTCTGCTGGCCATGGCCCGTGCTTTTCCGGCCTGACGGACTTGCATGAAGCGGTGAGAACCACCATCATGCAGGTTGGAATCACCCGCTCATCCCCAACCCGAACCCCCAGCTCCCCAGCCCGGATCCCCACCATGCCCATGTCATCCCACCTCGATCCGCATCTTGTCGCCCTGCTCGGCAATCACCTGCCGACCGGCCCGGCCCGCATCCTGGAGATCGGGTGCGGCACGGGTCAGATGGGGGCCCTGGCCAAGGCCCGCGACCCACGACTGATCTGGCACGGCATCGAGTTGGATCCAGCACCGGCCTGGCAGGCCAAAAGCCGGCTGGATCGCCTCTTCACCCTGGATATCGAACGGGATGGCCCCCCGGATCTCGACGCCCCCTACGACTGCATCCTGCTCAACGACACCCTGACCCGTCTGGAGGATCCCCTCGCCTGTCTGACCCGTCTGCGTCCGTGGCTGCAACCCCATGGCCACCTGCTGGCACTGTTCCCCAACACCCAGCACCACGCCACCCTGGCCGGGCTGCTCTTCGGCGAGTTCCCGCCCCGCGACCCGGAACGGGCCACCGCGACCACCCGCCACCGCTTCACCTTCGCCAGTGCCATCCGGCTGCTGCTCGACGCCGGCCTGTTGCCCCTGCTCGCCGAGGCCCATCTGGACAAACCCGACGACGGCCTGATCCTGGCACTCCAACACGCCTTCAACCACGTCAAGATGGATCCCATGCGTGGGGTCTATTATCTCTCCGCCAGTCACTACCTTTTCAAGGGGTTGATCAATCCGACCTTCCCGGACCCGGCCACGCCGCCCGCCCCGTTGAGTTTCATCGTGCCCACCAACCAGCCCACGATCTTGAAGGAGAATTTTCTCGCCTCCCCGATCTTTCAGGGCCACCATCCCCACCAGATCATCCTCCTGGAGGGGGAACCCTCGGCAGCCTCCGCCATCGAAAACGGTCTGCGTCAGGCCCGGCACGACCACGTGGTCTATGCGCACCAGGATCTCTATCTGCCAGCCGGGTGGGATCGGCAATACCTTGCCGGGGTGGCCCAGGCCCGCGCCCTGGACCCGCATGCCGGGGTGTTCGGGGTGTACGGCGTGGCGACCCATCCGGGTGGGGAGCAGCACCACGGCGTGGTGGTGGATCGCCACTGGCTGCGGGTGAGCGGCGGACCCTTCCCGGCGGAGGTCCACTCCTTCGACGAACTGTTGATCGGCTTTGATCGCCAGGGATTTCCGGGCACCGATCCGCGTCTGGGCTACCATCTCTACGGCACCGACATCGTGTGCGGCTACCGGGAGCGGGGCATGAGCGCCCGGGCGCTGCATGCCCCCTGTTTCCACAACTCCGGGCTGGGACTGGCCAACCCGCCGGAGCTGCTCCGCTCGGCGGAGATCTTTCGTCAGTCAAACCGGAAGCCCTATTTCCCGTTGGCCACCACCTGTCTCCGTTTTGAGTGATGGCCCACCCGCCTGGCCCCGCCAACATTGACGCCAGGGGCCGTGGCGGTGTATCTTGCAACTTATCGTAAGCCTCGACAACCCCAGGAGCGGGAACCCCCGGCCCGCGCGCCGCAGGGTGCCCCCCCAACCCACTCTGGAGACTCACCCCGTGCCTCGCGTCAGCATCATCATGGCCTCCTACAACCATGCCCCCTACGTTGGCGCGGCCATCTCCAGCATTCTCAACCAGACCTATCAGGATTTCGAGATCATCGCCACCGATGACGGCTCCTCGGACGGCACCGCGGATGTGATCGCCAGTTTCGGCGATCCACGCATCAAGCTGGTGCGGTTCCCGGCCAATCGCGGCTCCTGCTGCGCGGTCAACGACGCCATCCGCCGCGCCACGGGGGAGTTTCTGGCACCGCTCAACTCCGATGACATGTTCCTGCCCGACAAGCTGGAGATCCAGGTCAACCATCTGGACCAGAATCCCCAGGTGGGAGCGGTTTTCGGCTACCCGGCCTTCGTGGACGAGGCCAACAACCCCATCCCGGCGGATCAGACCTTCGCCAATCAGATCTTCTACGTTCCGAACCGCAGTCAGGCCGACTGGTTGCGGCAGTTCTTCTTTGCCAGCAACTGCCTCTGCTACCCGACGGTGATGGTGCGTCGCGCCTGTTACGACACCATCGGCCTCTACGACGAGCGGCTCTCCCAGGTCGGCGACTTCGACACCTGGGTGCGCCTGGTGAGCCACTACCCGATCCACATCATCGAGGGTCGCTTTCTGACCGCCTATCGGGTGCTGACCAACAACCAGAACATCAGCGCGCCGCGGATCGATTCCCACCGGCGGCTCCTCTGGGAACTTCCCCATGTGCTGCGCCACTATCTGGCGCTGCCGCAACCCCTCTTCGAGGAGACCTTTGCCCCGGAGCTGCGTGAGATCGGCCTGGATCCCAAGAGCAACCGGGCGGTGCTGCTCGGTCTGATCTCCCTGCGCACCGGCAACATCTCCACCATCCGTTTCGGCATGGAGGCGATGTTCCAGGGGCTGCCGGCCCAATTCGACTTCGCCGATCTGCCCTGCGGCCTGCAACCCAACGCGGTCAAGGATCTTACCGGGCAGATCGATCTCTACCAGTCCGTGGCCATGCCGGTGGGCGCCGTCGCAGCCCTGCCGGTCCGGGAGTTG
>JADGAY010000203.1 GCA_015231775.1 Magnetococcales bacterium | reverse complement strand
GCTCTCGGTGCCCATCGAGGGGTTTCGTCAGGCCCTGGCCGAACGGTTGGGGATGCGGATTCGGCCTTTGCCGGTGCAGGAGATTCTCGACTGTCCGGATGATCTCGCCGAGGTGGATCTGGCGCGGCTGCTGCCTGCCATCGGCGCCACCATGCGGGAGCGGGGTGGGGAAGAGGCATGAGCCGGCAGGAGGTCAATTTTTACCAGGAGAGATTCCATCCCCGTTTCGATCCCCTGGCGTTGGGCACGATCGGACGGTTTCTGCTGCTTTTGATGGTGTTGACCCTGGGCGTGGCGCTGTTTGTCCAGTGGTATCTCGCCCGCGACCGGGGGGCGCTGCGCGAGCTGGAACGGGAGCGGGAGCGCATCACCAATCGGGTGACCGAACTCTCCGCGCTCTATCCGTTGCGGGAGCCCAAGCCGGCGTTGGCCCACGAGCTTGAACGGCTCGAACAGGAAAAGAACCTCAAGAGTCGCATGCTCACCATGTTCCAGGATGGTCGGGTGGGGAGTGACAAGGGGTTCGTGGGCTATTTTCGCGAAATGGCCACCACCTCCCAGGGGGGTGCCTGGTTGACCGGAATCGGCATCTATGAGGGTGGGCGGGAGATCCTTCTGGAAGGGGCGGCCTCCCGGAACAAGCCGGAGAGCATCCCCGCGGCGATTCAGGCCATCGTGCGTCGCCCGGTGTTCGCGGCGTATCGTTTTTCCCATTTGCATATTCAGCCGGTCGAGGAGGGGAGCGAACTGTTGCGGTTCCAGGCTCGCACCGGCACCGATCGGGAGTTGGAGCGGTTCTGGGAGAAGAAGGCGCGCAAGGAGCCGGAGATCATGGAGAAGGCCCGCAAGGCGGTGGAAGAGGATCAGGAGCGCTTGAAGAAGATGAGCAAGCCCCTGGGACTTCCCCTCGGTGAGCCGCCTGGCGCCAAAAAGGGGGGCACCCCGTGAGCGGGCTGAAGGATCTGAAAAAGCAGTGGCAAGGGAGCCTGGCGCGCATGGAGAAGCTCTCCCGGCGTGAGCGGGTGCAACTGCTGGTGTTGCTGCTGATCGCCCTGGGCGCGCTCTGGTCGCAGGTGATCCTCGATCCCTTCACCAAGGAGCGGGCCAACCTGGAAAAACAGCGCACCCAGGTGCAAAAGGGGATCCGCGAGATGGCCGCGCTGGAGTTGGAGGTGTTGGCCCGCAAGGATAAACACCCGGATCAGTTGGCCCAGGAGCGGATCGCGCGGCTGAAAGGAGAGGTGGAGAGTCTGGACAAGCAGTTGGGTACCGGACTGGGGGGCATGGTCTCCCCCGCCGACACCCTCAAGCTGTTGCAGGGGATGTTGGCCGGCAAGAGCGGTCTGAAACTCATCTCCCTCGAGGTGCAACCGCCCGTCACCCTGCTCGAGGGGGAGGGCAAGGCCCGCTCGATCCATCAACACACCCTCAAGATGCGATTTTCCGGTCAATATCTCGATCTTGTGCGTCATCTGCTGGATCTGGAACGGCTCCCCTGGAAGCTCTTCTGGGATGACGTGGAGTTCGTGGTGGCCGACCATCCCACCGCCTACGTCTCCCTGCGTCTGCACACCCTGAGTTTCTCCCCAGACTTGATCGGCAAGCCCGAATAGCTCAACCCGCTTCCCCATTCCCGGGTGAAAAAAATCACAAACCCACGGTGTGGATCGCTTGCGCGGTTGCCTCCTCGGGGTGATTTGGTTATCCTCCATGATTGGTTCCATCGTGACCGTGGAACGCCCGAAGGGAGCGCCACGGTTGGGGGGTGAGGGGGGTTCTCCCCCATCATGCAAGTTAAGTTCACCATGTTTTGAGAATCTCGGGACACTGCCTCATGGAAAGCATCGAAGTCGCCAAAATCAAGCCCGGCCAGAGCCTCACCCTGGATTTCGGCAACAAAACGCCCATTATCACCCGTCTGGACGAACCGCGCCAATTCACCCTCGAGGAGTGGTATCCGGAGGAGCGCGCGATCTATATCCTGGACGAGGAGATCGCCGAGGATGAGCCGCTCCGCTACGCCCTGGATCCAGAGGTGACCCTGGACGATCTGGAAGAGGATCACAAGCAGTTCGGGGAGGGGCGTCGCATCTTCGACTTTCTGGGTCGTGTCGTCGGCGGCATCGAGGGCGACGAGGAAGACGAGGATGACGAAGAGGACGGCGATGGCGAGGGGGACGGCGACGAGGAGTGACCGCTTCGTGGCTTCCTGGCGCGGGTGGTTGGTGGCCAAGGGGTGAGGTGATGATCCCGCGGGTCAAGATCTGCGGCATCACCCGCATCGAGGATGCCCTGGCGGCCTGCGCGGCGGGGGCCGATGCGTTGGGATTCGTCTTTTTCGAGGGTTCCAAACGTTTTGTCACCATCGAAACCGCCTCCGCGATCATCCGGCGTCTGCCGCCGTTCGTCACCGTCACCGGCCTGTTCGTCAACGCGGCGCGGGAGAGGATCCTGGATACCGTCGCCCGCTGCCGGTTGGATGCGATCCAGTTGCACGGGGATGAACCCCCTGGGGCCTGTCGCGATCTGCCCGGACGGGTGATCAAGGCGCTGCGGGTCGCCTCTTCCGAGGATCTGGTGGGCGTGGAGCGCTACCCGGTCCAGGGGTTGCTGCTCGATGCCAAGGTGGCGGGACACTACGGGGGATCGGGCCAGCCGTTCGACTGGTCGATCCTGGTGGGGTTTCAGCCGCCGGTGCCGTGGATTCTGGCCGGTGGACTCTCCCAGGAGAACGTGACGGATGCCCTGCGACGGGTGACACCCTATGCCGTGGATGTCTCCAGCGGCGTGGAGGCGACTCCGGGCATCAAGGATCCCGACAAGATGGTCGAATTCGTCCGGCGGGTTCGCGCTGCCGGTAAGCCGTACCAATAATGCAGATCGCTTTCTTTCTCTTGCGTCATAAGGGGAGGAAACCATGGGGAGTCTGGATTCCATGACGTCCAATACACCGATGAACTGGCTCAACCGCCTGATCCGGCCCAAGATCAAATCCGAGGGCAGTCGCGCCCAGCATGCCCCGGAAGGGTTGTGGATCAAGTGCGAACCGTGCGGACAGACCCTGTTCCACAAGGAGCTGGAGCGCAACCTGAATGTCTGCCCGCACTGCAAGCATCACTTCCGCATCACCGGCTTCACCCGTATCGACATCACCCTGGATCCCGAGGGACGCCGGGAGCTGTTCGCCAACCTGCAACCCTCCGATCCGTTGAAGTTCAAGGATCTCAAGCGCTATCGCGACCGGGTGCGCGATGCCCAGAAGGAGACCGGGCTGCACGACGCGGTGCGGGTCTTCAAGGGGACCGTCCAGTCGGTTCCGGCGGTGGTGGCGGCCTTTGATTTCGATTTTCTCGGCGGCTCCATGGGTTCGGTGGTGGGTGCCAAGCTCGCCCAGGGGGCCTTGGCCGCGGTGGATGCCGGATGCGGCTATGTGGTCTTCTCCGCCTCGGGTGGGGCGCGCATGCAGGAGGGGATCCTCTCGCTGATGCAGATGGCCCGCACCTCCACCGCCCTGACCCGCATGGACGAGGCCGGCCTGCCCTTCATCTCGGTTCTGACCGATCCGACCACCGGTGGGGTGACCGCCTCGTTCGCCATGCTCGGGGATATCATCCTCGCCGAGCCCCACGCCCTGATCTGCTTCGCCGGTCCGCGCGTCATCGAACAGACCACCCGCGAAACCCTGCCGGAAGGGTTCCAGCGCAGCGAATACCTGCTGGAACATGGCTTCATCGATCGCATCTGTACGCGCCATGAGATGCGCGATCAACTGGCCGATCTGCTCAAACGTCTGACCCGGGGTCGGGATCATCGCGAGGAGACGGGTCGGAGTGGACGCGTCGATCCGTCGCATCGCCTGGAAGAGCCGAAAGTCCTGGTCTCCCCATGATGGATGGGGAGTCCCCCGTCCTGCGCCAACTCCTGGAACGTCGCCCGTCGGAGACCATCCGACCGGGTTTGACCGCGATTCGTCGTCTGCTCGCCCGTCTCGGCGATCCGCACCGCCATCTCTCCGTGATCCATGTGGCCGGCACCAACGGCAAGGGTTCGGTGATCGCCTTTCTCGAAGCCATGCTCAGGGCCGCCGGAGTTCCGGTGGCCCGTTTCACCTCCCCTCACCTGCACCGCTTCAACGAACGGATCCGCCTGGACGGCCACGAGATCGCGGATGCGGATCTTGACCCGCTCCTCGCCGAAACCCTGGCCGCGGATCCAGACGAGGAGACCACGTTCTTCGAGTTGACCACCGCCGCGGCGTTTCTGCATGTGGCCAGGCAGGCCCGGTTCAAGAGCGGGGCCGGGATCGTGCTGCTTGAGACCGGCCTGGGCGGGCGGTTGGATGCCACCAACGTCGTGACCCCCTTGTTGAGCATCGTCACCGCCATTGGCCTGGATCATCGCGATTATCTCGGTCCCTCCCTGGAGCGGATCGCCTTCGAGAAGGCCGGGATTTTAAAGGCCGGCGTGCCCGCCGTGGCCGATACCGCCGGTCGCGACACCATGCGGGTGCTCTGGGGCGTCGCGCGCCGCCGGGGAGTGCCCCTGGAGGGCGCGGGGCGGGATTTCCGGCGGAGAATCTTTGCCGATGGGCTGGGATGGGCCGGTTCGTGGCGTTTCGAGGACCGGGAAGGGGCGATGCATCTGCCGAAACCGTCCCTGCCTGGTGGGCATCAATATGCCAATGCCGCGTTGGCCGTGGCCGGCTTGCGCCTTCTGCGACGCCAGGGGGTGCTCGGGATCTCCGACGCAGCCATCCGGAGCGGGGTGGAAGCGGCGCGCTGGCCGGGTCGCCTGGAGCGGTTTCCAGGCCCGCCTCCGGTCTGGCTGGACGGGGCGCACA
>JADGAY010000022.1 GCA_015231775.1 Magnetococcales bacterium | reverse complement strand
CTACACCCGATTCTACACACGCCAAACCTGGATGTCTATACACATCCCTGGAACCCCTTGGAAACAAAAAAGCCAGCAACTGTTTAATTTTGCTGGCTTCTTGGAACTTCCTGGTTCTCTTTGGAACCCAATGTGGTGCCCGACAAGGGACTCGAACCCTCACGCCGCTAGGCACGGGAACCTAAATCCCGCGTGTCTACCATTTCACCAATCGGGCAGGGAAGCGTGGTTATCTGGCTTGGCCGGGAACGGGCTTGACGCGGGTGTGGATCCGATCTCCCAGATGTGGCGCGGGAAGCGATTTGATCGGTCAGCCGTGGAACACCGGACGGAACTTCCATGTTGGGAAAAGCTCCGACCAAGCCGGGCTTTGCGGAGTGACGCTTGGGTATTTCGATCGAACCGGACGATTGCGATCTAGGCCAGGCGTTTGGGGAGATGACTTGAGGGAGTGGGGCGAACGATGGGACTCGAACCCACGACAACCGGAATCACAATCCGGGGCTCTACCAACTGAGCTACATCCGCCGTGCTGACCTGTCCCAAACCGCTTGATCCGGGACGACCTTTTCCGCATGGAAAGAATTTTCCGCTTCCAGAAGCTGACCATCATAGACCATCCGCCTGGAAAGTCAAGCGCTTCGGTGACGATGCCGACAAAAAATCCCGGAATCGGCCAGAGCGGGGAGATGGGATGGTTGGAGAGGCCGCCGGGCCAAGCCAAGCCGCTTCGGCCTTGATGGCTGGATCAGGCCGCCGCGCCGGATTGAGCTGCCGGGTGGGCTTCGATCTCCAGATCCAGTTTGCCATCCACCACCCGCACCACCACCTTGCCGCCCTGACGCAGACGACCGAACAACAGTTCGTCGGCCAAGGGCTGACGGATCTTCTCCTTGATCAACCGCTCCATGGGACGCGCGCCGTTCTTGCGGTCGTAGCCGTGCTCGGCGAGCCAATGGCGGCCATCCTCGTCCACGGACAGGGTGACCTGCTGTCCGGAGAGATCCCGATCCAGGGCGGTCAGGAACTTTTCGGTCACCTGCAAGATCACCGGCTGTTCCAGGTGGGCAAAGGGGACGATGGCGTCCAGGCGGTTGCGGAATTCGGGCGAGAAGAGCCGCTTGATCTCCTTCATCTCGTCGCCATGATGGTCCTGTTTGACGAAACCGATGGAGGCGCGCTCCAGATCGTGGGTGCCGGCGTTGGTGGTCATGATCAAAATGACGTTGCGGAAATCGGCGCGCCGACCGTTGTTGTCGGTCAGACTGCCGTGATCCATCACCTGCAACAGCAGGTTGAAGACATCCGGATGAGCCTTTTCCACCTCGTCCAACAGCAACACCGCATGGGGATTCTTGGTGACCGCCTCGGTGAGCAGTCCCGACTGTTCAAACCCCACATAGCCGGGCGGGGCGCCGATCAAACGCGATACCGTGTGCCGCTCCATGTACTCGCTCATGTCGAAGCGGATCAGCTCCACCGCCAACTCGCGGGCCAGCAACCGGGCCAACTCGGTCTTGCCCACGCCAGTCGGACCCGCCAGCAGGAACGCACCGATCGGTTTCAACGGGTTGCCCAACCCGGCGCGGGAGAGTTTGATGGCCTGACACACCTGGGCGACGGCCTTGTCCTGGCCGAACAAACTCAACAGAATGTTGGTCTCCAGACTTTTCAAGAGCTCCCGATCGTCGTGGGAGACGGTGCGCGGCGGGATGCGGGCGATGCGGGCGACCACATCCTCGATCTCGCGCACGCCGATCACCTTCTTGCGCCTGGAGGTGGAGGCGATGCGCGCGGCGGCGCCGGCCTCGTCGAGCACATCGATGGCCGAATCCGGATGCTTGCGATCGTGGATATGGCGGTGGGAAAGCTCGGCGGCCACCCGGATCGCCGCTGCGGAATAACGAATGCCGTGGTGGGCCTCGTAACGGGATTTCAGACCTTTGAGGATCAGAATGGTCTCTTCCAGGGAGGGTTCGGCCAGATCGATCTTCTGGAAGCGGCGCGCCAGGGCCTTGTCCTTCTCGAACACCCCCCGGAACTCCTCGTGGGTGGTGGAGCCGATGCAGCGCAATTCACCATTGGCCAGCAGGGGTTTCAACAGGTTGGAGGCATCCATGGTGCTGCCGCTCGTGGCGCCGGCCCCGATCACGGTGTGGATTTCGTCGATGAACAGGATCGCGCCCTCGGTTTCGGTCAGTTTTTTCAACACCGCCTTCAAGCGTGCCTCGAAGTCGCCGCGGAATTTGGTGCCGGCCACCAGCGAACCCATGTCCAACGAAAAGATGACGCTGTTGGCAAGCAACTCCGGGGCCTCGCCACGGGCGATGCGCAACGCCAGACCCTCGGCCAGATGGGTCTTGCCCACCCCGGCATCGCCGACATAGAGCGGATTGTTCTTGCGCCGCCGGCTCAAGATCTGAAACGTCCGGGTCACCTCCGGCTCGCGTCCGATCAAGGGATCGATTTTCCCGTCACGGGCCAGTTGGGTCAGATTGGTGGCATAGAGCGCCAACGGGTCATCCTTGACCGGGCCGGGATCGGCGCTCTTCTCCTGGGTGCGGGCCTCGGCGTCGTCATCCTCGCCGTCGTCGGCCCCCTTGCCCTCCATGCCGTGGGCAATGGCGGCCTGCACGTCGAGCCGGCTGATGTTCTGACGGTTGAGAAAATGGACCGCGTGGGACTGCTGTTCGCTGAAAATAGCCACCAGCACATAGGCGCCGGTTACCAGATCGCGTCCCGAGGATTGCACCTGATAGACCGCGCGCTGGATCACCCGCTGAAAACCCACCGTCGGGGTGATCTCCAGGGGGTCGGCTTCGTCCGGAATGGTGGGCACATGCACTTGCAGGTGGCTCTCCAGGTCGTGGGAGAGCTGACGCAGATTACACCCGACCTGCAACAGGATTTCGGTCACCTCGGGATTTTCCGTCAGGGCGAGCAGCAGATGCTCCACCGTGGCGTATTGATGCCGACGCTGCTTGGCGGCGCGAATGGCGCGATTCAAGGAGAGTTCCAGATGCTTGCTGATCATAACGATCCCGTGTGATCAAACGTGGGTTAATTTTCTTCCATCCGGCATTTCAGGGGGTACTGGTTCATGCGGGCATGACGGTTGACCTGCATGACCTTGGTTTCGGCGATGTCGCGTGTGAACAGACCGCACACCCCGAAACCTTTGTGATGCACGTTGAGCATCACCTCCGTGGCCTCGTCGATATTCTTGTCGAAAAAGCGCATCAGGGTATCGACCACGAACTCCATGGGGGTGAAGTCGTCGTTGAGGAGGATCACCTTGAACAGCGGCGGCTCCTCCAGCCCTTGACTGTCGCGGGTGTGCAGCAGGGTATCGGCGTTGAATTCGGACTCACTCATGAGTCTCATGCTCCAGGTATCGATCAGATGCGCGTAAACCACCGAGGGGAACCAGGCTTCTCGGCTTTGAAGATCGGTTTAATCATCTTGCAGTTTAGCGGATTCGTTCGTGTGCGGCCAACGAAAAAAGGGGGATCGCGTAAGATAAGGAATAATCAGCGCGATCAATCCTGTCGCCCGTGCTCATGGGCTTGGGTGGCGTCTCAACCGTTGCCGGCCCCGCGCAACAGGGTCAGGGCGTTCTCTCGCGCCGCCGGGGTGATCTCCTCCCCGGCCAGCATGCGGGCCAACTCCTCGACCCGCGCCGCATCATCCAGGGGGCGAACCTCGACCCGCGCCCGTCCCTGACGGGTGGTTTTGATCACCTTGAAGTGACGCGCGCCCCAGGCGGCCACCTGGGGGGAGTGGGTCACCGCCAGGGTCTGGCGTCGGCTGGCCACCTCGGCCAGCTTGGCCCCGATCGCCGCCGCGGTGCGACCGCCGACCCCCACATCCACCTCGTCGAAGATCAGGGTGGGTATGGTCACCGCCTCGGCCAAGGCGGTTTTGAGCGCCAGCATGATGCGGGCGATCTCGCCGCCCGAGGCCACCTGGCGCAACGGTTTCAGCGGCTCGCCGGGATTGGCGCTGATCTGGAACTCCGCCTCCTCGGCACCCGTGGAACGGGGATCGCCGGTGACGGGACGCCAATCAACGGCGAATCGGGCCTGCATGCCCAAGGGCCGCAAATGGGCCTCGGTCTCTTTGGTCAATTGTTGCGCGGCTTTCGCCCGCGAGGCGCTTAAATCCCGAGCGGCCTGGTCATACGCCCGCCGGGTCTCCTCGAGCGCTCCCACCAGCCGTTGTTCGTCGTGGTCGAGTCGGTCGAGCCCGTCGAGTTCCACCCGCAGAGTCTCGACCAACTCCGGCAGTTCGTCCGGGGTACGGCGATGCTTGCGCGCCAGGTTGCGCAGCAGGGAGAGACGCTCCTCGATTTCGATCAGCTCGCCTGGATCGCTCTCCAGGGCATCGGCGTAGTGCCGGATCCGGTCTGCCAGATCCTCCAACTCGTATTGCAACGACCGCAACGGTTCGGAAAGGGCCTCCAAGGCCGGATCGAGGCGCGCGGCGCCCTCGATCTCGCCGGCGGCAAACGAGATCAGTCGGGTTGCCCCCTCGCCCTCGCCTTGGGCATCGCCGGTGAGCATCTCCAGGGCCGCCGAGGCCGCCTCCCCCAGTTTCACCACATGGGCCAGACGGGAACGACGCTGTTCGAGCCGGTTCCATTCACCCGCGCCGGGTCCCGCCGATTCCAGTTCGTCGAGTTGATGAACCAGAAAGGCGCGGCGTTGTTCGGCATCTCGGGCGCGCCGCCGCACCTCTTCCAGGGCCTCGCGCCGTTGGCGCCACAGGCGCGCCAGTTCGACCACCCCCTCGACCAGTCCGTCGTGACGGGCGAAACCATCGAGAATCGCCAGATGGGTGGCGGCATGGAGCAGGGATTGATGATCATGCTGCCCGTGGATGTCCACGAGTCCATCGCCCAGTTGCGCCAGGACCGCCACCGGGACCGGGATTTCGTTGATGAACGCTTTGCCACGTCCGTTGGCCGACAAGGTGCGCCGCAGAAACAGCTCACCCCCATCTTCGTCCTCGACGAGTGCCTGCTCCTTGAGCCAGTCACGGGCCGGATGGGCTTGCGGCAGGATGAAATGGGCCGTGACCATGGCGCGCTCCGCGTCGGCGCGGATCAGGGTGTTGTCCGCGCGCGCGCCCAACGTCAAGGCCAGGGCGTCGATGACGATCGACTTGCCGGCGCCGGTCTCACCGGTCAGAATGGTCAGACCGGAATCGAATTCGATCTCCAGCCGTTCGATGAGCGCGATGTTCTCGATGATCAGTTGCCGCAACATGATGAATCACTCTTGAAGATTGTTCCCCACCGGTGTCACATCGCATCTACCATACTCCACCGATTCTGGAGCGCAAGGGAGTTGTCGGCGTGACCGGTGTTCGGGGTATCCAGAGGGGCGGGAAGCTTGGCGATTCCCTTGCCGCATGGTACGATCCTTGGAAAACGAGAGGCGCGGAGTTTCCGCGACCCATGACACGGGTGATCGGACGGATTCGAACATGGAAAGGGATACCCCCCAGGTGCCAGGGAGCGCTGCCGACGATTCCCTGGTACGCCTGTCAGGAATCGAAAAAAGCTATCCCGAGGAGGATTCCGGGCTGGTGCCGATCTTGACTGATTTGACCGTCGATTTCAAGCGCGGCACGCTCACCGCGCTGGTCGGACGCAGCGGCTCGGGCAAGACCACGCTGTTGAATCTCATCGCCGGGCTGGATCGCCCGGATCGCGGGCGGATCTGGATCGACGGCACGGACGCCACCGCCCTGGATGACGAAGCCAGCACCCGCTTCCGGCGCCAGCACATCGGATTCGTGTTTCAATTCTTCAATCTGGTTCCGTCATTGACGGTGCTGGAGAATGTCCGCTTTCCGTTGGCGTTGAACCGGGCCGATGATGCACAGGGTCTGGCCCGCGCCATGGATCTTCTGGATCGGGTGGGTTTGGGGCGGCGGGCGATGGCCTTTCCAGACCGCCTCTCCGGCGGGGAGCGACAACGGGCAGCCATCGCCCGGGCGCTGGTGCACCGTCCGATGCTGGTGTGCGCGGACGAACCCACCGGCAATCTCGATCACAAGACCGCCCGCGACATCATGGCCCTGATGACCGCCATGGTGCGCGAAGAGGGGACCACGCTGATCATGGTGACCCACAGCCTCGAATTCGCCGCCCAGGCGGATCGGGTGCTGTTTTTGGAGGATGGACGGTTGGTGGAAGATGCGCGATGAGGGGAAATTGCTTGGTGTCGGGCTGGGATGTGGATATCATGGCCAAGCATACAGCCACTGAAGATACAACCGTTGAGGGTGTCAAATGACCATGACCATCACATTGTCGGAGCAGGCCGCCTCGATCGTTCGTTCGTTCCTGCCGTCATTCGACTCTCCAGAGGCCTTCGTGGAGGAGGCCATTCGTGAAATGGTGGATCGCACGTTGCAAACCGCGCTGGAAGAGAACGACGATCCGGTCTGGATCGAAACGTTGCGACAGTCTTTGGCCGAGTGTGGTCGCGAACCCTTGATCCCGTTGGATCTGCCATCCCTCAAACAGGCGTTGCGCCGCGAAATGGACGTGGAGCGGATCGGCTTGACATGAGTCGAATCCTGTTTGATCCGCGTGCCAAACAGGACTTGGAGGAGATCTGGCGATATATTGCCCTGGATCATCTATCCCGAGCGGACGCCTGGATCGATCAGATCGAAAAACGTCTCAATCTTATTGTCACCCAGCCGGGCATGGGCAGAGCCTATCCGATGCTCGGATCAGGGATTCGTGGATTACCCTGTGGTGCGTATCTCATTTTATATCAATCGATATCAGAGGGAATCGCGGTACTCCGGATCATCCATGCGGCAAGACGTTTAAAAAAGGCGTGGCGCTCCTGAACAGGCTTGGTCTCGTGAAGATTTTAATCCTTGAGTGGAACGGGTTTGGCAATCCGGGAGTGGGCGTGATGGCTTTTTTGCGGATCTTTGTCGCGTTGCTGCTGATGGGCGACGTGGCCCATGCCGCCGAGGTGCGCGTGGCGGTGGCGGCCAATTTCAGCACGCCGGCGCAACAGATCGCCGCGGCCTTCACCGCGGCAACCGGTCACAAGGTCACCCTCTCCGCGGGATCCACCGGCAAGCTGTATGCCCAGATCAAGAATGGCGCTCCATTCGATGCACTCCTCGCCGCCGACGCGGAGACCCCGGCCAAACTCGAAACCGAGGGGGTCGGGGTGGCGGGCAGTCGATTCGTCTATGCGACCGGTCGGTTGATTCTCTGGTCCAAGCGCGCGGGATGGGTGGATGACCAGGGGGAGGTTCTGGCCAAGGGGGCGTTCGAACATCTGGCCATCGCCGACCCCAAACTGGCTCCATACGGTGCCGCGGCCATCGAGGTACTGGAAAAGCGGGGGTTGCTCGAAACGTTGCGTCCCAGATTCGTCCAGGGGGAGAACATCGCCCAGGTCCACCCGTTCGTGGTCTCCGGCAATGCCGAATTGGGTTTTCTGGCCCTCTCCCAGGTGATGAGGGAGGGAAAAATCACCGAGGGGTCCGCCTGGATCGTGCCTGCCGGCTTGCATCGTCCCATCCATCAGGAGGCGATTCTTTTGACCAAGGGACGGAACAATCCCGCTGCCCGTGACTGGCTTGACCATCTGCGCGGCGAGATGGCCCGATCCGTGATGCGCGCTTTCGGGTATCTGTGAGCCGGAACGTGATGCCGCTCGATCCCGCGGATTGGCAGGCGCTCTGGCTGACCGCCAAACTGGCCACGGTCACCACCCTGGTGTTGCTCGTCCTCGGCACGCCCCTGGCCTGGTGGCTGGCGCGCACCCGCTCGGCGTGGAAGGGGCCGATTTCGGCGCTGGTGGCCATGCCGCTCATTCTCCCCCCCACGGTGTTGGGTTTTTACCTGTTGCTGTTCATGGGGCCGGAAGGGTGGCTGGGCCGGTTCACCCATGCCTTGGGTTGGGGATATCTCCCCTTCACCTTTGGGGGATTGGTGGTCGCCTCGGTGATCTACTCCCTGCCGTTCGTGGTCCAACCGATCCAGAACGCCTTCGAGGTGGTCGGATCCGTCCCGCTCGAAGCCGCGGCCACCCTGCGCGCATCCCCCCTCGATGCCTTCCTGACCGTGGCGATCCCCCAGGCCCGTTCCGGTTTCATCACCGCCGCCGTGCTCGGCTTTGCCCACACCGTCGGCGAGTTCGGCGTGGTGCTGATGATCGGCGGCAACATTCCGAACGCCACCCAGGTGGTTTCGGTGCAGATCTACGCCCACGTCGAGGCCTTGGAGTACACCCAGGCCCATGGTCTGGCCGGCGGACTGGTGTGCTTCTCCTTTGCGATCTTGTTGATCATGAACCGTGTGCGGCGTCCGGGGCAACGCGGATGAACGACACGATCCGGGTTGTCTGTCGCCTGGCGCGACGCGATTTCACCCTCGAGGTCGATCTGACCTGGCCCGATCAGGGGGTGACCGCCCTCTTTGGCCCATCCGGATCAGGGAAGAGCACCCTGTTGCGCATTCTCGCCGGTCTGGAGCGTCCGCCGGCTGGTCGCGTCGCGGTGCGCGGAAACATCTGGCAGGATGACGCTCAGGGGATCTTCTGGCCAACCCATCGCCGTCCGATCGGCTTGGTGTTTCAGGATCCCGCCCTGTTTTCCCACTTGAATGTCCAGGACAATCTGATCTATGGCCTGAAACGGGTGCCAGAGGCTTCAAGACGCGTGCCGTTGGATCGAGCCATCGAGCTGTTGGGCATCGGTGGCTTGTTGGAACGGCGCGTCACCAACTTATCCGGGGGGGAACGGCAGCGGGTGGCCATTGCCCGTGCCCTGGCGGTCTCGCCGGAGCTGTTGCTGCTCGATGAGCCCCTGGCCGCTCTGGATGTGGCGCGCAAACAGGAGATCCTGCCGTTTCTGGAGCGGTTGCACCGGGAGTTGACCATGCCGGTGGTCTATGTCAGCCACGCACCCGACGAGGTGGCCCGTCTGGCCGACCATCTGGTGGTGCTGGAGGCGGGTCGCGTGGTGGCCGAGGGGCCGTTGGGGGCCACCTTGGCGCGACTGGATCCGCCGGTGCGCCTGGGCGAGGAGAGCGGCGTGGTGCTCGAAACCGTGATCGGCGCCCGTGACGAAGCCTGGCAACTCTGTCGGGCCGATTTTCCAGGGGGAACGCTCTGGATTCGGGATCACGGCTTGGCGCTCGGCCAGCGGGCACGGGTGCGCGTTCTGGCGCGGGATGTGAGCCTGGCCCTCGAACATCACCCCCACACCAGCATCCAGAACATCCTGCCCGGCGTGGTGAACGCCCTGGCCGAGGATCAACACCCGGCCAACACCTTGGCCCGCGTCCTGGTGGGGGAGACCCCCCTGGTGGCGCGCATCACCCGCCGTTCAGCGGCCCATCTGGAACTGACCCCCGGCAAGCCGGTCTGGGTGCAGGTCAAGTCGGTGGCCTTGATCGAATAATCCCAGAGCCGGCCATTGCGGGTGATTGCAAGAGCCAACCTATGGGTTCGCATGGTGAATTGCAAGAAGCCGAGTTGCCTCGCGGGTCATGAGACGTTCTTGAGATTCTCATGATTTATCAACATGTTGCGTCATGGTATGACCCGCATCCGCCGGATCTGGGATCATGGTTCGTCACGGTATCAGTCCGAAGTTGACGGTCGGACGGAGCGCTCTTCAGGCTTGCTTCATCCCGTGCGTTTCCCAACCCCACGCACCTGTGGGATCCGCTCTCCGCTTCATTTCCTTCCGAAATTCCAATCAATATCAATCCAGTCCGGTCACCATTCCTGCTCTGTCATGATCGACGGACGTTAGGTTTCCATGTGTCGTCAGTTGGAATCATTCTTGCAATAAACCGGATTGCGTTCTTTATCCATAACCTGGGTATGAATGGGTGTGTTGGTTATCAAGATTACAACCCGGATGACTCGAGCCCGTGAGATTCGACTTTAAGAGGTCATATCGGTGGCTTAAACAGCGTGCCGTGTCGTCAATTAATTGGCGAGAGGTCGCGATATCCAGCGCGTCGCGGGCCCATGCCCCGCGAGGGGGATGCCGGTGACCGGTTGGCGTTCGCCCATGGTTGGCTTGATCCTGGGGTGCCTGGGATGGTTGTGCGTGGCCTGTACCCCCCAGACAACCGCGATCGATGACGCCGCTCCGGGACACGAGGAGGCGGCGAAAAAGGAGTTCCAGAGCGCCATCGACAGCATGCTCGAAGAGGTGGATGGGGCGGCGCGCAAGGATGGCGGCGGCACGGAACGGGGCGGACGGGAGGAGGTTCCCTTCATGGTGTTCAAGGAACTCCTGGAGGAGGATGGCTCCGCGCACGCCAAATCCGCCGCCACGCCCACCGAACTGCCCATGCCGCGCCTGGATGTCAACGTGAGCGGGGTGGAGGCGCGGGATTTTTTCATGAGTCTGGTGCAGAACTCGCCAGGTTTGAACATGGTGGTCCACCCGGATGTCAAGGGAACGATCAGCCTGGAATTGAAACGGGTCACGGTGGACGAGGTGGTCGAGGTGGCCTGCGAGATCTATCAGTACGACTGTCATTCGTTTTCCGAGGATCGCTCTGGAACGATTCGCGGCTTCAAGATCTTTCCGTGGCGACTGGTGACCAAGACCTATCGGGTCGATTTTCTGTCGGTCAAGCGCGGCGGTCGGACGGATACGCAAGTCAGTTCTGGGACAGGCAAGGAGTCCACGGCGACGCAAACGAATCGTGACAGCGAAAATCGCAAGATCACCAACCAATCCAGTGAAACCCAGAATACCGGGACTTCGGTGGAGACCGATTACCGGTCGGATTTCTGGCAGGATCTGGAGAGCACCATCCATGCGATCTTGAAGATGGATCTGGCGATCGACTCGATCAACGAGACCATCAACAACAAGGGGGAGGTCTCTCAGACGATCATGCGCAAGCGGGACTCGGTCACGGTGACGACCCCGGCGGCCAGCCAGGAGGGGGCGGACAAGGGGGAGAAGCGGGCGCCGCAGACCAGTTCCATGCCGATCAATGCCGGTCAGGATCTCAAGAGCGTGATCCTCAACCGTCAGGCCGGTCTGGTGACGGTTCGGGCCTTTCCCAAGGAGTTGGCCGAGATTGAACTCTTTTTGGAAGATCTGCGCACCCGCAGCCAAAGGCAGGTGATTCTGGAGGCCAAGATCATCGAGGTGGAGTTGAACGACGGCTTTCAGTTCGGCATCGACTGGCTGGCGATCAACAAGGGGTTGGGCAGTGACCGTTTCGCCCCTTTGGCCTCGGAACCGAACAATGCCCGTACCTTTGTCAGCAGCATGAACCAGCAGGTGATCTCCGGCACGAGCGACGATCCGAAGGTGTTGGATCTCAATCCGCTCTTCACCAAGGGGTTCGTCGGTTCCCAGGCCGGGGCCGGGACGCCGTTCAGTCTGGCCTTCCGGATGCATGACTTCACCACCTTCCTGGGACTCCTGGAAAAACAGGGCAAGGTGCAGGTGTTGTCGAGCCCGCGCATCGCCACGATCAACAACCAGAAGGCGGTGATCAAGGTGGGCGAGGATGGCTATTTCATCACCGGCATGGAGTCCCCGTCTGGAATCGGCGAATCGGCCTCCTATGTGGATCCGACGCCGGTCTTTACGTCGATGTTCAACGGCATTGCCCTGGATGTGACCCCCCAGGTCGGCGAGAACGACATGGTGACCCTGCATGTGCACCCCATGGTGCGCAGCGTGCAGGACAAAGAGAAGAATTTCAAGATCAAGGACAAATACCATTCGATCCCCATGGCCTGGAGCAGCACCCGTGAGACGGACAGCGTGATCCGGGTGGAGAATGGCGAATTGGCGGTGATTGGCGGGTTGTTGAAAAAAGAGCAGCGTTACGATGTGGATAAACTGCCGCTGCTTGGGGATTTGCCGGGAGTTGGACCTTTGTTCCAGAAGGCGCGCGAGAGTTGGTACAAGAGCGAGATGGTGATTCTGATCCGTCCGCTCGTGGTGGATGCGCGGCATGACTGGCAAAAGGAGCGCAACCGCGCGGTGGAGCGAATCGGGGTCATGCACCGCGATGCACGCAGTTGGCAGCCTTGGGAGATGAATGGGTCTTCGCAGCGGATGAGGAGTCTGGAACCGTGAGCCTGATGACGAAGATGTTTGGGAAAGCGACGAAATACCCCCTGGAACCGTCCATGGAGGGCGGCGAGGTGCGATTTCGCCCCTTGGAACCACCCATCACCCCTGGAAGAGAGCGTCCGGGTTCCTGGCGCGCCTGGGTCGGTTGGGGGATCGCCGCGGTGGTGGTGGTGACCGCCGGACCGTTGATCCTCGATCGGATCGATGTCAAGGGGGTCGCGACCCCGGTATCGATGACTGGGGATTCGTCGGTCAGGCCGATTTCATCCGGGAATCTGGGAACCATCCACGCGGTGAGCGAACCGGCGGGAGCCGGGGTGCTGCTGGATGGACGGTTCGTGGGGGTGACTCCGTTGCGCTTTCAGTGGGGCGCGGGTCCGGTCACCCTGACGTTGAAGAAGAACGGCTTCCAGGATCTCAACGCCCCCCTCGAGGTGGCGATGGCCAAGGAGGTGGATTTTCGCGTCTCGCTGCAACCCGAAACCCTGACGGTGGCCGGCGTCAAGCGGGACAACGCTTCGTTGGGATCGGAGGCGACCGGCGCGACCGCGCGGAGTGGGCGACCGGGTGGCGGGGATGGGAGCTTGCGTTTGGCCAACGTGATTACCCATCCGCCAGAAGTCAAGAGCAACGGGAGTTCCAAGCCGTCTGAGAAGGGGGTGGAGAAATCCGGCGCGGAGAAGGCGTCCGGGGAGAAGTCCGCGGTGGAAAAGCCCCTCACGGAGAAATCCGGCGCGGAGAAGTCCAAGGAGGAGAGGTCCAAGCCGGGCAAGAGTTCGCGCACGCGCAAACCCGAGATACCCACCGAGGCCGACATGGCCGGGATCACGGCCCAGGATGTGCGCGAGATCTCCAAGGATCCGGAGTTGGCGGCCTTGTTGCGCAAGCCCGATGCCTCGGCCTCGGACAATCTGAACTTCGCGTATGCGATTCAACTGGCCGCCTTCGTGGATCGGGACAGCGCCATCCGCAACGCCGCCTTGTGGCGCAAACGCGGCTACGATGCCTATGTGCTGGAGTTGTGGGGGATCAAGGATCCGACCAAGATGTGGCAGAGCGTGCGCGTGGGTCGTTTCACCGATCTTCCCCAGGCACGGCAGGCTCTGGAGGCGTTGAAGCGGTATGAAAAGGATCAGGAGAAGGTCAAGGAGTTCTATGTAGCCCGCTCCGATGCCTTCACCGGTCCCGAGGTGGCGTCCACGTCGCGGAGCGCCAAGGCGACCCCGCCCCCTTCCAAGGGCGTCGAGAGTTCGAGCGCGATCGCGTCGAATAACGCCGTGGACAAGAGATCCCCGGAGGGTTCCGGCGACATCAAGGACGAAACCAAACAGGCCACGCCGACCTCTTTAGCGGCCAACGATGTGGGATCGATCACCAAGGGGCACCCATCAACCTGGCCCGAAGCCCCGGTGGAGACCACGAACGTCGCGCCAACGCCGCTTCCCGCCGTGCCGCCCACCCCGCGCAAGTCGGAACCGGGTGTCGATGCGGCACGCCCCAAACCGGCGGATTCGGCATCGGGCGGATCCAAGCCAGAGGATGTCAAGCCGGTCGAGGTGGCCCAGACCGAGAAAAAGAGAACCGAAAGCCCGGTCAAGGGGCGTGCTGACAAACCGGTCGCCAGGGAATCCAAGCCGGAGGCCAAATCCGTGCGGGGCGCCATCGCCGGGGTGGATCCAGGCATGGCGCCGACCGGACAACCCGACCCGGCCACCAAGGAGGTGGTCGCCTCGATGGCGGGTGGGAGCGAACCGGACAAGGATCATCTGTTGAACGCCCGCAAGGAGGTGGCCTTGCAACCATCGGGACCGGTCATGAACGGAACGGCCAAGGATGTGGTTGCTGAAGCCTCCCGTTCCGGCGCGGCGCGTCCGCCCGAGGCGCGCAAAGCGTCCGAGAAACGCAAGGGCGAGGGGGTGACGAAAAACGAGGGGGCCAAGATCGCCGCCGATCAGTCCGCCTGGGTTGAGCGCACCTATCAGCAGTCGGTGGTCAAGAAGGAGGCCGGGGATCGGGAGGGCGAGGAGGGGTTGTTGATGCAGGTGATCAAGGCCGACTCCGGACACAAGGCGGCGGTGCGACGCATGGCGCGCATCATGGTGGAGAGCAATCGGGCCGACAAGGCGCTGGATATGTTGCGTCAGGCGGCGGGCGGTCGTGGCGATACGTCGCTGGCGGACGAGGATCCCAATCTGGCCGCCTTCCTGGCCGCCCTCTATCAACGCCGCGAAGAGCATTGGCAGGCGATAGACCTGTACGAGGCGCTGTTAAAGAAGTATCCTAACAAGGGTCTGTGGCAGATGGGCATGGGCATCTCCCTCGAGAAGGTGGATGAGAACGCCGAGGCGATGCGGGCCTACAAGAAAGCCTTGGCCAGCGGGGACCTGAATCTCAAATTGCAGAACTTCGTGCGCAAGAGGATTGAAAAACTGTAACAAATGGCCTTGCCTCCGCCCAACAAACCCCGCCTCGGCGATGTTCTGGTCGAATCCGGACTGATCTCCGCCGAGCAGTTGCGGCTCTCCCTGGCCCATCAGGAGAAGACCGGGGCCAAGTTGGGCGAGGCGTTGGTCCATCTCGGCTTCGTGACCGAGCAGGCGTTGCAGAATTTCTTGAATCGGCAACGCCAGAAGCTGCGCATCGGCGACAAGCTCGTCGAGGCCAAGGTCATCAGCGCCGAGCAGCTCCAGGCCGCCCTGGCCGAACAGAAGCGGTCCGGAAAAAAACTCGGCCAGAGCCTCGCCCAACTGGGAATCCTGAGTGAAACCCAGTTCACCGAGTTCCTGGCCACCCAGCTCCACATCCCGTTCATAGATCTGAAAAAATTCCCCTTTGTGCCCGAGGTGGTCCAACTGCTTCCGGAGGCCACCGCGCGTCGTTTCCGCGCCGTGGTGCTGGCTCGGGATGGCCAGGGGATCCGGGTGGGCATGGCCGACCCGACCGACATCTTCGTCTTCGACGAATTGACCCGTCTGTTGGGGCAATCCCCCCATCTGGCCCTGGTGAGCGAAAGCCAACTGCTGCGTGCCCTGGACCTGCTCTATCGCGGCGAGGGGAAAATCCACGAGCAGGCCGCCGCCCTGGAGGAGGAGGTCGGACGGAGCGAGTTCGATCTCGAGGGGATCGTCCAGGCCGAGATGGCGGTCGATGCCCCGGTGGTCAAGATTCTGCAATCGCTCTTCGAGGATGCGATGCGCATGAACGCCTCGGACATCCACATCGAGCCGGACTCCGAGGTGTTGCGCATTCGCCAGCGCATCGACGGGGTGTTGCACGAGCAGATCGTCAACGAAAAGCGCATCGCCCCGGCCCTGGTCTCCAAGCTCAAGCTGATGGCCGGTCTGGAGATCGCCGAAAAGCGCCTGCCCCAGGATGGACGCTTCAACATCTCGGTCAAGGGCAAGAGCGTCGATGTGCGTCTCTCCACCCTGCCGATCCAGGATGGTGAGTCGGTGGTGATGCGTCTTCTGGATCAATCCGCGGACAATCTCAATCTGGAAATGGTCGGCATGGAACCGAAAATGCTCGATCGGTTCCGTTTTCTCCTGAATCGACCCCACGGCCTGATCCTGGTCACCGGCCCCACCGGAAGCGGCAAGACCACCACCCTGTACGGCGCCTTGAACGCCTTGAACTCCCCTGGCAAAAAGATCATCACCGTCGAGGATCCGGTTGAATACCGTTTGCCGCGCATCAATCAGGTGCAGGTGCGCACCCGCATCGGCCTGACCTTCGCCAAGGTGCTGCGCACCGTGCTGCGTCAGGATCCGGATATCGTGCTCGTGGGCGAAATGCGCGATCAGGAGACCGCCGAAATCGCCATTCGCGCCGCCTTGACCGGTCACCTGGTTCTCTCCACCTTGCACACCAACAGCGCGGTCGCCACCGCGATTCGCCTGGTCGAGATGGGCGTGGAGGGGTATGCCGTTGCCTCGGCGTTGAAATGCATCGTGGCGCAACGGCTGGTGCGACGCATCTGCCAGGACTGCTTGGAGAGCGTGGAACCGGATGTCGGGGAGCAGATCCTGCTGCGCGGATTGATGGGCGAACGGGCCGGAGGGGTGCGGTTGAGTCGCGGGCGGGGATGTCCCCAGTGCAATCATAGCGGGTATCGGGGCCGGATCGCGGTGGTGGAGTTGCTGGAGATGCGCGGCAATCTGGCCGAGGCGTTGCGCGCCAACGATACCACCGCTTTCATGCGTCTGGCCGACCTCCAATCCGGTTTTAAACCCCTGCACCAGGTGGCCCTGGAGTACGTGTTGCGCGGCATCACCACCCTGGAGGAGGTGATGCGACTGGTCAGCGATGTCGAGGAGGAGGAGGAGACCTACCTGCCGGAGTCGGTCGGAGTGACGGGTGTGGACGGCATCCCGGCGATTGCCGACAAGGAGCAGTGACCACATGCCCGAGTTTCGCTTCGTCGGTCGCATCGAAGGCAAATCCGTGGATGGGGTGATCAACGCCGCCAACCACGAAGCGGTGATCGAGCAGTTGTTCAACCGCCGCATCGAACCGTTGGAGATTCATGAGGTCCAAACCTCGAGCGCGTCGCTTGACTTTGAAATCATGGTGGAGTGGCCCACCGAGGATGACAAGATCCTCTTTGCCCGGCAGATGTACACCCTGGCCAAATCCGGAGTGTCGCTGGTGCGCTCCTTTCAGGGATTGGTGGAGAGCACCCACAACAAAAAACTCAAACAGGCCATGGTCAAGATCATCGAGGAGTTGCAATCCGGCAAGGAGCTATCCGTGGCCATGAGCGATCACCCGAAGATCTTCGACAAGCTCTTCACCCGCATCATCCGCATGGGCGAGGAGACCGGACGCATGGAGGAGTCCTTTCTCCAGCTTTATCAATACATGGAGGTGGACAAGAACACCCGGCGCATGATCAAGTCCGCGTTGCGTTATCCTACCTTCGTGGTCTCGGCGATCATTCTGGCCATGTTCGCGGTCAACTATTACGTGATTCCCAATTTCGCCAGCATGTTCTCCAAGATGGGCGCGGATCTGCCGTTGGCCACCCGGATCCTGCTCGCCACCTCGGCATTCGTGCAACAGTATGCCCTGTGGATCTTCGTGGGACTCGCTTCCACGGTCTATGGGTTTCTGACCTACATCAAAACCAATGCCGGACGATTGTGGTGGGATGGGCAGCGGATGAAACTCCCGATCGTCGGCTCGATCATCAACCGCGCCACCCTGGCCCGTTACGCACGGGCGTTTTCGATGGGCTCCCGCGCCGGATTGCCGGTGATCCAGATCCTGGCCGCGGTCGAGGACGCGGTGGACAATGCCTTCATGGCGCAACGAATCGCCGGCATGCGCGATGGAATCGAACGGGGCGAGAGCCTGACCCAGGCCTCCTACAACAGCGGTCTGTTCACGCCCCTGGTGTTGCAGATGGTCTCCGTGGGCGAGGAGACCGGCGGGGTGGGGGAGATGATGACCGAAGTGGCCGATTTTTACGAACGCGAGGTGGAGTACGAGGTGAAGGGGTTGAGTTCCGCCATCGAGCCGATTCTGTTGACCGTGATCGGCGCCATGGTGCTGGTGTTGGCATTGGGCATCTTCATGCCGATGTGGGACATGAGTTCCGCGGCCATGAACAAGGCGCGACACTGATCCGATGGGAGGCACCTCCCTTTTGTTGGCGCTGTTGCTCCTGCTGGCCGGGATCGGCTCCCTGGCCGGGCTGGTGCTGGGAGGGTGGCTGTTTCTGAATCCGGACGCCAACACCACCCTGGAGCGCCCGGCGGCGGATGCCTTGCGGAAACTGTCGCGCCCGGTGCGGATCGAGCGGTTCGTCTATCGCAACCACCGCTGGTTCGGGGGGGCGATCGTGCTGGGCTCGTTGGCCACCCTGGTGGCCATGGGGGCCTACGGACGCCGGGTGGCGTTGCTCGCCGGAGCCATCCAGGACGTGAACGGTTTTCAGGCGTGGTTGTGGGAGAGTCTGTTGCTGTTCGTGGGGTTGGGGAATTTCTTCACCCTGGTGGCGGGGATGTTGATCCTGATCCGTCCGAGCGGACTGAAAGGGTTCGAGGCCTGGGCCAACCAGCCGGTGGATCTGGCCTTGTGGCGTGCCCGCTGGCGCCGGGTCTTCCTGAATCTCATGCGGGCCAGACCCCGGCTCATGGCCGGCGCGTTGGCCCTGGGCGGGGCGATTTCGTTGGGGTTGCTGCTGCGTTTCTGGTGGCGCACGACGGGGGGGTGAGCGCCGGGACTATTTGGCCGGGGTCGGGACCACCATCTGCACCGCCGGAGCCGGGGGAACGTACTGCACCGGCAGCGGATAGAGACGCAGGATACCCAGCGCGGCCAGAAACATCGCGCCCAGCTTGATCACCATGCGCAGCTCCTGCTGTTTCATCTCCTGGCGCAGCGAGGCGTCCAGGTTGACGATATCCTGGCGCAGCGAGGCTTCAAGGTTGACGATATCCTTGCGCAACGTCGCCTCGGTATTGACGATGCGCATTTCCAGCTCCTTGGTTCTATACTCCAGCTCCTGCCGCGTGGCCAGGCCGTCGAACCGTCCCTTGATCTGTTGTTCGTTGTGATCCGCGATGGTTTCCAGCCGGGCTTCGGTCTGACGATCACGTCTGGCGGAGAGTTCGTCGATGCGGGCATCGACCTGTTGGTCCAGGCGACTGATCACCGTGGTCAACAAACGGACATGCCCCTTGGCCTGCTCATCGGGAACACCGCAGGTTTTGAGCTGCTCGATGAACTCCAGGGCATCGAAGGGGATGGCGTGCGCGTTGGACATGAACGTCTCCTGCATTCTGGTTGCCGTACTGACAATTTATCAGACCTCTGCCATGATTTCCAGTCCCTTGTTCCGTCCTGCTTCATGCATCCCCACACGTAGTATACATTCGACAAATAAATGGATGAATGGAACGGAAAGAGGCGCTATACTATGAACGAACGTTTTTTTATTTTGATTCATGATGGTGGGGTGTTCCAATGCACAAGGTCTCGAATCTCCAGGGGTCGGATCGTCATCACGGCGGCTTTACCCTGATCGAGATGATCATTGTTCTGGTTGTTATCGCCATCCTCGCGGCCATCATCGCGCCGGAATGGGTCGATCTACACCAGGAGGCCGAGAAGGCCTCCGCGGATGGGGTGTATGCCGCGGCGCAATCGGCCACGGGCATCAATTTTGCGGCGATGCGCGCGGGTCGGATGGGTGCCGCGCCGATTGTCGATGGGGCCACCCTGATCCAGGCCATGGAGAGCCGTCCACTGGGTTGGAACGATTCTGGCAACGCCATGAGTTTCTTGGGGAAATCAGGCGTTCTCTATGCCATATCCGTGGCACGGACAGAATCTGAAACCAGCAAGGCAATGCTCTCAAAAAACTGGTGAAAATCTCGCAAGAGGTGTATCCTGTTCTTATCCGGTTTCTTGCATGAAAAACCCAACGATTCCGCTGCGGCGGAGTGGATTTCAGGCGGGAAACCTCATTGGGCTCTCGGGTTGCGACCCAGGCCGAACCTCAGCACAAAAAAGGAGCACGCACCATGAACACCATCCAACACCACATCGACGAACATCAAGAGCAACAACAGGCCCAGGAGGTCCGTCAACATCGGATCCGTCAGGCGGGTTTCACCCTGATCGAGTTGATCATGGTGATCGTCATTCTGGGCATTCTGGCGGCGGTGGCCGTGCCCAAGTTCACCGACTTGAGTTCCGAAGCCGAGGCGGCGGCGGCCAATGGCGTGCTGGCGGCGGTCAACTCCGCGACCGCCACCAACTTCGCGGCGGTCAAGGCCGGCAAGTCGGGTTCCACGGCCATCACCACCGATGCCACGCTGACCACGTCCCTCGATGGCGGCATTCCGACGGGTTGGACCCTGGCCAGCATGAAACTCACCCACACCGGCAAGGATGGCAAAACCTACACCATCACCGTCTCTCCCGAGACCGCCACCGGACGGGCAACAGCAGTTTTGGCCATCCAATAACGGTCTGATCGACGGGCGTGAAGGGTTGGCGCAAGCTCGGTTCGAAGGGAGATGCACAGATGTCCGGGAACCGTTCTCAAACGTCTGGATTCACGCCCGTCGGCGGTTTGCCGGATGGGGAAATTCCCGCCATGCCGTGGCGCACCAAACCGGTGTTCCACGGCATGGATCGGCAGAGCGGGGTCACCCTGATCGAGTTGATCATGGTGATGGTCATCATGGGGATTCTGGCGGTCTATGTCGGGGCGAGGTGGCAGGGGGATTTGAGCTTTCCTGTCAAGGTCGATCAATTGGTGAACGATATCCGCCGCGCTCAGGCCCTGGCCATGAGCAAGGATGGAAACTACAGGATCGAAAATGTAGGATCGGACTCCTACCGGATCGTGGATGCCTCGGGCGTGGCGGTGGATCCCCAGCCCACGCAATTGGAACGTGTGACCTTCCCGACGTTTGCGTTCACGTTCAATGGCAGGGGCGCGCCGGTGAACGGCAATGCGGAGATGACGACCAATCAGGAGTTGCAACTCACCTCGGGAACGGAAGCGCTGACCATTCGCATCATCGGTTATACCGGTTTGGCGCAACGGTTATGATGACGGGAGGGCGTGGACACGACATGCGTGGCCAACGTGGAGCAGCCGGGTTCACCTTGATCGAGATGATCTTCTTCATCGTGGTCATCGGCATCTCCATGGCCGGGATCATCCCGCTCTACAACAACGTGCTCTCCAACCTGCACGTCATGGATGAGGGCATGCAGGCGGAGTACCTGGGATTGGAGATGGTCGAAACCCTGAAGTCGGTCTACAACAAGGGGCTCGGCTTTGGCAATATCGTGGATGCCAACTTTCCATCCCAGTATGGTATTGATATCGGTGGAAGGTTACAATTCGATCGGGTCGTGGTGATCGAGGGGATGATTCCAGGATTGGTGCCGGGTCCATGCACCGGGCAGAGTTACAACAACGAACCCTTCAAGTGCATTACCGTGAAGGTGTTGCGAAGCGGGAGTTCCGAGGTTCTGTTCCGGGAGCAATTGATCAATTCGGATCTGCTGAACTGATTGACATGGTGAGGGTTCCAACCTCACCCCGACCCTGGGAACGGCCCGCGTGGGCGTTCCTTGTTGACAGGAGTTCCAGGGATGTCGAACCATCACGGCGGGTTAAGTGGGTCAGTCAGGAACGCCTCGGGTTTCTCGCTGATCGAAATGGTCATCACGATTCTGATCGTCGGCATCGTGGCGGGCACGAGCGCGGTTGCCATGGGCAACAGCTTCAAGGCCTACATGACCGCGCAAGTGATCGCGCCCCTGTCCGGCAGCGGACGACTCGTGATGGAGCGCATCCGCAAGGAGTTGCGCAACACCATGTGTTCCACAATCAGTCGTCCAAACGGCGATCGCACGCTGCAATTGACCGACACCAATGGACGCATTGTCCTGTTCCATCAGGCTGGAACGACCACCAATGCCATCTACATGACTTTCAACAACGATAACGTCAATTGGCTGCTTGCCTCGAACGTTCAGGCAGACAGTCTGCGTTTCACGTGGACCCAGTGTGACGGTGCAGGGGATCCGACCCCTCCGCTCAAGCCTGGCCTCGTGACAGTTTCGTTCACGATGCGTGCCTCCATGCCGGATGGCACATCGATCACCTTACCTTTCAGAACCTCTGTCTATGTAAGGAGTACTTGATTATGAACGCGCACGCGGGACAACGGGGTGCGCTTGTTGTCATTGCCATGGTGATGTTGGCGGGCGTGGCCGCCGTTGGCGCTTCCCTGTCCAAGATGCAGGTGAGCGGTACCAACGTCGCCACGGAGTACACCAGTGGCAACAAGTCGTTCAACGTGGCCGAGTCTGCCTTGCAGATCGGTCTCAAGCAGTTCAAGGATGCGGAGTGCGACCCCAGTCAGGTGACCGGGGCCGTGCCAGAAAAAGAGGATGGCTCCACCGAGGTGTCGCAATCCCTGGGGGACGGCAGAAGTTTCAAGTTGACCTTCTGTCCCATGGATGGCACCTGCTTCGACAATGACATGATGCCCACGGACGAGGATGTGACCCAGGCCGAGAACGAGAAAGACGATCCGGAAGGGACGCATCACCCCTACTGGCACAAATACAAGGGGAAATACTTCCTCAAGTATTGGTTCCTGAGGGGGAATAATGAGGACAAGCACTTGGGTCCGAAATACCGTCATCACCACTGGCTGCACGCGGACAAACGGGAACACTGGCGCAGGGTGCAGTGGCATCGCAAGCAGTGTCACGGCCCTTTGCATCGCCATCACAACAACTGGGATGCCAAGTGTCAGACGGGTGGGGAGAACAGCGCGGAGGAGGATTCGACCAACTACTGGATGGTGACCGCTGTGGACACCACCACCAGTGAAAAACCGCGCACCCTGACCCAGGTGGTGACCTGCGAGTCGGGTCCAGAGAACACCGGCAACTTGTTCAATGGAGAGAACTACAACGACTGGGATCGGAAATACATGATCGACTCCCAAGCCAACGGGATGGTGACCTTTGGCTCCACCTCCAGCGGTGGGAGCGCCAACATGGCGATCCAGACGAAGAACAACAAGAATTTGACCTTGCCGAGCACCAACGGGCAGCCGGTGTGGTTCCATGCCACCTTCAACCTGCCGGTCTATTCGGACAGCAAGTTCAATCTGGTGGTCGGCGTGGACGAAGGCTACCATCGAACCCGTCAAATCTACTGCGGGGACAACAGCGATGGCACGAGCCAGATCGAGTTGAATTCGACGAACAAAACCATCTACTGCCGACACTATTACAACGGTAACTGGACATACACCTCCACGTCCATCCAGTGCAACGGAACCGTGGACCCGGATTGCAAACTGTCGGAAGGCAAGCTGCACTTCAATCTGGGGACGTTCGATACCAGCGAAGTTTATGGGGTGCTGGTCAACGGCAAGCGGTTCAAACTGGTGAATGCCTATCTGGGTGTTGCGGATGGTGGCACCGAGGCGACCGCGAAGCCGGAACTGAAAGTCGGCAAGTGGGTGGAGAATATGTAACAGCCTGGTTTTTCCCTGGAGCGCTTACCCAACCGTTTCAGGGAGGTTTTTTACCAGGAAGGTTTGATACCAATTCGCAGTCGACGGAGGAACAAGGCGGCAAGGAGCGAGCGACGAGACAGTACACACCAGTACGGCGAGGAGCGAGCGACGCAGCCAACGCAGTTACTCCTATGAATGCGCGTTGGTATGATGTGTCATCCCAAACGGGGGGCGGAGCGTAAGTGCTTCGGCCCCCGTTTTTTTGGTTTTCGTTCTGCTGGCCATTCTGGATGGCAACAACGCTCCTCCTTTGTGCATACGCCGGGGTTGTTTTATACGGATGCCGTGGAGGTGCTGCTGGAGCGGCTGGCCGGGGAGGATGGCCGGTAAAACTGGCAAGGGTCATGTGAGTCGTTTTGCAAAGGATCAAAACGACTCACGTGACCAAGGCGGCGCGCGCGCGATTTTCACAAAAAACGTGAAAATCGCTTTTTGTGTAGAGCGCGCCAAAGGCAAAGGATAAAATCAAAGGCAAAATCAAAGGAAGAACCTTGGAGGCTCTGTCTCCAAACCTCTGCCGGGGACCTTCGGTCCCCGGTCCCCTGTAAACGTTTACGGTATGATCACCAACCGCCAGGGATGACCGCCCATGACCACGCCCACCACCCCCAATCCCATCCCCAACAGCCACCGCTATTTCGAAAACCGCTCCTGCGAGTACTTCCCCTGCCACGACCTGCCCGAAGGCAAGCATCTCAACTGCCTGTTCTGCTTCTGCCCGCTCTACACCTTCGAGAACTGCCCCGGCACCCCCATCTGGCTGGAGTCGGGCATCAAGGATTGCTCCCAGTGTACCACCACCGCCACCGAGGATGCCTATGAGGTGGTGATGGATTTCATTTTTTCCCGGCCAGGCGAATACCTTTGACCAAGGCATAGATCGCCGGAATCACCACCAACGTCAGAATGGTGGAGGAGACCATGCCGCCCACCATCGGCGCGGCAATGCGGCGCATCACCTCGGAACCGGTTCCGGTGCTCCACAAGATCGGCAACAGACCGGCCATGATCGCCACCACGGTCATCATCTTCGGACGCACCCGTTCCACCGCGCCCTCCATGATCGCGGCATGAAGATCCGCCCGGGTCACCGGCACCCCCTCCTGGGCGCGCTCGGCGCGGATGGCCTCCCAGGCGTGCTCCAGATAGATCAACATCACCACCCCGGTCTCCGCCGCCACCCCGGCCAGGGCAATGAACCCCACCGCCACGGCGACACTCCAGTTGAATCCCAACCCATCCATCAGCCAGATCCCGCCCACCAGCGAAAACGGCAACGACAGCATCACGATCAACGTCTCGGCGATCTTGCCGAAGTTGATGAACAACAAAATGAAAATGATGAAGATGGTCAAGGGGACCACGAGGCGCAACCGCTCCTTGGCCCGCTCCATGTACTCGAACTGGCCGCTCCACTGCAAGAAGGTGCCCGACGGGAGCTGCACCGCCTCCCGTACCGCCTTCTGGGCATCGGCCACAAAGCCGCCAATATCCCGATCGCGGATGTCGATGTAGATGTAGACCGCGGGCAAGGCGTTTTCGGTGCGGATGGTGGCCGGTCCCTTCTCCAGACGCACGGCGGCCAACTGTCCCAACGGCACATAGGCGCCGTTTTCCGCCCGCAACAACACCCGCTGGGCGATGGACTCGGGATCGGAACGGAAATCCCGCGGATAGCGCACGTTGACCGTGAACCGCTCCCGTCCCTCCACCGTGGTGGTGACCGCCTCGCCGCCCAAGGCGGTAAGGATGGTCTCTTGCAGATCGCCGATGGTCAGCCCATAACGGGAGATGGCGTCACGATCCGGATCGATGGTGAGATAATACCCGCCCATCACCCGTTCGGCATAGGCGCTGGTGGTGCCCGGAACCTCCCGCACCACCGCTTCGATCTGCAGGGCGAGGGGTTCAAGCTCCTCCAGGCTCTTGCCGAACACCTTGATGCCGATCGGGGTGCGGATGCCGGTGGAGAGCATGTCGATGCGTGCCTTCAACGGTTGGGTCCAGGCGTTGCTGATGCCGGGCATGCGCAACGCTTCGTCCATTTCGGTGATCAGCTTGTCCATGGTCATGCCCGGTCGCCACTCGGACTCCGGTTTCAAGGTGATCACGGTTTCGAACATCTCGGTGGGGGCCGGATCCGTGGCCGTGGCGGCGCGTCCCGCCTTGCCGAGCACCGTGGCGACCTCCGGGAACCCCTTGATGATCTTGTCCTGGGTCTGGATCAGCTCTTCGGCCTTGGTCATCGACAGGCCGGGCAGGGTGGTGGGCATGTAGAGGATCGACCCTTCGTTCAAGGCCGGCATGAACTCCGCGCCGATCCGTTTGGCCGGCTCCACGGTGGCGACCAGGGTGACCACGGCCATGAGGATGAAGGTGAGCTTGAAACGGAGCACCAGGCGGATGATCGGGCGGTAGAGCCAGATCATCAGGCGGTTCAAGGGGTTTTGCCGCTCCGGCATGATTTTGCCGCGCACGAACAGCAGCATCAGCACCGGCACCAGGGTCACGGAGAGAAACGCCGCGCCGGCCATGGCAAAGGTTTTGGTGTAGGCGAGGGGCTTGAACAGCCGTCCCTCCTGATCCTCCAAGGTGAAGACCGGCAGAAACGACACCGTGATCACCAGCAGGCTGAAGAAGAGCGCGGGTCCGACTTCGACCGCGGCGTTCATCAGCACCTCGGCGCGCGGGGTATCGGGTGGGGCCCGTTCCAGGTGTTTGTGGGCATTTTCGATCATCACGATGGCGGCATCCACCATGGCCCCCACGGCGATGGCGATCCCTCCCAGGCTCATGATGTTGGAGGTCATGCCCAATGCGTTCATGAGCAGAACGGCGATCAGCACCCCCACCGGCAGCATGAGAATCGCCACCAGCGCGCTCGGAATGTGCAACAGAAAGATCACGCACACCGCCGCCACGATCAGGCTCTCTTCGATCAGGGTGGTTTTGAGGGTCTCCACCGCCCTTAGAATCAACTCCGAACGGTCGTAGACCGCCTCGATGCGTACATCCTCGCCGAGACTGCCGGCCATTTCGGCGATTTTGGCCTTGGCGTTGCGGATTACCGCCAGAGCATTTTGTCCAAACCGTTGCATGACGATGCCGCTCACCGCCTCGCCCTCGCCGTTGAGTTCCGCCAGTCCCCGTCGTTCGTCGGGTCCGAGTTCCACCCGTGCCACGTCACGCAGGCGGATCGGCGTGCCCCGCTCCTCCTTCAACACGATCTTCTCGATATCCTCGATGCCGCGCAGATACCCCTTGCCGCGCACGATGTATTCGGTTTCCGCCATCTCCACCACCCGTCCGCCCACGTCGCGGTTGCTCATGGCGATGGCGCGGGTGACGGTCGAGAGGGGGATCTTGAACCCTTGCAGCAGTTGCGGGTCCACGATCACCTGGTACTGTTGCACGTAGCCGCCGACGCTGGCCACCTCGGCGACCCCCTCGGCCTTGGCCAGGTGGTAGCGCAGATACCAATCTTGCAGGGTACGCAGTTCGGCCAGGGATTTCTCCTTGGCCAGCACCACGTACTGATAGACCCAGCCCACGCCGGTGGCGTCCGGTCCCAGGGTGGGGGTGATACCGGCGGGCAGGCGGCGTGCCGCGAAGTTGAGATATTCCAGCACCCGGCTGCGGGCCCAGTAGATATCCGTGCCGTCTTCGAAGATGACGTAGACAAACGAGGTGCCAAAAAACGAAAAACCGCGCACCAGTTTGGAGCGTGGCACCGAGAGCATGGCGGTGGTCAGGGGGTAGGTGACCTGATCTTCGACCACCTGCGGGGCCTGGCCGGGGTAGTCGGTATAAAGGATCACCTGCACGTCCGAGAGGTCGGGGATGGCGTCGAGCGGGGTGCGGGAGAGGGCGACGATACCGGCGGTGGTCACGAACAGGGTGGCGAGCAGGACCAGGAGGAGGTTGCGGCCAGACCAGCGGATGAGTGCGGCGATCATGCGTGCCTCGGGGGTGGCAAGGGTGATAACGTTTACGTGGGACGGGGGGCCGAAGGTCCCCGGAGGGGAGTGGGGCGGCGCCCTACGACTGTTCTTATGTGACGCTGACATTTTTCTTGAGCGATTTGGACATGATGCCCGCACAAACGAAAATTTGTCGAGCATCGCGTATCCGTTTGCTTGATCCTATTCCAGCATGCGCCTGACGGTTTCAAGATCGGGCATGGAGCACCTTCCCTTCCCGTAAGGCGCGGGCAACGACGTGGTTGCGCGAGGATTTCAAAAGTTGCACCTCGTCCAGAGAGTAGACCAGAATATCGGTCGCGACGGGAATGCTCCCCATGGCCCGTTCCAGACGGGCGATCTCCTGGAAACGCGAACGGGACGTTGTAAAGGGTTCGGCCTCGATGACCAGCAGATCCACGTCGGCATTGGACCCGGCGTCACCTCGGGCATGGGAGCCGAACAGAATGACCAGCTCCGGCTGCACTTCGGCAACAATGCCGCAGACCATGGCGGTCAAGTCGGAATCGGTGAGGGTCATGAAATTAAAATGCCAAACCATTCTTTGGCTGTTTGCAGAAGTTGCCCTTGCGCAATAACGGCAGTAGACTTTTCAATAACATCCCAGCGTGATATTATTGTCTGTTGATTGTTTGAATCATTTTCATTTCCAATTTCAACATGATTTAACATATTGTCAATTCCTTTCTTCTGGTGGCTTATTGGAGATAACCGTTTCGCCCATTCTTTTCCACCCTTAGTGCGAAAAATGACCCAACGCCGCCCTCAGATTGGCCTCGGCATCGATGAGAAAGTTGGCGCGCACCACCACTTTCTCCGCCTCCAACAACCCCTCGAGAATCTCCACATACCCGCCACCCTTGACCCCGGCACGCACCGCACGCGGCTCATACAATCCCTCGCCACGCTCAACAAGCACCACCTGACGCGCACCACTGTCCAACAACGCCGAATCCGGCACCGAAATCGTCGCCTCCCCGAACGTGGCCTGCAACCGCACCGTGGCCTGCAACGCCGGACGCAACTGACCGTCCGGATTGGCCAACTCCACCCGTACCTTGGCGGTGCGGGTCTCCGGAGAGAGCATTGGTTGAATGAAGGCGATCTTGCCGGTAAAACTCTTGCCTGGCAGGGCGTTCAACACCACCTCCGCTTCTTGCCCCTCACGCACGAACGGGAGATCCTGCTCGAACACGTCCGCCAACACCCACACCACCGACAGATCGGCGATGCGGTACAACATCTCGCCGGGCATGAAACGCATCCCCTGGAGCGCGGTTTTCTCCAACACCACCCCGGAGGCCGGGGAAGGGATGGTCACGGTTCGGCTGGCAACCCGCTGCTCCACCAGTTGCCGAATCCGCCCCGCCGGCATGTCCCAGTTGCCCAACCGGGTCAGGGCGCCCTCGGCCAGATCGTCGGCGGTGCGACGGGTCTCGGCATCCGCCTGCTTCAAGGCTTCGCTGGCACGCAACGCCGCCAGATACTCCTGTTGGGCCTGCAACAACACCGGCGCATAGACCTCCATGAGCGGTTGACCGCGCTTGACCTTCTGGCCGGAGACATCGGCATGGAGCTTTTCGATCCACCCCTCGTATTTCAAGGAGACCACCCGCAAACGCCGCTCGTCCAGGCTCACCGCGCCCACGGCGCGAATCTCCCGGCTCAACGAACGCTTCATGGCAATCTCGGTCTTGACCCCGAGCTTCTGCACCTTGTCCAGATTGATGCGCACCGCCCCCGATCCGGCATCCCCGGCCATCTCATCCTCGTAGACCGGGATGTAATCCATGCCCATCGAATCTTTTTTCGGGGTGGGCGAGATGTCCGGCTGCCCCATTGGATTGCGATAATAGAGGATTTTGCGCTCCGTCTCCCCGGCTTCAACCAGACAGATCGGGGCCAGCAAGGCGACCAGAACCAGCCACCAGGCCATCCCCAAGCACCGCGCACGTCCAGATCTGGCCATGAATTATAATTCTCCTCCCACCAGCCGTTCGATCTCGGCCAAACGGACCTGCTGATCGAATTGCGCCTTGAGCCGCTCGATCTGGAATTTTTTCAACCGCTGCACCGCATCCAACACCATGCTCGCCTCGTTGATGCCGGTCTCATACCCCTTCAAGGAGGAGCGTACCGCCACACGCGCCTGGGGCAACAACACCTCGTCGGCGCTCTTTTCGACCAGTCTGGCCTCTTCGAGACTCAACAGCGCCTCGCGCAAGGCGGACTCGAGCTGCAACCGTGCGGCATTCCAACGCGCCCGCGCCGCCCCCCTTTTCGCCTCGGCCTCCCGCTCACCGGCGCGGCGCCAACCGGTCACCACCGGCAGATTGAGGTTCACCATGGCCTCGAATCCGTCCTTCATCCCCTCGTCCTTGCGGTCCACCAATCCGAAACCCAACTCCAGATCCGGAATCCAGCTCTTGCCGGTCAGACGCTCCTCCCCCTCGGCACCCTCCAGACGGGCCTGGCTCATCATCAAACCCGGATTGGAACCCATCGCCCGTTCCAACAGCGGGGCAAACCGCAACGCCTCATCCGAAGGGATGGGACGCAACTGGGGATGTTCCACCAGGGGAGCGTCCGGCGAGCGGTTCACCAACGCATTCAACCGGGCGCGAATCCGATGGCGCTCCTTTTCCATGCGCAAAAGCTCCGCGCTCATCCCGCCACGCTCCGCCTCGGCGGATGTGGCCTCGGACTGTCCGCCCATCCCCTGGGCATAGCGCACCCGCGCCAACTCCACCAACGCGCGCATCACCTGGATCCATTCGGAGGTGGCATCCATGGAGAGATGAACCCGGTGGTAATCGGCATAGGCGCTCTTGACGCGCATCACCACCTCGGCCACCCGCTCTTGCAACTGCCCCTCGGCCTCCCGTTGACCAGCCTCGGCGATCTCCCGTTTTGCCTGGCGTTTGCCCCAGCCGGGGATCTCCTGGATCAAGGTGTATTTGTAGGTGGCGGTGCGACTCGGCCAGCCGGCGTCGTTTTTGGAGATCTCGTCAAAGGTGATCTGCAACTTCGGATCCGGCCAGCCGTCCGAGCCCTCGACCCGTGCCTTGGCGGCATCCCGATCCAGGGCTGCGGCGGCCAACTCCGGATTCATGCGTCGGGCCAGCTCCAACAACTCGCCGACCGAGGCCCCAACCGGTGCCATCTCACCCGCCCAACCGGATCCCATCGATCCGATCAGCAGCGACAACGCGCACCATGTTATTGGAAATCGTTTCATTTGTTGTCGTTATCCCAAAGGCCGCGGACCAGCATCCCCATGCACCGCCCCCAATCGGGATGCTCGGGAACAAAAAAAGGCTCGATCTGCGCCAGAACCACCTCGCCGGAACGCAATTTCACCGGTTGGGGGCCGTGCATCTCCCCCACCCACCCCTCCGGAATGAGATCCGTCAACAAGACGGGCGTGCCATCCGGTTGAGTCGTCCCTAAATGGAGGTGGGCCGGTCGATTGGCCATCATCACCCGCTCCTGGTCGTCGATCACCACCACCGCGTCGGGAATGCTGTCCAAAAGCTCCAACAGCCAGGATTTGGAACGCCGTGCGCCCGTCAGGGTCTCTTCGGTGCGCCGGGCGATCAACAGGATCTCCAGATTGACCGCCAACTGCTGGGTCATCTCCAGGATCTCACGCAGATGGGCCCCGAACGCGGCATTTAGGGAGGAGAGTTCCAACACACCCAAAGGTCGTTCGCCGCGCAGCACCGGCAGAATCAACAACGAACGCGGCAACACCGAACCAAGCCCGGCGTGGATCCGCCAGAACCCCTCTTCGGGGAGATTGAAGACCATCGGTTGATGATCGATGGCACACTGCCCCAACCACCCCTCGCCAGCACGAATCGACTCGGGGGCGTGATCGTCGCCAAACTGACCCACCCGACTCAACACAGCTTCCGCGCCTTCCCCCTCCAGGACATACAGGGTGGCCTGATGCACGGGAAAGAATTGACTCAGTTGGCCAAACCAACTGCGGCTCAGGCCCTCCAGATCCCGCGCCTGCTGCAAGGTGACGGCGAATTCGGCATGGCGGCTCTTGGTACGCGCCTCGACCACCAGTTTTTCCGCGGCTTCGTGGGTCTTGGCCATCGCCTCCTGCTTGGCGCGTGACTCGCGCATGGCGCGCAATCCCATGAACAGCAGGGAAAACACCCCCATGCCGACCAGGATCATCACCAGCAGCATCTCTTCCAACGGCGTGGCGCTCTCCAGATCGCCGAGCAGCACCAACGACCAATCACCGGCGGGATCGTTCCAATGCACCGGGGCCATCGCGCGGGCATGACGCCTCAAGGCGATGACCACTTCCTCCCGATAGAGATCGAACGGCAGAGAGTGGGGGACATTGCCCTTTTCGTAGCTCTTGCCGAACTGGTTGAGTTTGGCGATCTCCTCGAGAACTCTTGGGGTGGGATCGCCGTTGAGCCGGAAGAGCCAATCCTTCTCGGTGGTGGCGAACACCACCCCTTGCGGCGAGAGCAACAACCCCCGCGTGCCCGGCACGGCTATCTTTTGATCCAGATAATCCCCCAACAGCTTGATCACCACCACGCCGATGATCGATCCTTGCTGGGTTGTGCCGTTATAAATGGCATCCGCGACGTAGAGACCGCGCTCCATGGTTTTGGAACCCACCGCGGCATAGACGTTCTCCTTGCCGGCGATGGCTTGCTGCCAATAGGGGCGGAACTTGATGTTCTTGCCCACGCTCGATTCGTGATCGCTTTCGTGGACCACGATCTTGCCCTCGTTGTTCATCACGTACACGCCGTCGGCTCCGAGCATCTGCCGCGCCACCTTCATGCGCGCCAGCCCCTCCGGATCGTTTTGCGGGCGTTTGCCGGTCACCAACTCCTTGAGAATCGGTTCGTTGAGCCCCAACAGGGAGGTCACGCCCATGGCCTGACCGCGCATGGTTTCAAGTTCCAAACCAATCGCCTCGCGCTGCGCCTTGCCCTCGAGCAGATGTCGGAAGTCCCGCTCCATCATCGAACGAAACAGATCGCCAGCCCCCATGCCACCCCCCACGGCGATCAGAAGGATTATCAGGAGGGCGATTCGTCCGTGGTTGAGCAACCATTGGGTGAGGGTGCGCATGGCCTAGACCTCCACACCGAAGGTGGCGAGAGACTCCTTGAGCGCGGCCAGGGCATCCTCGAATTCGTAGGCTCGCAAGGCCGTGTCGATGCGACTCCAGTTGGCGCCGCAGGCGGACTTGAACAACACCGAATCTCCGGTCCAGATCTCCTCGGCCTCGCTGCCGAAGTCGGCCAGCACCCCGGCCAGCTTCCTGGCCGCGCTCGCCAATCGCGCCCGATCGACCGGTTCGACGACCAGCGGGGAAGAGACGGACGGCTCGTCGGGAAGGGCCTTTTTCAGACCCGAGAGCAACGCCTTCAAGGGTGGTTCGATCGCGACGAGGAGCGCTTCGATGGCCTCCCGCTCCGCATGGGTGCGAATGGCCGCTTCGACCCCGGCGGACTGCTCCTGCAAGCCGGTCGCGCCGATATTCCCCGAGGAGCCCTTGAGGGTGTGCGCCTCCCGTTCGGCGGTGGTCCAGTCGTCGGCATCCAGCGCGGCGCGAATCCGGGCGAGCACCTCGGCCTGTCCGGCCAGGTATTTGCGCAACATGGAGAGATAGAGCGGCTTCTTGCCCACCACCCGCTTGAGTCCAAGGTTCACATCCAGTCCGGGGATCTCCCGCGGAATGCCGTCCTCCGGGACGGTTGGGGCGGGAGGCAGGGTCGGTGGGGCAGGGGGGGTGGCCGCTACGGTCGTGACCGGGGCGAGGGTCGGTTGGGGGGGTGGCTCCGGCGCCACGACCTGCTGCCGTGGCGGGATCCACGTGCGCAGCGCGCGCCACAAGGCATCCGGGTCGATCGGCTTGGCGACGTGATCGTTCATGCCCGCGGCCATGCACCGTTCCCGATCCTGTTGCATGGCGTTGGCGGTCATGGCCAGGATCGGCAGACGGGCGAAATCCGGAAGTTTGCGGATTTCGATGGTCGCGGTCACCCCATCCATCACCGGCATCTGCATGTCCATCAGCACGATATCGTAGGGGTGTTTTTGCACCATCTCCACCGCGATCCGGCCATTCTCCGCCAGTTCCACGACAAAACCGGCATCCTCCAGAATGCCCTTGGCCACCTCCTGGTTGAGATCGTTGTCCTCCACCACCAGAATCCGCGCTCCGGCGATCGCGGCCAAATCCATGGACGCCTCGGATGCCGCGCCGGCCTGGAGATCCGCTCCCTCGGAGGCGCTTTGATCCGCGCCCAGCAGTCGCATCACGCAATCGAACAGCATCGAGGCGTTGACCGGCTTGATCAACACCTCGCCGATGCCGGCATCCTCGGCATCCTTCAACACCTCTTCGCGTCCGTAGGCGGTGACCAGGGAGAGGCGCGGCATGCGCCGCAAGGGCAACTCCTGGAGGCGTTCCGCCGTTTCGGCTCCGTTTAGAACCGGCATGCGCCAATCCAGGAACACGATCTCGAACGGCGTGCCGCGCCCATCCGCGACCCGTGTGGCGTCGATCGCCTGATAGCCGCCCTCCACCCCCTCGACCTCGAAGCCCATGCCGCCCAACATCTCCATCAACACCACCCGGGCGTTGTCGTTGTCATCCACCACCAGCACCCGTCGTCCGCGCAGATCCGGACGCGGGACCAACAGACCTTCGGTTTTTTGTCCCTTGCCGAGGCGGGCCGTGAACCAGAAGGTCGATCCAACCCCCACCTGGGACTCCACGCCCACTTCACCCCCCATCAGCGCGGCCAGATTCCGGGAGATGGCCAGTCCCAGACCGGTGCCGCCGAATTTGCGCGTGGTCGAGGCATCCGCCTGACTGAAACTCTGAAACAGCCGTCCCATCTGCTCCTGGGTGAGACCGATGCCGGTGTCGCGCACCCCGAAGCGGATCAGAACATCCCTGGGACGCTCCTCCAGCTTGCGCACCACGATGGTGATTTCGCCTTGTTCGGTGAATTTGACCGCGTTGTTGCAGTAGTTGATCAGAATCTGTCCCAGACGCAGCGGATCGCCGATCAGGGCATCCGGGACATCCTTGGCCACGTCGAAAATCAACTCCAAACCCTTGGAGCTGCTCTTGTCGCTGATCAGATTGGTGACGTTATCGAGCACCCTGGTCAGCTCGAAGGGGGTCTGCTCGATGGCGAGCTTGCCGGCCTCGATCTTGGAGAAATCCAGAATATCGTTGATGATCCCCAACAGATGCTGTCCGGACTGCCAGATCTTTTGAATCTGATCGCGCTGCCGGGTGGTCAGATCGGTTTTCAAGACCAGGTGCGACATGCCGATGATGGCGTTCATCGGCGTGCGGATCTCATGGCTCATGTTGGCCAGAAAATCGCTCTTG
>JADGAY010000021.1 GCA_015231775.1 Magnetococcales bacterium | reverse complement strand
TGGGTGAACAGGGTGACCGCCAACATGACCGTGAGCAGCAACGAGATCGCCCAGTTTCGGAACATCAAACCGGTGATCAGGAAAATCACCACCCCGGTCTCAATGGGCGAGGAGAGCCAATTCTCCATGCTGACCTCCCAGGTCGCCTCCGTGGCGCCCAGGAATCCGCCAATGCCCGGAGCGAGATAGTTGGGCCCAGGCTGGGAGAGTTCATTGGTATCCCCCGACGTATCCCCATTGCGCAGACCGAAATGCACCTTGCTGAAACCGGGATCGTTCTTGTGGGCCTCGATGTAGCCCTGAATATCGGCGACGACTTTATGGGTCAACACCGGATCCATGGTGTTCACGAAGCCCAACACCACCCCTTCGTTCCAGCTTTTCGAATCCACGAACGAATCCAGATCACCCTGACTGGTCATCATGGAGAGCAGGCCATTGTACAACGCGATCATTTCGTTGGGATTGCGCGTGTCATCCGGATCCGCGGCCTTCAAAAAGGCGGTATCCGGAATGGCGAACTGCGCCATGTCGGTCTTTTCGCCCGGTTCGGCGGAGAGCAACATGTTGACAAGCTTGAGATACTGGGCATAGGAGCCGGTGAAGCCGATGGAGGGGTGCTTGCGCATCCAATCCTCCATGCGGGCCAGATCGGCCATCACATCCGCGTCGTTGAAAATCCCCTGTTCGCCCATGGTGGCCGGATCATGACAGTTCGGAGGCACGGCGCCATCCTGCCCGCAACGGGGTTTAAGGGGGGCCTTGCCGCGAATCGGAATGTTGAGCGAGATCACGCCGGGCATGATCTCCCCGAGTCGGTTGATATCCTGGATGACCCGTGAACTCTCCTTGAAGGCGGCATGGGCGTAGTTGATCCCCTTCTCCACGCCGGGCATGAGATCGGCGCGGGTGCCATGGAGAATGCCGGTGTAGTGCAACGACAACACCATCAGGGCCACCACCACGCCCACCGGAATCCACTGGGTTCCAGGCCGGGTCAGAAAACGGGTCAAAACCGTGGCGATGTGACGTTCCCGACGCCAGTTGTACTCTTTTTCCGCCTGGCTGATGCCAGAGGCGCGCATGGGGAACATCACCATCAACAGCGGAATCATGGTGGTGGTGGTGAGCAGCAGGGTGATCAGCCCGAAGATGCCGAAGTAGGCGTAATCCTTGTAGAACGAGATATCCACGAACCCGAGGGTCGCGAAACCGGCCACCCCGGTCACCACGCACAACGCCGCCGGGATCAGGGTATGCTCGATGGCGCGGATGCCGGCCTCCTCGGTACTGCCGAACACGTCGTGTTCCTGCATGAAGCGTCGTGCCACCTGCACGGCGTGACCCATGCCGATGGCCAACAGCAACATCGGGGTCAGGACCATCATCGTGGTCAACAGGAAACCCGACAGTCCCATAACCCCGGTGGTCCAGATGATCGTGGTCAGCACCCCATACATGGGGAACAGCGCCCCCAGCAAACTGCGACACTCCCGCAGCAGCATCAACAATACGATGACCAGGGACAGGGCGTACAACCACCAGTGATTGACCAGATCCAGCAGCATGTAGGAGAGGAAATAGGGTTCGCCGGCCACCAGAACCCGGATGCGGTCATCCTTCTTGTAGGGTTCCAGCTCGGCAAGCAGGGTGCGCACCCAGGTGAGATAACGCTCCTTGACCCCATCGTCGTAATCGGCGATGACGAAGGTTCCGCGGGTGGTGCATCCGGTTTGACCGTATTGACACCGCTTGCCACTGGCATCCTGCTGATAGAGCAGCATGGGGGCCATGACCGGATTCTCTTCCAGACCGGTTTTCAGAAAGGCGAGTTGCTCCGCGGCGAGCTTGGCATCCTTGGTATCGATGCCGGAGGTGGGGATCAAACGCTTGAACACCAGACCATTGGCATCCGCGCCCATGAATTTCACCTTCTGGGCCGCCAGGGAGAGGAAGTTATTGGCTCGGGAGTTGGGCAGTTTTTCCAGTTTGTTGTGGATCTCCTGCACCAGATTGATCAACCAGGGCTGATAGATATCCCCTTCCTTCACCTCGATGCCGACCACCATCAGGTTTCCCATGCCGAATTTCTTCTCGGCGTAGAGATTGGTCGCGACGTAGCGGTTGCTGGCGGGCAACAGGGTGTCCGGATCGTTGCGGATGTCCAGATAGCGGATCATGGGGGCCAAAAACAGGGTGACCAGCAACACTCCCCAGACGATCACCCGTCTGTGAGCCATGGCGAATTCGGCGTACAGCCGGCTGATCGATTTGGACATGGAGCCTCCGAGATCCCGGATGAAAAAGGAGAGAACGGGCGCGGCGGCAAACCGCTCCCGTGGGTCTTGATGATGGGAACCCGGATCCAACGACTGCGGGTCGTTACCCACAACCGTCGGATCCGGGTTGGAGCATCACACTAGAAAAGATACTTCAGGCCAACCTGAATGTTGCTGCTGTTCTTGAACTGGCCGAACATCGTATCTTCGTTGCCCCAGTAGTTGTTGACTTCCGCGGTGCCGATGACGGCATTGGTGAAGCCGTATTCGACATCGAAACGGTTCCAGTAGCCGCCACTCTCCTCGGCGATGGTGATGTTGTTGACCCGGCCCTGCTGCTCGGCGCCAAAAGGCTTGGAGAAAAAGAGCGAGACGAACTCACGATACTTGGCCCCCTTGCGCAGGCCATTGGTCAAGCTCAACGTGGCCTGATCCCCGGTGTAGCGACCCGAGTTGGCGCCGTTGGTGCCGGCCTCATCCACATAGTCCAGGTTGATGAACTGGATGAACTGCATGTTGACCATGAGATTGGTGAAGAAGGTGAGATCCGTGCCCAGGACATATTTGAACTGGTCAGCCTCTTCCATCTTCATGCCACCCACCAGATCCCCGTAGCCGAGCTTGGTGCGGTCGATGACCGGGGTCTTGGTCCCCTTCTGATAGAGGAACTCACCCCGTCCCACCACCGGGCCCAGAGCCGCGGTGTCAAACGTGGTGTCGAAGGCCGCACCCATGCTGTGGATGCGGTTGAGCTTCTCGGTGAAGGTCAGGGTCGGGGCCTTGCCCGCCGCGCCGCCGTATCCGGGCAGGGTGACGGTGGTGGTGGGGCCGGAAAGCCCTGCCGGGTTCACGGTGGTGACCGGGGTCAGGGTCTCGCCGTTGTCTCCCTTCCACGACATCTCGATGTAGGGGTTCGGGTCGTAGTGCCACAGATAGTTGAGGGAGTAGTTGAAATCCCGTCCCAGGGTGCTCTTGTAGCGCAAGCCGAGATTGGGGGCGATCTCATCCGGATAATCGCGCACATAGGCGGTCTTGGCACCCACAAAAGCGTCGAAGGTGGCGAAGGTGGCGTTGGACATGTATTCGAAGACCGAATTGGGATTGTTGACGTTCCAATTGGCCGTGCCGCCGTCCACCAGGTTGGTCTTGCCGCTGATGCCCCCCTGCGCGGCAGGATAGGTGTAGGCCATGCCGTTGAGCATGTTGGCGCCGGTGACTCCATTGCCCATGGGATTCGGATTGCTGGCGAAATCATTGACGGTCATGTTGGTGATCTGGTTGAGGGTGACCCCCGCGCCAAAGGCCCCGCCCGCGGCAAAGTTGAAGAATGAGCGCGAAATGGCGCCCATCTCCGGCACGATGCTTTTGAAACCGTTCACCGGTCCGGTGATCGAATCCACACCCTTCATGATGAACGGTTGACCCGAGTCGCCATCGGCGTTCAGACCCGGAATGCGGCTTTCATGGCGTTGGGAGACCACGAACTGAAGGTTGTCCTTGGGGGTGAGGTTGAGATCGCCCTTGGCCATCCACACCGTGATGCGCGACTCATCCATGGTGTTCTGGTTGAACTCGCGCCAGTCGGTGGGGTTGATGATGTCGAGCAGTTTGATGCCGTCGGCGGTACCCCACACCAGTTGCTGCTTGCCGAGTCTGAGGTCGAAATTGTTCCCGACCTTGGAGTCGATGTACAACTCACGCAGCGCATCCTGCTGGGAGTGGTTCTTGTGTTCCTTGTACCCGTCAATCGCCTCGGAATCGTAGACCCCATTGAACTGGGCATGCAATTTGGCGTTGGGGAACAGCTCGCCATTGAGGTAAAGAACCAGGCTGTTCTCGAACTTGGAGAGATCGCCACCATTGTGCTCACGGGTGTCGGAGACGCTGGTGCGTTCCCCGATCACCGGACCGCCCTTCTGGAACATGCCGGTTTCGTTCTTGATGTAACCGGAGAGTTCCCATTTCGATGATTGGGCATTGTCGGTGTCCCCCGCGTTCGCATCCCATGCCAACGCAGGGAAAAGGCAAAAAAGGGAGAGGGTCATGGTTTTTTTCATGGGTGCATTCCTAGTCCCGAGTGCGGTGATGGCCTGGATTACCGATTGATCTTGCTCAGAGTCTGCTCGCTCCAGAGACCCTCTTCCTTGGCGGTGTTCCACTGCACCACGTCGTCGGGGATGCTGGCCATGGTTTCATGATTGGTCACGTAGTTGCGTCCATACCAGTAACGCCACTTGAGGGCACGCGGGTCCGAGAGTCCCAGGGGCGCCCAGTCGCGGTCGATGGTCTTGATCTTTTTGCCATCCTTGAAGAAATCGGTGCGGTAGTCGGCAAAGGTCTGGGTATCCACGAAGCTGACCCGATATTCGTACCACCAGTTCTTGAACTGGGTGGTGCTCTTGACTTTGTAGACCTCGCGACCCTTGTGGTTGCAGGCCGGTTTGTGCAGCGTGGCCAAGGGGCCCTGGGCCTGGGCCGGGGTCAACTCCATGGCCATGAGGCAGTCGTTGAAGCTCTCCTTGCCGAGCAGTTCATGGGTTTCGTGATGGGGTTTGCGCAGGGTCACATCCTCGAAGGTGAAATCGGTGCCGCCCCAGGCGTCATCGAAGGCGGGTTGGGCGAACCGACGGATCTTGCGCAGGGCCGGCAACCAGATCGAATAGGCCTGGCTTTTGGCGTCATCCACGTAATCGACGATCAACATGCCAGTGCCGTTGAGTTTTCCGGAACGGAAGATGGCCAGGTCCTTGGCCTTGGTCTCGCCGTCGGCATAGTCGTTGTTCAGATAGCGCTCGACGGTGTTGGTCATCGGCTCTTCGCCCATGGTACGGGAGGCGATGACGGTGATGCTGCCGCTTTTGCCCTTTTCGATGGAGAAGTTTTTGACCGCGTAGAAGTGATTGACGAAGTAGACCTGCTTGGCAACCTCCTCGGCGGTGGGCGCCCCTTTCGGAAGGGCCAGGTTGCGGGGCACGTTGTCGGCCTGGACCGACAGAGGCGCCCAAATCAAGGCCGTGGCCAACATCATGATTTTGATATTCATTATCATTTCCTTGTACAATATTTTTGGAGGGAATGGTAAAATTGAAAATATCAGGTTGATGACCGGAATCAAGCAAAATTTGACATTCAGGTCAAGAAAGTGTGGCATGGCTCGATGGACCGGTGTTGAATGGGCCATTCTGAGTTGTATTATGTGATTTTGAATGGAAAATTCACCCATTCGGCCATGCACGGATGCCGATTGGGGGGATGGATTCGATCGCGGACCCTCCGCCGCGCACCGGCGGGTTGATGAACGCCATCATGTACGCAAAATGGATCGCATGGGACTGTTTCTTCCGACGACCACGCACGCGCTTAAGCCCCCGGATCACGAAAGCTTCCGGCTCTTGGCAAACTCCCCATACAGGGAGTCGGCCCGGACCGTATGGGTCAGAAACCACTCGGTGACGAACAGATTCATGTCCACGATGAAATAGACATTCCGCTCCTGGGTCAAGCGCTCCACCAACTCCTTGAGTCGGGCCAGCAGACGTTGATGCTCCTGGGCATGCTCGCCACGTTTCGGATAGCCCACCTTGTTCATCCACGCCTCTTCACCGGAGAAGTGATAGCGGGTATAGGCCATGAGAAATTCCACCGCCTGATCGATCTCCGCCCAATCCTTGGGGGTCGGGGGACGCGACGTCAGCCGTTTCGTCAAGGTGTTGATGTGGACGATCCGATTCATCAGTTCCACATGCTCCTGATCGAACGGATCGATGCCGGTCTTGCGCAACCTCAGGAGCATCGACTCCCGAAACGAGATTTCGCGTCCGGTTTGCCCACTGGCGGGTCCGATACCGCTGCTCCCCTGCAAAGCCGGAGACGCACGGGGTTCGGTGACCCCCTTGGGGAGCACCCCACCCTTGGAAAAACGGGCATACCCCATGTCCAACTGGTTGATGTGCTGAAACAGCCAACCCACCACCAGATGCAGCAGATCGACCACGAAGGAGATCGATTCCCGCCAGATGCGCGCCTCGAGATCCAACAGCGACTTGACGAACACCCGATGCGCTTCGCAGTGGGCGGTCACGCCGGGATAGTTGATCCGGTGCATGAACGCCTCCTCCTCCTGGAAGTGGCGGGTGGCATAGCTTTTCAGTTCCTGGAGCGTTCCGCGCAGGGAGGCGACCGAATCCGTATCCGGCGTCTCCTTTTGCAACGTGCGCACCTCGCCGTAAAGACGGACAATCAACTCCACCAACTGTTCGTGCTGACCGTGCAGGGCGGGAATCTCCACATCCTTGAGCCGGGCGCGCATGTTGGCCCGGAACTCCTCCAGAGAGAAATGGCGTTGGAAACCATCCCCTTGTGGCGCCTGATCCGACGTATGCATGCATCACCCTCCTGACCCGACGAGGTACTCGGCCTGATTCGCGACTCCGCCCCTTCCCACGCGATGGACACCGTTATCCCCGCCCTCGAAGCGTGCAAAACGTCGAGAAACAGGCGTGCCACGGGTTGGGATCTTCCAAGGAGGCGGGTTTTGATCTTTATGGGGATTATAGCGTGTATTCGGACCAAATAGCCACGCTTGCGCGTGGTCGGGCGGGATTGATTTTTACCGTGGAACTTCCGAAGGGAGGTCCGCGGTCGGGGCGTGAGGGGGGTTGTCCGCCATCATGCCCGTGTGTGAAAATCGCTTGCGCGCAGCCTTGGTGCCAATGCGGTGTTTTGCGGTTTTGACAAAACATCGCATTGGCTCCCTTGCCAGAACAGGTCACCGGAGGCGGCTTATGTGCTGACGTGCAATTCGCCGTGGGTCGTTGCCCAAAAGCGGCAACGACCCACGGCACATGAGACCCGCGCGCTTGCGCCATTTTTCGCAAAAAGCCGCGAAAAATGGCTTATCGTGAAAAGCGCGCGAAAGTCAAAAGCCGCGAAAATAAGATCAAAATCAAAACCTCAGGGCTTCGCCCCGAACCCCACCAGGGGCCATTGGCCCCTGGACCCCGTCAGTACAACCATCCCAAGCCAATGGGGCTGCTCACCCCCTGGCCCACCCCTCGGCCCGCTCGGCCCCCATCTCCAGCAACAAGGCATCGAGATAGAACTTCGTGGCCCAGTTCAACAGCTCATGCCGGCCATATCCCCCTCCAAACGGATAGGAACCCGGCATGCCGCCCCGCATGGCTCCATCCACCCCATCGCAACGCTGCACCCGCTTCAGGAATCCCAAGGTGCGCCGCGCCGCTGCATGAAATTCCTCATCCCCGCGCCGCTCGGCCAATACCAGCCATAACCCGGCCAACTGGGCGCTGCCGGTCAGACAGTCCCAATTCACCACACCGCGCCACTGCCCATCCAATCGACCGGGAACTCTCCCCAGGGGGGATTGACAACCGACCAAAGCCCGACTGGCCACCTCCACCCGTTGCAACCAGCCCGGCTCGTCCAGGGAGATCGCCGCACCCGCGATCCCCTCCATGGCATAGCAGATGGTGTGCAACAGCGGGGCGGAAGGATCGGAGAGACAGTTGTCGGCAAACCAGCCGTTCTCCTGCTGACGCCCGAGGACGTGACGGATGTTTTGGATCCCGGCATCCCGGAAGCTCCTCTCCCCACTCTCGATGCCCAGACGGATCAAGGCCCAACCCACCCGGCTGTTGTAGGTGGTGCTTTCGGCCTTGGCATAGCGGGAGTTGCCCTGGCGCCAATCCCCTTCCGGCGACTGGGCGCGCAGCAGGTACGCCCCAGCGCGGGTGGCCGCCTCCAGATAGCGTCCATCGCCGGTTTCGGCGTGGGCGCGCAGCCAGCCGAAAATCACCTGCCCGGTGTTGAACACCGCGGGTGAGGGTTTTTGTTCGACCGTGCCACCCATCACCGCGCCGTTGGGGAGTTGCAAGGCGATCTCCCAATCGGCCATGCGCGCGGCACGACTTCTGGCCTCGGCCTCCGGGACCAGCCCCGCGGTTCGATAGAGGGTGGGAATGATGTATCCGGTGGTCTCTGGATAGGAGGGCTGCCAGCCGCCACCCCGGAACTGTTGGCTCCAACCGGCGCCAAAAGCCCGACTCACCCCGTCATCGGGTGTCGCGTCCTGGGCGCGGCACAGCCAGAGCACCCCCTCACGCAGATGGGTGGTGGCAGCATGCACCGGCAGGGTCGCGAAGGGTTGGTGGTCGCGAATCCAGGCGTTCGCGGCCCGTGCGCTCACCAGGGGGGAGGCGGTCCAGGCGTGACGGAGGGTTTTGGAGATCCGTTCCCCGAGGGTGCTCCAGGCGGGTTTGGGGCCGATGGTGCCGCACAGGACGAACTTTTCCAGGGTATGACGCACCACGGGCCAGCCGCCGATCCGTTTTTCCAGGGCGAAGCAGGCATCGTAGTAGCGGCGCAGAAAGGCTGGAGCCTGCTTGAGCAACACGGCATCGATGTAGAACGGTTGGAAAAAATATTTATGGAACCCGAACCCCGCGCCGCGTCCCTCGATCCGCCCCACGCCGGCGCGGCGCATCCACCGTTTGATCTCCCACCAACTGTTGTAGCGGTCATAATGGAGTCCCCAGTCGGCAAACGGGGACATGGAGCGGAACAGCAGGCGGAACGGCGCGTTGAATACCTCCCGGATCGGCGACATGCGGATCTCTTTATAGAGGGTTTTCAGGTTCCAGGTGTTGTAGATCTCCAGGATCAGTCGTCCGTCGGTTTCGGTGATCCGCGCCAGTTCGCCGACGGCGCGTTCTTGCTCCTTGAGGTGTTGGAGCACGCGACAACTGATCACCGTGTCGAACAAGCTGTTTTTGAAAGGCAGGGACTCCAGTTCGCAGCAGACGTGGAAATCCCCGCGACCCTTGCCGCGGGCGATGCGCAGCAGGTTCAGCGAGGCATCCACCCCCACCTTGAGGGTTTCGTTGGGAAAGGTGGTCAGAAAGCGACCGTTGCCGCAGCCGGCATCGAGCAACGCGCGGGGTGGGCGGGCTGCGTAATAGACCGCCATGGCATGGATTTCCGAGCGGTGATTATAGACGCCGAACGGATCCTCTCCCCCTTCGACCTTGGCATCGTAGAGTGCCGCCTTTTCGGCGGAGTCCCAATAGCGTTGGAAGAGGGCATCAAGTTTCTCCGGATGGTTGCCTGGAAAGAGCACCGGGATGCCGTCGATGACCGGAAAAGGTGTGCCGCAGCCGTTGCAGGTCAGGATTTCGTTCCAGCGTTGATCGGTTGGGCGCGACAGCAGGAGATCTCCATGGCAGTTCGGGCAGCAGAGAAAGGGGAGGAACTGTTCCAGGGAGATGGGTCTGGTGATCAGGTCGGTCAAGCGACGTGGCGAGGGGTGCCCATTCATGCGGTGTGTCATCCAAGGGGTGGGGTAGTGGAATGGTTCGGTTTCAAACGGTTACAGGGGTCCGGGGTGCGAAGGTTCCCGGCGGAGGTTCGGAGGCAGAGCCTCCGAGACTTTTTTTGTCGTCATCTTTCGTCTTCTGACTTTATCTTTTTTGACCATGGCGCGCTCTGCAAAAAAGCGATTCTCACCTCGTTCTTGCAGGTTCGTGAACAGGGGGAACATCTCCGCAAACGCATGGAGGATAACGGTTCCCGATGGGTTCGAAAAGGGGCGGCAAGGGCGTGGTTCAAATGCGGCTCACCCAGTCGTGGCGCACCGAAATGAATTCCTGCGCGAACATCCCTTGACGCGCTACCCGAATGTATGGATAATCCCTCCCCGCAAATGGCAAGCAGAGGTGACCTGACCTTTCCAAAAAGGGATCGAACCTCTCAATCGCTCATTTGTGATGCGCACATAGCAGTCACGGGGGCGTAGTTCAGTCGGTTAGAATGCCGGCCTGTCACGCCGGAGGTCGCGGGTTCGAGCCCCGTCGCTCCCGCCATGCACGATGCTCAAGGAACGGGTAATGAAGGCACCACCACGGTGTCGAATTTACCCGTTTTTTGTTTCTGCATCATCCGGGGGGATCCATTGTCAATCAATCGTTACAAAAAATAAAGAGTGAGGTACCGCACCGATGCAAATCACCGGCATGAAATGGGGGGCCAAATTACTCAAATACGTCGATTTTCCCTGCGCCCAGGTTCTCGGGCCGGAAGCGACGCCCGATGAGATCAAGGCCCTGATCGACAAATGGGGGGGATGCCTGATCAAACCCATCTTCAAAGGCGGAATTGGCAAAAAAGGCAAGGCTGGTCTGGTGGGCAAGGCTACGGATGTCCGCACCGCGCTCAAGGAAAAAGAGCGCCTCTACTTCGCCGAACACACCCACGGCAATCAGACCTCCAAATCCGAAGGGGTCACCTTCGAGGGGTTCGTCAAGGCCGAGCACGAGATCTACGTCTCCTTGACCGACAACACCATCTACCGCGCGCCGACCCTGACCATCACCCATCACGGCGGCATGGACATCGAGGAGCTGCCACCCAGCCAGATCGCGGTGGTGCCGTTCGATCCGCTGACCGGTTTGAAGGGGTTCGTCATCTCCAACGCCCTGGACAAGATGAATGCCCCGAACGAGATCCTGAGCCCGCTGGTGCAGAACATCACCAAGCTGTGGGATCTGTTCAACAACTACGGCATGACCACACTGGAGATCAATCCGATCCGCATGTGGCGGGATCCGAACGGTCGTCTGGTCCCGATCGCCTGCGACTTCAAGTGCTCGTTTGACGGCGACGACCGTAACGCCAAGCGCCTCAACCTGCCCGAGACCCTGGACAACATCCACCTCTCGGACTACGAAATCGAGGTCAACCAACTGCGCACCTATCAGGGGCAGTCGGATGTGTATGTGATCAATCCCGCCGGCACCATCACCGCCATGACCTTCGGCGGTGGCGCCAACGCCCTGGTGACCGAGCTTCTGGGTGACTTGGCCACCATCTCCTCGGACTTCGGTGGCAACCCGCCCTACGCCAAGATGAAGCTGATCAGCGACATCACCTACAAGCACTGGCTCTCCCAGACCAACGTGCTGTTCCTGATCGGCGGCAAGGCCAACAACACCGACATCTACGAGACCTTCCGCGCCATGGGCGACGGGTTGCGCTCCTACTTCAACGAGCGCGGTCCCACGCCGATGTTCGTGGTGGTGGGACGCGGCGGACCCAATCTGGTGCAAGGTCTGGGCTACCTCAAGGATACCATGGACTCCCTGGGGATCCCGCACGCCATGTTCGGTTACGACTCCGCCATGAGCGAAGTGATCAACTACGCGGTGGCCGTGGACACCTGGATGAAAAACGGTGGCCGTCAGGTGATCGCCCAGAAGATGGGGGTCAGGTAATCCGTTCGGGTAAAATACGGCATTTGCCGTGGATCTCCTTTCGGGGAGTTCCACGGGTGGGGGGCGGGGGGCCTCCTCCCCATCGTGCAACGCTCGTCAAACTCGCGATCCCACGCGCTTTCATAAGGAAACGAGGTCATCCATGCCATTGATCGATACCATGCCCGCCATCGGGCAAACTTTTCTGCATCCGAAGGGTGAAAAGGAGTTCCCCTACTTCGTCGGCATCCACTCCCTGGCCGACCTGGCCACCAAGGATGATCGGGTCTGCGTGCTCAACATCCTGGGCGGCGAAAGTACCACGGTCACGCCGATCAGCCATGAGTACTCCGGCGGCAACATCGTCTGCGGCGTCATGCCGGGCCGTTCCGGCTCGGTCATGAAAACCAAGATCGGCGACATCCCGGTCTACAACAACGTGCTCGAGGCCATCAACGACGGCAAGAAATTCAATGTCGCGGTGGTCTACGTGCCACCGGACGGGGTGAAGGATGCGGTCATCGAGGCGGTGCGGGTCAATCCGGATCTCAACAAGGTGGTGATCCTCACCGAGAAGGTGAAGGTCAAGCACGCCCGCATGATCCGCCAATACTGCCAGTGGCGCGGCGTGGATGTCTTCGGCGCCAACTGCCTTGGCATCGGCGATGCCCACAACCATGTGCGCATCGGCGGCGCGCTGGGCGGCAACGCCCCGCAAGAGTCCCTGGTGCCGGGTTCGGTGGCCCTTTATTCCAACTCCGGCAACTTCACCACCACCATCGCCACCTACCTGCTCACCGCTGGTTGGGGTACCACGGTGTCGGTGTCGTCGGGCAAGGATGTCTACATCCACTACGCCGCCCCCGAGTTCACCCATGCCATGCACAACGACGACCGCTCCAAAGCCGCCGTCATGTACATCGAGCCGGGCGGATACTACGAACGTGATCTGGTGTTCCGCAAGCCGGTGGTGGCCTGCGTGGTGGGCCGCTGGAAGGCCAAGCTGACCCGCTCCTGCGGTCACGCGGGCGCCATCGCCGGTTCCGGCGACGACGCGGCCTCCAAGGAGCGTTGGTTCATGGAGAAGTTCGGGGTCAAGTCGATCTTCACCCCGGACTCCCCGGCCTGCTCGGCCAAGGGCGCGGTGGTGACCAACATCGCCCACATCCCCCAGGCCATGACCGCCGTGATGATGATGAACGGCATCAAGCCGGACTTCGAGCCCCGTGGCGATCTCTCCCTCAAGTGTTGGTACTTCGCCGACCAGGATATCCCGCTGCCCAAGGAGCTGCAGCTCCCGGTGGTCGAGGCGCTCGCCCCCTACAACGAGCAGATCGCGGCCCAAAGCAGGCAGGTGGGCGCCATCTTCCCGCGTCAGGCGATGAAGGATTGCTCCGGCGCCTCGCGCATGGATCCCAAAACCCAGGTCTCCCAGGTGCATGGGGTGAGCGTGCTCGATGCCTCCACCCACACCCTGGAAGAGAATCTGGTGATGGCGTTGACCCGTGAGTATCCGGATGCCACCGGACGCGCCATGGCCAACGTCGCCTTGAACGCCTTTGTCAACCACTTCGGCCTGCCGGGAATCCTGGCCGCGGATGCGGCCCGCGAGGCGGGCAGCAGCCCGAACGTGGTGCTCTCCACCGGTCTGGCCATGCTTGGTCCCAATGAGATCAAGCCGACGCGGGATGCGGTGCAGGCCCTGGTGGAGCTGTTCGGACACTCCGGGCTGACCGATCCGAACAACGTGGCGTTCGATTTCCAGGCCCAGTTGGCCCAGGCCACCGAAAGCGGCGCCCGTGACATGCTGATCTCTCCCAAGAGCGGCAAGCGCGGCAAGTCGATGTTGAGTGCCCTGGAGGCGCGTGGCTGCAAGTCGGTCTTCATCGATTTCGTCAAGGCGCTCGGCACGGGCAGCGACGGGGTGCGCGACAGCACGGTTCTGGCCGCCATCTGTTGCCATCTGGCCTGGCGTGGGCTGGCGCGGCGTCGTTTGTCGGTGACCACTTTGCTGGCCATGCCGTGGCACATGCGCATCTTCAGCTCCCTGGTCGGCTGCGTGGTCCCCTCCGCGCGTCAGGACAAGAAGAGCTTTTCGGGGGTGGACAACACCGAGCTGCTCGAATCCTGGAGCTTCACCGAGACCGCCTTCCTCTCCCTGTTCAACCGTCGTCCCAGCGAGGAGGAGCTGTTCAGCTTCTCGGTTCTGGTGGGTCTTCTGGTCACCAACGGACCGGGTACCATCTCCGCCCAGGGCCCCAAGGGCGCGGTCAGCGCCGACGGCCCCATGGCCCCGGAGCGGATCCAGATCAACAAGGCCTATCTGGGTTTCCTCACCCACACCGGTTTCGCCCACGGCGGCAACGGTTACGAGGCCATCGCCTTCCTGATGGAGCGGTTCAAGGATTCCGGGCTCACGGATCCGGGCGATGCGAATCACGGATTGGATCTGATGGCCATGGCCATGGCCTACGCCGCCGAGTACAAGGCGTACAAGGTCAAGGCCAAGGGCGCCGGGAGCATGGATTACGCCAAGATCCCCTGCGTCAACCATCCGGTGTTCAAGGGCAAGCCGGAGAACTTCGATCCGCGTGAGGTGTTTGTGGACAACCTCTTCAAGCAGCGCGGCTCGTACAACGTGTTTCAGGATTTCTATCACCAGTTGGTGAACGCGCTCTACAAGAGCGGCATCAGCCGGGAGATCTACTGCGTGAACGTGGACGCGGTGATCGCGGTTCTGCTGTTGAAGATGCTCTGGCAGCCCTATGCGCGGGGCGAGGTGAGTGCCGAGTCCATGGAGAGCGCGGCCTTCATCACCTTCCTGTTCGGGCGCATGATCGGCACCGCCGCCGAGGTGGACGATCACACCAATCGTGGTCGCGACATGGATACCCGCACTGCGGCGAGCGCCTGCTCGTTCGTGTCGTAACGCACGTCATCACCGGGTCCGGGGGCGGTTACCGCCCCCGGCAGGGTGTGACTTTGCCTTTGATTTTGCCTTTGTCTTCGTGGTTTGCGTGCTCTACAAAAAAGCGATTTTTGCAAAATCGCCGCGCGCGGGCTTGGATGATGGGTCGTTTTGCGGTGTCGGCAGAACGACCCAGCGTCGCCTTGCCTTGAGGTAGGCCCCCGGAGACGGCTTGATGTCGCGGGCAACCTCTGTCTCATGCTCCAAACCTTGCCACGAAATCACCGCCCATGGGCGGTTTTTTTATGCGCGCGCCTCTGTTAGCATAAACACAAACATCTGGATTCCAAATCTTTGGATGGGCCGAGCCAAATGACCGACGAAGAGCTGATCGCCTTGTTGACCGACCTGGAGTCGGACCGCGTGGAGCGCAAGGAGTCCTTTACGGAAAGGGATAAAATTCGGCAAGCCATCTGCGCCTTTGCCAACGACATGCCCAACCATCGTCTGCCAGGGGTGCTGTTCATCGGGGAGAAGGATCGTGGTGGGTGGTCTGGTCTGACAATCGACGACGCACTGCTTTTGAAGCTGGCTCACGTGCGTTCCGATGGCAATATCCTGCCATTTCCCGTCATGAGCGTGGAAAAGCGCACGTTGCTGGAGCGCACCCTGGCCGTGATCATCGTGCAACCCTCGGACTCCCCTCCGGTCCGGGCCGATGGCCGCACCTGGATTCGCGTGGGACCGCGCCGCGCCGTGGCCACCGTGGCGGAAGAACATCGCCTGAGTGAAAAACAGCGCGGACGAAATCTGCCCCACGATCTCACACCCATCCGCCAGGCCACCCTCGACGATCTGGATCGTGACTTTTTCTCACGAACCTATCTGCCCTGCGCCGTGGCTCCCGAGACCCTGGAGGAGAACCATCGCCCTTACGCGCACCAACTGGCCTCCCTGCGTTTCACCACATCGGACCCGCCACCCGTGCCCACCGTGGTCGGGCTGCTGGCGGTGGGCCGGTCACCGGTGGAGTTCCTGCCGGGGGCTTATGTGCAGTTCGTTCGCTTCGCGGGTTTGGATATGGCGGATGGCCAGATTCTCGACCAGAAGGAGATCCACGGTACGATTCATGATCAATTGCGCCAACTCGAAGAGCTTTTTCGACTTCATAACCGCGTGGCCACCGATCTCATGGCCGGTCCCACGGAGGTACGCCGTTCGGATTACCCCCTGACCGCCCTGCAACAGTTGGCGCGCAATGCCATCATGCACCGGGACTACTGCACCAGTCATGCGCCGGTGCGGGTTTATTGGTTTGATGACCGGGTGGAGATCCAGAATCCCGGCGGTCCGTTCGGGCAGGTGAACCGGGAGAATTTCGGCGCGCCGAATGTCACCGACTACCGCAACCCGAATGTCGCGGAGGTGATGAAAAACCTCGGCTATGTGCAACGGTTTGGCGCGGGCATCGCCATGGCGCGCAAGGCGCTGCATCAGAATGGCAATCCACCGCCCGAGTTCACGATCGAGGAGAACCATGTTCTGGTCACCCTGAGGCAACGGTCATGAGCACCCCGGTCATCGCTTTTTTCAACAACAAGGGAGGTGTGGGCAAGACCTCCCTGGTCTATCATTTGGCCTGGATGATGTCGGATCTGGGGTTGCGTGTGCTGGTCGCGGATCTGGATCCACAAGGCAATCTGACCAGCGTACTCCTGGACGAAGAACGGCTGGAGGCGCTTTGGCCGGAAGACGAGACCCCCAAGACCATCTTTCGCGCCATTCAACCCTTGAAGGATGGCATCGGCGATATCGTCACGCCGCAATTGGCGCTGATCGATGAGAGATTGGCCTTGATACCAGGCGAAATGTCCTTGACCCGTTTCGAGGACGATCTCTCTCAGGTTTGGCCCAAATGTCTGGACCACGATAAACGCGCCTTTCGGGTTATCTCTGCCTTTTGGCGCGTGTTGCAGAAGGGGGCGGAAGCGCACGCGGCCCAGGTGATTCTGGTGGATCTGGGGCCGAATCTGGGGGCGATCAACCGTTCGGCGCTGATCGCCGCCGACAGCGTGGTGATTCCCCTGGCGCCGGATCTCTTCTCATTGCAGGGGTTGCGCAACCTGGGACCGACCCTGCGCGACTGGCGCAAGGGGTGGCGGGAGCGGCTGCAAAGAAATCCCGATCCCTCCCTGATCCTGCCCAAGGGGGAGATGCGGCCACTGGGTTATATGGTGATGGCCCATTCAACCCGCGAAAACGAACCGGTCCGGGCCTATGAGAAATGGATCGCGCGCATCCCGGAGACCTATCATGTCGCGGTTCTGGAGGAGTCCTCCCCGGACGGGAATTGGCCCACTACGACCCAGGATCCGCACTGCTTCGCCTTGTTGCGCCACTTTCGCAGCCTGATGCCCATGGCCCAGGAGGCGCGCAAGCCGATCTTTCACCTGAAACCCAGTGATGGCGCCATCGGGTCACATGCTGATTACGTCAAGAAAGCTTACGACCTTTTCAAGAACTTGACCCTGGACATTCTCCAGCGTGCCGGGATCCCCTTGCCCGAGTGACGGCGGATGTCACGGCGGGTCGGCGGGTCGGCGGGCGTCGCAGCTTGCACCCTTGGCGCACCCTTGGCAGCCGGATCCGCCGCCGCGCCGGGGGGAGAACATCCCCCGCAGCCGCCGGGCGATGTAGACCAGGCAACCCAGCAGGATCACGCCGAGCAGGATGGCATCCAGGGTTGGGTTCATGGCTGCCCCTTTTGATCCATCTCGCCACGCCCGGCGAGGTTGCACAAGACCTTCAGCAACGCCCTTTTGCCGATCGGCTTGGCCAGATAGTGGTCACACCCCGCCGCCAGGCTCCGCTCCTGCTCCCCCTCCATGGCGTGGGCCGACAGGGTGATGATGGTGACCGGCGGCTGGCCGGTTGCCCGTTCCCAATCGCGAATGCGCCGCGCCGCCTCATAGCCGTCCAGGCGCGGCATGCGCACATCCATGAACACCACGTCGAACCGCTCCTTTTGGATTCGATCCACGGCCTGGACCCCATCCGTGACCATCACCAGACGATGCGTGGTGTGCAGCAGATAGTTCTCGAACAGAATGCGGTTCTCCTCCACATCCTCGGCCAACAGGATCGTGAGGGACGGACCGTGTGGTTCGATCATGGGGTGTTCGGTGTCCTGGTTCTCCTCGACCCGCGCCACCTCCCGGATCGGCAGGGTGAATTCAAAGCGACTCCCTTCCCCCAGACGACTCTCCACCCAGATCCGTCCATCCATCAACTCCACCAGCCGGCGCGAGATCGACAACCCCAAACCGGTCCCGCCATAGCGGCGCGTCACGCCGGTATCGGCCTGCATGAACTGCTCGAAGATCACCCGTTGCTGCTCGGGCGCAATGCCGATTCCGCTATCCTCGACCGTGAAACGCAAACGGTCCGATGCCTCCGGATCCCGTCGCACCCGTGCGTGGATGTGGCCCTGCTCGGTGAATTTCAACGCATTGCCCAACAGGTTGATCAGAATCTGGCGCACCCGGCTCTCATCGCCGAGCATGGCTTCGGGCAGATCGTCGGCCAGCTCCAGGCTCATCGTCAAACCCTTTCCCTCCGCGGCGATGCGCATCAGATGGACAATCTCCTCGGTGACCCGAGCGGGTGAAAAAGGAAGATGGGTGAGCGAAAGCCGGCCCGACTCAATGCGCGAGAAGTCCAGGACATCGTTGATCACCCCCAGAAGCGTCTTGCCGGAGTTGTGCATGGTCTGTGCGAACAGGCGCTGCTGATCGGTCAATTCGCTCTCGAGGAGCATCTCGGCCATGCCCAGCACCACGTTCATCGGCGTGCGGATCTCATGGCTCATGTTGGCCAGAAATTCGCTCTTGGCCTGACTGGCCTCCTCGGCGCGCTGTTTGGCATGGCGCAGCTCCTCTTCGAGATGCATCCGTTCGGTGATGTCACGGGCAACGGCATAGACCAGTTGCTTGTCCCGATAGGGGGTGGAACGCCATTCGATCCAGCGGTGACTTCCATCCCGGCAGAGGTAGCGATTGGTGAAGTTGATAACCTGATCCCCCTGTTCGAGCTGCTTCATCGCCTCCAGGGTGGCTTCCCGGTCCTCGGGGTGGACATAATCCATGAATAAACTCCCCTGCAACGTGTCCAGGGGATAGCCGAGGGTCTGCTCCCAGGCGCGGTTCAGGCGCAGAAAGCGACCCTGCATGTCGGCGATGCAGAGCAGATCCAGGGACATGGTGAAGAAGCGATCCAAATCCGCGGTCAATTTGCGCAGGGTGGTCTCGGTGTGCTTGCGTTCGCTGATGTCCAGAATCGTGGCCACGACGCGCTCCACATGTCCATCCGGACCGCGCAGGCATTTGACATCGAGCTGGGTCTCCACGACTTGACCATCCTTGCGGATGAAGCGCTTGTCGATCACGTAGCCGTCGATGATGCCATTCATGACCTGTTGGAACTGTCGCAGATCCAGGTCCAGATCCTCGGGATGGGTCAGCTCCTCCCAGGTCATGGCAAACAGCTCATCCCGACCGTAGCCGAGCATCTGGCACAAGGCATCGTTGACCGAACGCCACTGCTTGGTCTCCGGGCTGGTGATGGCCATGCCGATGAAGGGGAGATTGTAGAACAGCCCCAAAGCCTCGTTCTGCTCCCGCAGACGCTGGTCGAGACGCTTGTTTTCGGTGATGTCCTCGATTGCCGAGACGATGAAGAGACGATCCGGTTCCGGACCGGGTTGCAAGGAGGCGGTCACCCTGGCCCAGATCACCTCTTGATCCCGTTTGACATACCGCTTTTCGAACCAGGTCGAGGTGCACTGTCCGTCCCGCAGTTGCAAAATGGCGTCGCGGCTTGACTCCAGGTCGTCCGGATGGGTCACCTCCATGATGGTGGTGCCGAGGAGTTCGTTGGCGGAGTCGTAACCGAGCATGGCGGCAAAGGCCTGGTTGGCCTCGAGAATCTGTCCATACTCCGTGTCGAGCCGGATCAGGCCGATGCCGACGTGATCGACCATGGCACGGAACTTCGCCTCGCCCTGGGCGAGCAGATCCAGGGCATGTTTCTGGGCGAGGCGGGCGCGATGCAGATCCAGAAAAACCTGGGTCTTGGCGATCAAGACCTGATCGTCGAAGGGTTTTTCCAGATAGTCCACCCCTCCGAACTGATAGGCGCGCAACAGGTGGGGGTGATCCTTGAAAGCCGCGGTCAGAAAGATGATCGGGATTTGGCGGGTGCCCTCGAACCCCTTGAGGGCCTGGGCCACCTCGTAGCCGTCCATGCCGGGCATGTCCACGTCCAACAGGATCAGGGCCAGCTCCTGCTGCAGCGCTAGGCTCAACGCCGCCTGGCCGCTGTCCGCCTCCAGGATTTCGACGCGCAACGGGGCCAGCAGCCGGCGCATGGCCAGAAGATTGGCCGGCTTGTCATCCACCACCAGGATACGGGAGTCAAACCCGCTCATCGTCTATTTCCTTTCCTTCCGCCAGAGACGGCAATGCATTCATGACCATTTGGATAAATACTCGCATCGATCGTTCCTGCGGGCAACCATCGATCCAGACTATACCCGTATTTTTGGTGCGGGATTATCCCAGGCGCGTGGCCGGGTCGGGAAAGCCTGGCCACGGATCAAGGTTCGGGCGTGCGCCCTCCCGAACGGTCTGGGCTTCGGCGTGGAAACGGTCTATCATTTCAAGCCACACTTGGCAATCGAAAACAGGAGTCCCTCAAGCGTGCGCACCGCGATCATGCAGCCCTATTTCTTCCCCTATATCGGCTATTTCCAACTGATCCGGGCCGTGGACCGCTTCATCGTGTATGATACTATCAAATACACGAAAAAGGGGTGGATCAATCGCAACCGCATTCTGCAACATGGCGCGCCGGTCTGGTTCTCCCTGCCCCTGATGGCCGGTTCCGATGACCTTGCCATCGACGCGCGGCGTCTGGCGTCCGATTTCCGACCCGAGTCGCTTTTGAACCGCCTGCATGGCAACTATCGGCGCGCGCCCTGCTTCGAGCCGGTTTACACCCTTGCCGAGGGGATCCTGCGCCATCCGGATCCCAATCTGTTCGCCTTTCTCGACCACGGCCTGCGCCGGGTGTGCGACTATCTCGGCATCCAAACCGCCTGGGTGGTCTCGTCAAGCGTGCCCATCGATCATGACCTCAAGGCCCAGGAGAAGGTGATCGCCCTGTGCCGGGCGGTGGGAACCGATCTCTATGTCAATCCCATCGGCGGCCAGTCGCTCTATGAGCGCGCCGCGTTTGCCGGGCAGGGGATCGAGCTGCGCTTCCTCCAGTCGGAGCTGGTGGAATACCGGCAGTTCGACGCCCCGTTCGTGCCGTGGCTGTCGATTCTTGATGTGATGATGTTCAATTCGGTCGCCCAGATTCAGGAACGGTTTCTTCCCAGCCACGCCTTGATCTGATGTCAGACGCGCGATCTCAACCGGCTAAAAGAGGATGGATCACCATGTTTACCTGGAAAAAACTCGGAAAACTCTTCACCCCGCAAGAGGTGACCGGGCGTCCCTGGCTCCAGGAGTTCGCCCAGGGACCGGCGGTGCTCATCCAGGACGAGACGGTACGGGTCTACTTCTCCTGTCGTCCGCCGGCGGACGCGCAGGGACGCTATGTGAGCTACTCCGCCTTTGTCGAGCTGGACCGCCGGGATCTGTTCCGGATCATCCGGGTGGCCGAGGCGCCGATCCTTCCCCTGGGTGGCCTGGGGATGTTCGATGAGTTCGGCGTCTATCCGGTCTCGGTGATCCGGCGCGGGGCGGAGGTGTGGGCCTACTACGGCGGCTGGACCCGCTGCGAATCGGTGCCGTTTGATGTCGCCATCGGAGTGGCCATCAGCCGCGACGGCGGCGAAACCTTCACCAGGTTCGGTCCGGGACCGGTGCTTTCGGCCTCCCCGGACGAGCCGTTCGTGTTGAGCGGTCCCAAGATCCGTTGGTTCAACGGTCGTTATCATCTGTTCTACATCGCGGGTCGCAAATGGATCCTGGCCGATGGCCGGGCCGAACCGGTCTACAAGATCCGCATGGCCCACTCCGAGGATGGGATCCACTGGATCCGCCACAACCGGGATCTGCTCCCCTCCCGGGTCGAGCCGGACGAGGCCCAGGCCAGTCCGGACGTTTTCTTCTCGGGTGGACGTTATCACATGTTCTTCTGCTACCGTTACAGCACCGGCTACCGGGGGCGGGAGCGGGGGTATCGGATCGGCTACGCGGTGAGCACGGATCTGGTCAACTGGCAACGCCACGACGACCGGGCGGGCATCGACATCTCCCCGAGCGGCTGGGATGACGAGATGATCAGCTATCCCCATGTTTTCGCCCTGGATGGCAAGATCTACATGGCCTATCTGGGCAACCAGGTGGGTCGGTACGGCTTTGGTCTGGCTGAGCTGCAAGGAGATCTCGATGGCTGAGGCGCGTGGTGCGGGTCTGTCGTGGCGCAAACTGGGAAAAATATTCGACCCCAGGGCGCATCGCCTGCCGGATGGGTGCCAGGAGTTCGCCCAATCCCCCCAGACCCTCCTGTTGCCGGACCGAACCCGGATCTACTTCTCCACCCGCTCGGTGGATCCGGCCAATGGCAAGTTCTTCAGCCGCGTGGCCTATGCGGATTTCACCCCGGATCTGGGAGCGCTCCTCGGGGTATGCGATCACACCGTGCTGCCCCTGGGTGGGTTGGGCTGCTTTGATGAGCACGGCATCTTTCCGATCAACATCCTTGCCCACCAGGGCAAGGTGTACGGCTACACCAGCGGCTGGAGCCGGCGGGTGGCGGTGTCGGTGGAGACCGCCATCGGGCTGGTGGTCAGCCACGACCAGGGGGAGCGCTTCGAGCGGGTCGGGATGGGCCCGGTGCTGGCTGCCGCGCCCCATGAGCCGTGTCTGGTGTGCGACGGCTTCGTGCGGGTGATCGATGGGCTGTTCCACATGTGGTACATCTTCGGCACCGGCTGGAAGCACCTTGCCCCGGATGCCCCGCCGGATCGGATCTACAAGATCGCCCACGCCGTCTCGACGGATGGCCTCACCTGGGCGCGACCCGAAGCGGGGAGTCAGCTCATTCCCGACCGTCTGGGTCCGGACGAATGTCAGGCACTGCCGAGCGTGCTCGCCCATGGCGGGCTGTATCACATGGTATTCTGCTATCGACACGCGGACGATTTCCGCCTGAATCGCGGTCGCGGCTACCGGATCGGTTATGCCTGGTCCGAAAATGGACGCGACTGGCATCGAGACGACGAACGGGGCGCCATCGCCGGAGAGGCCGGGGCGTGGGATGGGGATATGCAGTGTTATCCCCATCTGTTTGCCCGGGACGGGCGAGTCTATCTGCTGTACAACGGCAACGCCTTTGGCCGGCATGGGTTCGGGGCCGCCGTGTTGCACGAATCATGACCGGGCTGGCGTTCCGGATCGACACCGCGTCGCCGGAGGAGATCCGGCGTCATCTGAGCGCCTGCGACGACCGTTTCATCCCCCCCTTGAGCCCTCGGGTGGCGATCCCCGCCTATGCCGAAAAACTGCGCGCCCACGCCATGACCGTCGAGGCGTGGGATGGGGCGCGGCTGGTCGGCCTGGTGGCCATCTACTGGAATGACATCCGCGGCTACATCACCAATGTCAGCGTCGAGGCCGGTTGGGCCGGACGTGGCGTGGGATCGGCGTTGCTGGCCGAGGTTGTGACCCAGGCGCGCCGACGCGGGGTGGCGTCGATCGAGCTGGAGGTGGGGGCGGGATCCGAACCGGCCTTGCGGCTCTATCGATCAGCGGGATTCGTGGCCACCGGGGAGGCGGGTGGGGCGGCGGGGATGATCCGGTTGGCATGGCGGGCGTGACGTTCGCCGTCTGTGGCCGCTCTGGCCTGGAGCCAGCCATGAAGGGTTCACGCAATTTTTACAGATATCCCCCGGAAACGGCCAGGAGGCTCGAAACCGCGGTTCAATTCCGCTGGGGAAGGTTAGATATAACCTGTTAATTCATTGAAATTTTTAGCTTCATGAACCCTTAACCATCAATTCACACATCATTTGCACTGTCTTTACATTATTCCGTTACGCTTCCTCTTCCGGATTTGCTGGTGACCAATCTTGACCAGCTTTGTCAAGCATTCATTAGATGGATGTTTCAATCATTCCAGAGGGAGGTCTGATCATGAGTGGCAATGCCAAAACGTTGACCGAAAAAATCCTTGAGAACATCTTTCCGACCGTGCCGGACTTTTACGGCATGCTCGTGGAGCACAGCGAGGTGTGTGTGCAATCGATGCATGCCCTGGTGGCCTTCATGGAGACCCACGACGCCCAACAGGGTAACTTGGTGCGGGAGCTGGAGAAAAAGGGCGACGAGATCAAGGCGCGCAACATGGCGGTGTTGAATCAGGCCTTTGCCACGCCGTTGGATCGCGAGGATATCTATCGGGCGGTGGTGGCCGTGGATCAAATCATCAACTATGCCAAGACCACGGTGCGTGAACTGGAGGTGTTGGAGTTGGCTCCGGATGCCTACACCCTGGAGATGGCCCAGATCATGCGCGATGGCGTGATCGCCTTGAATGCCGGTTTCAAGAAGCTTGCCACCACCCCCCTCGCCGCCACGGATGACGCGATGGCGGCCAAGAAGGCCGAGCGCACCACCGAGAAGTGCTATCGCAAGGCGCTCGCCACGCTCTTCCACGCCGATGAGGCCTTCATGAACGAACTGGATGCCAATCCGGTCGAGGCGGCTCCCAAGGCGATGATGCAGGTGATGGAGATGTTCAAGCGTCGTGAGGTGTATCGTCACATGTCCAACTGCGCGGATCAGTTGGCCAAGGCTGGCGCCGTGCTTCAAGATATCGTGGTGCAGATCTCCTGATCGCCGCGGGGCGTCAGATTTCCAAGGATTGCAGCAATCCGGGGACCGCAAGATCCCCGGCGGAAAACGTTTGCGGTGGTCCGGGGGCTTTCGGCCCCTGGACCACCGTAACCGGGGGGGGCTGAATCACGACAGAGCCGCCCTCCGTCCCAAGGGTCTCCCGCAAAGCCTCCGCAAACGCCTGGGCGGATCCGAAACGGGCCTCGGGCCGCTTGGCCAAGGCTTGCCACACCACCCCATTCAACCGCGCCGCCTCCCCAACCAACGCAGGGGGTTCGCTTCCAAGCACCCGCAGGGTGATCTCCCACGAATCGCTGCCCAAAAAGGGCTTGCTCCTGGTCAACAACTCATAAAGAATCACCCCAACGGCAAACAGATCGGCCCGCTCATCGATGGGCAAACCCATCAACTGCTCAGGCGGCATGAAACCGTGGGTGCCCGTCAGACGGCCATCCCTGCACGCGGGCGCGTCAAGGGGACGGGCCGCGCCGAAATCGACGATGTGAACCGCACCACCCGAGGTCAGAAACAGATTGGATGGCTTGAGATCCCCATGCCGGTATCCCCTGGCGTGAATGTGGGCCAGGCCGGTCAAAAGCGCCTGGGTGATCGACACGGCACCCGCCAGATCCGGCAACCACCCCTGGTCAAGACGTTCACGCACCGTGGCCTCCGGCTGCCAGGCATACACCAGATACGGCACCCCCTGGTCTTCACCCTGCTCCAACAGCGGCACGATGTTGGGATGGGCCAATCGCACCGCGATGGTGGCCTCATGACGCAACCGCGCGATCCAGGCCTGACGCTCCGCACCTTCGGGTAACGAGAACGGGACGCTCTTGATGGCGACCACTCGATCATGCGCCGGATCGAGACCGCGCACGATGCCCCGCCGCGACTCGATGTCGCTGGGCGCCAGGATGCGCCATCCTCCCAGGGTGGCCGGATAAGCGGACAACGGTTCGAGTCCCTCCAGGATAATCCCCAGCAGACCCATGCCAACAGGCCGGATCCCAAACGACAGCCAGATGCCAAATCCATCATAACCAAGATACGCCCGCTTGGCGATGGTGGCATCACGCGCGATGCGCGATGCCGACTCTGGGTTGGTCATCGACCATGGTGGTGCTGTCCCAGGAATAAAATCCAAGAGTATCGGCAGGATTGCCTGAGCAACGCCACCTTGGACCAACCGGATGGTCATGCCTTGTTTCGTTGCGAAGGTATTGTGATGAAACTTGTATCACCCAGATCAGTTGTCAACGCGAAGCGTACATGGATACGGGAAGCGGCGCCTGCCGCTACTCCCCACCCCCCAGGGTGCGTTCGGCCACCCGTCGCATCAGCGACAATTCGTGCAGCGGTCTGCCGCGATAAAGCTCACGGGCGATCCAGGCGAAATGGAGATCCACCCCCACCATGCGCTTGACCTTGAGGCTCTGTTCGCGCAACCAATAGGCGGTCCAGGCGCACCGTTCCGCCCACATCTCCCGGTTCGGCTCGCAGAACAGCTCCAGAATCCGCCGTGTCAGCCGCTCGCGACCGCGCATCCGGGTGCTCTCGAGGAAATCCATCACCTCCTGGCTCTCCTCGAACCAGGAACCGGTGATCCGTTCGATCTCTTCCCAGGCCACCGGATCGGTGGAAAACCGCTCCGTGTCGGATGCGGAGGCGGGCTGATCCGCGCCGATCAACCGTTCGAGCAGGTCGCGCCCCTCGAGACGCTCCGGCACCCAGGTATCCACGACCAACGCTTCGGCCATTTGCAACAATCCCACCGGAGCCGGCATCCCCTCCGCCAGGCCGACGGCCAGATGGTGGCGGATGGCGGCATCCAGAAAGCCACGGGTCACATCCAGGAACAACTCCTGCCGCGCCACCTGTCGGAAGGTGGTTTGTGCTTCGTTGCGCGGGATCGGGGGGGTGATCCAGGAGTCGGCGATGCCGACCCGTTGTTTCAACAGGATGCCGGCGATGCGCGCCCGGTTGGGCTTGACCGGCATGGACAACAACAACGACAACGCGCCCACCCCATCCATGCGTGACGCCTGCAACCCCTCCAACGGCAAGGGCGGATCCCAGCGGGCGCACTCAACCCCCTTGATGCGCGCCGCCTTGATCAGGGCATCGAGGTTCTTTTTCTCCCCCTCCGGAAGCCAGTTGCGGATCACGATCAACCGTCGCAACGCCGTGGGGGTCACGGAGCGGGCGTTTTCCAACAGCCACCGCAACGCCTCGCGTCGCACCGGCTCCTCGGGGTGCAGGGCGAGGATCACCACGGCATCCTTCATCCCCGGCAGCATCGAGGCGGCAAACTCGCCGATCAGGGCGGATTGCGCCTCGCTGGGCAGGGCGCGGGTCATCTGGGCCAGGGTCTCGCCGATGGCGAACGGATCCCCCCCGTGCTCATCGACCAGACTCTCGAACATGGCATCGATCTGCCCCCGTGACGGCAACGCCTCCCGCGGTGCGTGGTGCATGATCTGCTGTTCGTAGATCTCCAACAGAGCGCGGGAGGGCTCGAGCCGGGCCTCGGCCAGGGATTCGAGAATACCGGCCAGGAATTGCGGGGAGAGCTGCTCCTCGGCGGTGCGACGCACCACCAGGGACTGGAACTCGCGATCCAGCTCCACGGCCCATTCGAAACGACGCTCGACCCCCAGGCGAATGTTGCGCAGGGCGTGGGAGAGCAGCATGAAACAGGCCGAGACCATGGCGTCGTCCGTGGCGCGGGTGGTGTTGAACTCCTCGATCAAGAGCTGCAACAGATCGAAAATCAGAATCGGCTGCCGTTCGAACCGCTCCATCTCCTCGCGGGAGATCAACGCCGGACGCTCCTTGACGATCTCACGGGCGATCCGGGCGGCAAAACGGCGCAAGCCGGACAGGGTGTCATCGCTCTCCGGTCCGAAATCGTGACCATCGGTTTCGCTGGCCCGCGCCTCTCCGGCGCTCAAGTGTCGCAACAGCCGCTCCTGGGCGCGATGCACCGCGCGAATCAAGGGGGTGGCATTGGCGATGCGACCGGTCTGCCCCAAAAAATCGAGAAACCCGGCCAGAATCACCGGCATGGCCAGCAGTTGCGACCCCTTGAAGACCCCGCTCTCCGGCAGGATCTCCAGGCAACAGCGCTCCACGGATGCGGCGCTCCACTTGCCCGGTGGACGTCCCAACTCCAGCCGCATCGCCGTGCTGAAACAACCGATCACATACCCGCAGTGACGCCGCTGGATGGCGGTCAGACCCCCATGTTGACCACTGGCGACAAAGCCCTCCAGCCATGCCCCGGTCTCCTCGCGCCTCTCTTCATCCCCACCTGGGTGATCGACCATCTTGGGATAGATCCTTGACCTGAAATGTGGATGCGGCACCGAGTCCGCAAAGGGTCTGAGAGGCTGTTTGGCCAATGCCCAACAGCCGCTGCGGACCATGCATGGCCCGCCAAATTGCGCACCAATTTGAGAAGCACGCATCGATTCGTTCGATGCGTGCAGGTTAGGTGATTCCATGAATGGAAGCACCAGACCGCCTCTGAATACCGATCGCCAAACGGCATGCAGCGAAATTTGCTTGCGTACTGCGATACGGCCAGACAAAATATTGTCATTTTCCGGGGCCGCGCGTCAATCACGCTCCGCTTCCCACCCCGCTTTCACCGCATGAGGCCATGAGCAGTCGATCCCACCCCCTCGAATCGATCCGTGCCCGCATCACCGCCGCCTGCGCGCGGGTGGGTCGCGATCCGGCCTCGGTGCGCCTGGTGGTGGTCTCCAAGACCCGCTCCCCCGAGGAGATCCGTGCCGTCGCGGCCCGCGGCCAGAGCCTGTTCGCCGAAAACCGTGTCCAGGAGGCCCGCGACAAGATTCCCCTCATCGCCGATCCGACCCTCACCTGGCACCTCATCGGTCCCTTGCAGCGCAACAAGGTCAAGAACGCCGTGGAGATCTTCGCCATGCTCCACGCCGTGGACTCACTCGAGCTGGCCGAGGAGATCTCCAGGCGGGCGGAACGGATCCGTCCCATGCCGGTGCTCATGCAGGTCAACGTGGGTCGCGAACCGCAAAAATCCGGGGTGGCCCCCGAGGATGCCCTGGCGCTGGCACGGGCCATGGCGTCGCTTCCGGGGATCGCACTCCAGGGATTGATGACCATCCCGCCGTTCTGTGATGAGGCCGAGGCGGCGCGACCGTGGTTTCGCCAACTGGCCGGACTGCGCGCCTCGATCGAGGCCGCCGGCATCGACGGGGTTTCGATGCGCGAACTCTCCATGGGCATGAGCCTCGATTTCGAGGTGGCCGTGGAAGAGGGGGCAACCCTGGTGCGCATCGGCAGCGCACTCTTCGCGTCGGCATGAGCACTCTTTTTCACGCGACACTCGTCAGGAGCGCGTCATGAACCACGCTTTGTCATCATGCCGACTCCTGGCCCTGCTGGTCTGCTTGTGGGGGTTGGCGACCGCCCGCCCCCTTGGCGCCGAAAACAGCCACGACGAAACCCTGAAAGCCGCCACCGAGGCCTTGGCCAAGGATCGACTCGAAGAGGCGATCCAACTCGATGACCAGGTGCTCAACGCGCCGAACTCCACCCGCTCGCAACGGGCCTCGGCCTTCGCGGGACGCTGCGCGACCCGCTACAAACAGAGCCTCAACCAGCGCAATCCAGGGCTCCTGCCCCAGGCCATCGGCGATTGCGATCGGGCGGTGGAGCTGAAATCCGATCTGCAACAGGCCTACCGGATCCGGGGCGTGGCCCTGCTGAGCGCCGGTCACGCGGATCGCGCCGCCGAGGATCTGAGCGTGGCCCTGGCCTTGAATCCCGAGGATGTGCTGGCCTTTCAGAACCGCGCGCTGGCGTTGGCCAAACTGGGGCGCGGTCGCGAGGCGATGGCGGAACTGGATGCCGCCATCCGGCTCAAGCCCGATCAACCGTGGAGTTACTACAACCGGGGCCGCTTGCGGGTGGCCCAGGGGGATTACGAGACCTCCATCGATGACTTCATCGCCTTCATCCGCTTCAAGCGCGATCACGAGGAGGTCTATCGACTGCGTGGCATGAGTCGTCTGTTGATCGGTCTGCCGCAGCAGGCGGTCGGGGATTTCCATGAATCGTTGCGGCTGCGTCCCAAGAGCAATCCCGAGGCGTTGTTGGCGCGGGGCATGGCCTATTTCCTGCTGGATCGCCACGCCGAGGCGGAGCAGGATCTGGCCCAGGCGATGACACTCAACCCCACCCGCGTGGAGACCCGTCTCTGGCTCTATCTGACACGCTTGAAGCTGGGCAAGCCGGGCCGGGAGCTGTTGACCGATCCAGTCATCAAGCGCAGCCAGCAGAGTTGGCCCGAGGCGCTGGTGTTCGTGTTTCTGGGAGACATCCCCGCCGAACGGGGGCTGGAGGCGGCCCGAGCCGGCGAGGATGCGGTGGAGAGCCGTCTGCGGGAGAACCTCACCCTGCTGTTGTATGGTCACAAGGCGCGCATCGATGGCAAGGAGGCGGATGCCACCCGCTGGCTGGAGACGATCCAGGCCGGACAGGAGCGCGAGGCCCCCTATTATCGTCTGGCCCGCCAGGCCATGCGGCATGCCCCGCTGCTGGCCGCCAACCCCGCAGGACAACCGCCCGTCAATGCGGTCGCGGCCCTGGCCGCCCCCGGCGCGTCGGAACCCAAACCCAGTGCCAAGGGGGATGAGCGCCCGGCATCCGCGGCCCGTGCGACCCCACGGTCCACGTCCGGGCCGGAGAGCCAGGCCCCCCGTTCTACCTCCCGCGCCCCAATCGAGCCGGAGGGGGAATCCACCGCCGCGCATCCAGAGATCCCCGCCACCCCGACCTTCGCGGACAAGCCGATCCCCGCGCCCAGGGAGCCGCTGCGTCCCCGCGCGCCCACCCCAACGGTGAAGGAGATCCCACGCGCGGCGGCCAAGCCCCCGGAAGGGAGCGTCGCACCGTCGGGCAAGCCCGTGGCGGCTCTCCCGGCCACCAAGGCAACGGAGGCGATTCCCCAGGCGCCGATCGCCCGGCCCGTGCCGAGTTTCGAGGAGACGCGCGTGCGGGTGCCCGAGGCCTCCGGTGAGCGGGTTGCCATGCCCGGCGCGGCCCCGGATGGACGGGCGCCGAAGAAGACACCGGCTCCGACCCGCATCGTCAACGATCCGGAAGCCGCATCGGATGACAACGGCGCGGCGGCGCCACGGGCCGACAAGCCGGTGGCAACGGGCGCGCCGGGTCGTGCCACCTCCCCCGCCGAGGCGGCCCGCGCCGCGGACCCTCGGACCGATCTCCCCACGGCCAAAAAACCGACTGGAAAGAGCAAGGGGGGCTATATCTTCACCGCCGCCTCCTACTCCACCGCCACCTATGCCAACAACGGCCTGGATCAGTTTTTGCGCCTCGGGGTGCCCGCCTATGTGGAGGCGGGTCAGGTGCGGGAGAAGACCTTCCATCGCATCGTGATCGGTCCCTTCCCGGAGCAGGGCGAGGCCGAGGAGGCCAGAACGCGGGTTGGCGAGATGTTGAAACAGAAACCTGGAGAGATATCCAAACGATGAACATGCATGATTCCATCACCCCCGCCGGGAGCGTGATCGCCTTTTTGGGGGGCGGGGCCATGGCCGGCGCCTTGATTCAGGGTTTGATCCGGGCCTCGGTCCCCCTGGAGCGGATCCGGGTCGCCGAACCGGTGGAGGGTCAGCGCCTGGCGTTGACCGAACGGTACGGCGTACCGGTGTTTTCAGCCAACCGCGAGGCGGTCCGGGGCGCTGACGTGGTGGTGGTGGCGGTCAAGCCGGGGGTGGTGGCCGGCGTGCTCGACGAGGTGGCGGACGCCCTGGGGTCCGGCGTGCTGGTGATCTCGATCGCGGCGGGGGTCACCCTGGCGACCCTGGCCGCCCATCTGCCGGCGGGACAACCCCTGGCGCGGGTCATGCCGAACACCCCCGGACTGGTGGGTGCGGGGATCTCCGCGCTGTTGGCGGCACCCGGCTGTTCGGCGGAGCAGCGTCTTCTGGCCCGACGCATCATGGAGGCGGTGGGGCTGGTCGAAGAGATCGACCAGGAGTCCCTGATGGATGGCATCACCGCCTTGTCGGGATCGGGACCGGCCTATGTCTATCTGATCGCCGAGGCGCTCTCGGATGGGGGCGTGGCGAGCGGGCTGCCGCGTCCGTTGGCCGATCGGCTGGCGATCCGTACCCTGCTGGGGTCGGCCAAGCTGCTCGAGGAGAGCGGCCTGCATCCCGGCGTGTTGAAGAATCAGGTCACCTCGCCGGGCGGGACCACCATCGCCGGTCTGGAGGTGCTGGAGCGAAGCGGGGTGCGCGGCGCGTTGATGGGAGCGGTGCAGGCCGCCTGTCAGCGCTCCAGGGAGTTGGGGAAAAAGTAACCTGGCACGATCCGAACAAGGAGAACAGCTCTCATGGGTATCACGGGTTCCATCGGCACCCTCTTGAATTTTCTTCTGGAGATCTATGCCTGGCTCATCCTGGGTCGGGTATTGCTCTCCTGGGTCAATCCCGACCCGTACAATCCGATCGTGCAGTTTCTGGTGCGCGCCACGGAGCCGGTCCTGGCGCTCTTCCGGCGCTGGATCCCGAGTTTCGCCGGGCTCGACCTCTCGCCGATCGTGGCTCTGCTGGCGGTCCACTTCACCCAACGCATCGTGGTGACCCTGTTTCACGGCGGCATGGGCGGCGGGGCCATCGGCTCGCTGATTGCCGAGATGGTCGGCATCCTCCATCTGCTGGTAACCTTCTACATGCTTTTGCTGCTGGCCCGGGGCGGTTTTCATGTCCACTCCTGGCACACCTTCCGCAAGGGAGAGCCGCCGGGCATCGATCTGCGCCAACCCCTCATTCGCTTCGTCTTCCAGGCCACGGAACCGGCGCTGCGACCGTTGCGCCGGTTTGTCCCCAATTTTTCCGGCCTGGACATCTCCCCGTTCGCGGCAGCGGTGGTGCTGTTGCTGGTGCTGTCGATTCTCCAGGAGTTGATGGTGGGGGTATCGGGCGCGCGTCTGACGCTGCATGGCTGACGATCCCCCCTGGCTGCGGCGCGAGGGGGAGGAGCTGGTTCTCACCGTGCGGGTGCAACCGCGCGCCTCGCGAGACCGGATTCTCGGGTGCCGGGACGGGGTGCTGGCCGTGGCGTTGACCGCGCCTCCGGTGGAGGGAGCAGCCAACGAGGCGGTGACGCGACTGTTTGCCAAGGCGTTGCATGTGGCCACGGGACGGGTACGGATCGCGCGGGGTGAGCGGTCGCGCGACAAGGTGATCCGGATCGCGGGCGCGGACCGGGAGCGGGTGGAGGCCTGGCTGGGGGGGATCGAGGAGGAGACGCGCGCCGTCCCGCGCTAGACGGGACGGACGCCGGCTTGTAACAACTCGGGGCTGGCCGCGGAACTCCCGAAGGGAGGTCCACGGTTGGGGGGTGAGGCGCCTCTCCCCCCATCAGAGACGTTACAGGGTTTCGTCCACCCAGGCGTAGAGTTTGGACTTGGGCAGGGCACCGATCTTGGTGGCCTGGATCTGTCCACCCTTGAAGATCATCAGGGTCGGGATGCCGCGCACGCCGTACTTGCCAGGGGTGCTGGGGTTGTGATCGATGTTGAGCTTGGCGACGATCAGACGGTCCTTGTAATCGACGGCCATATCCTCGAGGAAGGGGGCGATCTGCTTGCACGGACCACACCAATCGGCCCAGAAATCGACCAGGATCGGCATGTTGGCTTGCAAAACGTCGCGCTCGAAAGCGGCGTCGGAGGTTTGCAGAATGTTATCGCTCATGACGCGGATAGCTCCTTGACGGGTCTTCGGGCTAAAAAAATATCCGAAGGCCCGCGAATGGGTTCCCCACCATTCGGCGCCTCCGGAAAACTCCCATAAAGCTAAGACCGATCCGCTCAAAAGTCAACCGCGCACACCACGCCCGCAAAAAATCCAACCCGCATGCGTTCGCATTGAATGCGATCCCATTTGACAACCCATCACCGAATCGCGTATGGTGTGGCGTTGATCCACTCCCCATGCGCGGTTAGCTCAGTTGGATAGAGCGTTGGCCTCCGAAGCCAAAGGTCGTTGGTTCGAATCCAATACCGCGTACCAATTAAATCAATATGTTAAAGCCACTCGCAAGGGTGGCTTTTTTGTTCCAGTACCCACATAGTACCCACCAGAAAAAAATCGGAGTGTTTGCAAACATCCTGACATGACAGGGATTACGCTTCGGTCGAGGGTAAACGCCCCTCCCGATGCCGGGGTGCATCCGCCCGCGAAACCGGGATCTCTTCCGACTCCTGATCAAGCCTTTGTTGATTCCACCTTCCTCCTGACTGCCAAGGAAGGTTCCAACCCTCTGCCGTCTGCCTGTCACCGCCCACCGACCACCCCCCTGTGATCACCTGAAGGGATTCAGGATCGCCTCGGCTAGTGGGCGTCCTTCCAGACCAGCATGCCACCCTTGAACAATAGAACCGAATCCAGGATCAACTCGGCTTGCGGGTGTCCATTCAGCCCATCATGACCCACACCCTTGCGGGATACCCGTTGCGGAATGTTCGTTGCGGCCTCTGTGCGCACGTCTGATGCGTTCCACGACACGGCTTCAATCGGTTCGCACCACCCGAGACAGGAGGAACCGGCATCGTTCTATCGCGTCTACGGGCACCGCTCGAAGTCCAGCGTCACAGATCCCCCGTTGCGGCCTCTGTGTGCTCGTCTGGCGCGTTCCACCGACAAGGAGAAACCCCCCAAAGCCCTTTCCAGACACACACTCGCAGAACGCCTTGCATGAGACTGCAAGAAAGGTTCATGATCACGGCTATGTCGTTTAGAATCCGGGAATAGCTTTTTGAAATCAGAACGGAAATCGAGATTCGCGCAAGTTAAAATACAAACTGCCCGGTGTCGATAGTTCGGGTTTAGTCGATATATCAATGCCTATGCAATTAAAGACACTACATCAGATATCTTGATAGATCAATCGATTGCTACGACATGAATCGGTCAAACTCATGAATTGATTATCTCGGGTATAATTACGTTTCGGGCGAATCGTTCAAAAACCCTATTAAAAAACTGAACTTTAGGTCAGTCACCAACGACTTTCCATGAGTTTGTTCGAGACATTTTGCTTATATTGCTTGCTTCTGTCACTTCATAATAGTTTGAAAGTGGGAGTTCATAATCATAGCTAGATATAATAAGCCGTAAATCTGGGGAATTTATTTTGTAACCGTTCAGATCAGAAACGCTGGTGCCAAGCCTTGACAAGGTGATTATT
>JADGAY010000202.1 GCA_015231775.1 Magnetococcales bacterium | reverse complement strand
TCGACGAGTGTCCCCCCCATCCGGCGCCACGGGACTATCTGGCCCGTTCGATGGAGCTATCCCTGCGTTGGGCGGCGCGCTGCAAGGTGGCGCGGAGCGATCCCGAGGATGGACGCGCCCTGTTCGGCATCATGCAGGGAGGCATGGAGCGGGATCTGCGCCAGATCTCCGCCCAAGGGTTGATCGAGATCGGTTTCGACGGCTATGCCCTGGGCGGGCTGTCGGTTGGTGAACCCAAGCCCCTCATGGCCGAGGTGCTCTCCTATGCCCCGGAACTGCTTCCCAAGGAGAAACCCAGATATCTGATGGGCGTGGGCAAGCCCGAGGATCTGGTCATGGCGGTCGAACGCGGGGTGGACATGTTCGACTGCGTGCTGCCGACGCGCAATGCCCGCAATGGTCAACTTTTCACCCGGCGCGGCGCGTTCAACGTCAAGACCGCCCGCTTCCGCGAGGATCCCGGTCCGGCGGATCCGGAGTGTCGCTGCCCGGCCTGCCGGCGTTTCAGCCTCGCCTACCTGCACCACCTGTTTCGCGCCCGCGAGATCCTCGGCCACCGGCTGATGACCTTGCATAATCTCCACTATTATCAGGATCTCATGGCCGAGATGCGTCAGGCCGTGGCTTTCGACCGCTTTGCCGAGTTCAAGCGGGATTTCCACGCCCGGCGTGCCGAAGGGATGGATGAGCCATGTCCCTGAACGCGCAGCTCTTGCGTGTGGTGTTGCTGGTGGCCGTGCTGTTCATCGGCATCTCCGGGCTGGTGCAGCGCTACGTGATCTATCCGAGCTTCGAGCGACTCGACGAGGAGCATGCCCTGGAGAACGGACGGCGCAGCGTGCAGGCCATCCAGCGCGAACTCCACCACCTGGGTCTCATGGCCCAGGACTGGGCGTTCTGGGACGACACCTACCGGTTCATGCTGGATCGGAATCCCGAGTATCTGGCCGGTAATCTGGCCCCGGAGATCTTCGCCAATGTTCATGTGGACCTGTTGTTCTATTACGACCAGGCCGGTGAGGTGGTGTGGGGCCATGTGATCGATGACCAGAAGGAGATCCACGCCTGGCCGGAGTTCCCGGTCAACCGTCCCAATCATCCGCTGCGCGTCCACGCCAATTTGTTGGAGGGGCAGCGTTCGATTCTGGTCACCGAACGGGGCCTGTTGCTGGTGGCCTCGTTTGCCATCCTGACCAGCGATCGCAAGGGACCGTCCCGTGGTGTCCTGCTGATGGGACGTTTCCTGGACGAGGATCTCGTCAAGACCCTGCGCGAGCAGACCGGCGTGGCGTTTCATGTCTGGGAGGTGAACGAGGGGCTCGCGGAACCGGAGCGTCTGGCTGTCAATCAATTCATGGGGGGCGAGAAGAGCGGTCATCTCCTGCGGGTCGAGCCTCGGGAGAGCCGCTACTACACCCTGCTCACCGATGCCGAGTCCAAGCGGACCATCCTCCTGCGCGCCGATTCCCAGCGGGACCATGTGGATCTTGGCGGACGGGCGATCTGCTGGGGTCTGGCCTTGCAGATGAGTTCCGCCCTGGTGGTGTTGGTGGTGTTGATGTTCTATCTGCGCCAGATCATCATCCGCCCGATTCGGGCCCTGACCGAGCGGATCGAGGCCGGGGATCTCTCCGGAATGCCGGCGGTCGCGGAGGGCGGGGCGTCACGGGATGAGATCGACATTCTCGCACACTACAAGAACGCCCTGGAGAAGACGATCGACGAGCGGACCCGTGAGTTGCGCGTCGCCCGCGACGAGGCGGTGGAGGCGGCGCGGGCCAAGGGGGAGTTTCTGGCCACCATGAGCCACGAAATCCGCACCCCGATGAACGTGATCATCGGCTTTTCCGAGATCCTGGAGCAGCGTGCCGCCCTGACCGCCGAGGAGCGTTCGTTTCTCTCCGCGATTCGACAGGCCGGTGGCTCCCTGCTCGGGTTGATCAACGATATTCTCGACCTGGCGCGGGTGGAGTCCGGACGCCTGGAGCTGGAAAAGAGCCCCTTTGCCGTGCAGGAGTTGATCGAGGGGGTGCATGGCCTGTTCGCCCGGATGGCGACGGAGAAGGGGTTGGTGATGCAAAGCCGCATCCATCCCCGCGTGGCGCCCTATCTGGTGGGGGATCGGGTCCGTTTGCGCCAGGTGTTGGTCAATCTGGTGGGCAATGCCCTTAAATTCACCGATCACGGACGGATCAGCGTGCGGGTCGTGGAGCTGATCCGTTCGGAGCGGGTGGTGGTGGTGGATTTCACGGTCGAGGATACCGGGATCGGCATTCCCGAGGAGAAACGGCAGGCGATCTACGAGGTGTTCACCCAGGTGGACTCCTCGACCACCCGTCGTCACGGGGGGAGCGGGCTGGGGTTGGCGATATCGATCCGTCTGGCCGAAATGATGGGTGGGGTGATCTGGTCCGAGGAGCAGCCGGATTCCCGTGGTTCGATTTTCCATTTTGTCGTGCCGTTGCGGATCGATACCACCGACTACGTGGTGGAGGGGGACGAGGATGGCTCCTTCCGGCCCGCGGGGAGGGGCGAGCCGATGACCATCCTGGTGGCCGACGATTCGCGGGAGCATCGTCTGCTGCTCATCACCATCCTCTCCGGGGAGGGGCATCGGGTGGAGGAGGCCCAAAACGGGGCCGAGGTTCTGGAACGCGTGACGCAGGGGGCGCGGTTCGATGCGATCCTGATGGATATCCAGGAACCGGCAGGGGACGAGACGATCCGGGCCATCCGTCGCCTCGAGTCCGAGCGGGGGGGACCGGTCGCCTCGATCATCGTGCTGACGGCCCATGCGCCTGACAGCATGCATGCCCGGTGTCGGGAGGCGGGTTGCCATCGATTTTTGACCAAGCCGATCCGTCGTACCCGACTGTTGGCGGAGATCGATGCGGTCGCGGTGCAAGCCGGTCACCCGGATGGATAGGGGCATGAAACCCGGTGATGGGCCCTATTTTAATATTGCTAATAAGGGTATAATTTCATATTATTCACAAAAAGTGACATGATCTTGAAGTTGCAGAAATTTGTTTGCGTTCATTCAGGAGAGTTCCGGTTGGTAGGTTTGTTTTCCAAGACCAGTCGCTTCAACAACCCGCGCGTCTCCATCCATGGGAGTCGCACCCTAAGGTTGTTGTCCTGCGTGGCCTCCTGTCGTTCCGCATGCCTCCGGTCCAGGGTGGGAGAGGAGCCAACCCACGGCGGGTGGTGGGTGAGGAGGATCCCATGAGGGAGCTTCTTCTGGATCGACGCTATTGGGTGGTGCCGTTTGTCGTCTGGAGCCTCCTGTTGCTGGTCTCCTTCAACTGGAACAGCGGCAATCTGGATCGTCAGGGTTTGGATCTGGCGGTCAATCGCGGGCGGGTGGTGTTTCAGTTCGTCGAGACGGTCCGTCTCTGGAACGCCCAGCACGGCGGCGTCTACGTGCCGAGCACCGAGGGGAGTCCGCCCAACCCGTATCTACCCAACAAACGGGAACTGCTCACCGACGAAGGGGTCCAGTTCACCCGCCTCAATCCCGCCTACATGACCCGGCAGATCGCCGACGTGGCGTTGCAGACCGGTCACATGTCCCTGCACCTGACCAGCTTGAAGCCGATCCGTCCCGACAACGCCCCGGATGCCTGGGAAACCGAATCGTTGCAGGCCTTCGAGAAGGGGGTCAAGGAGCGGATCGCCCTGCTCGAGGGGGAGTCGAAGCGCTTTCGCTTCATGGCCCCCCTGGTGACCCGTTCGGCCTGTCTGGCCTGTCATGCCCAGCAGGGCTATCGCGAGGGGGATGTGCGCGGCGGTTTGAGCATCACCTTCTCCGCCGAGGATATTCTCCAGGCCATCACCGATCAGAAACAGTTGGTGCTGACCTATCATCTGGTGGCCTGGCTGCTCTGGTCCGGGATCTCCCTGTTCCTGCTGGTGCAGATGCGCGGCGCGATGGTGCGTCTGCAAACCGAGAACGAACGCCAGGAGTCGCTGGTGGTCATCCGCACCGCCGAGCTGGTCACCGAGATGCGCCATCGCCAGCATGCCGACGAACAGTTGCGCACCATCACCGAAGCGTTGCATGACGCCATCGTGTCGGTGAGCGCCGATGGTCGCATCGTCTTTTGGAATCGCGCCGCCGAGACCATCTTTGGCCGAAGTCGGGACGAGGTGCTGGGTCAACCGATGCGTTTCCTGGTGCCGGAGCGGTACCGCGCCCGTCATGAGCACGGCATGGCGCTGCTGCGCGCCACGGGCGCGCCCATGTCGTCGGGACGCACCTTCGAGGCCTTCGGGTGTCATCGCGACGGCACGGAGTTTCCCATCGAGGTATCGCTCTCCTCCTGGACCGACAGCGACGGCGAGCTGTTCCATGCCGCCGTGTTGCGCGATGTCACGGAGCGCAAGCAGGCCGGCGATGCCTTGCGCCGCAGTCGGGAGAATCTCGCCAAGGCCCAGGAGCTGGCCCATCTGGGGAGTTGGGAGTGGGAGATCGAGGCCGATCGGTTGAGCTGGTCCGACGAGGTGTTCCGGATCTTCGGTCTGCGCGGTGGCGATCTCGTGCCCAATTATTCCGCCTTCGAGGCCGCCGTCCATCCGGAGGATCGGATCCGGGTGCGCGACGCAGTGGCCCGTTCCCTGGAGGATTCCGGGGTGCCGTATGTGGTCGAGCACCGCATCATCCGTCCAGACGGCACCATCCGCGAGGTGATCGAGGTGGGCGAGGTGCGTCGCGATGGCGGGGGGCGTCCGGTGCACATGGTCGGCACGGTTCAGGACATCACCGATCGCAAGGCCATCGAGGAGGAGTTGCGGCGCGCCAAGGAGGAGGCCGAGGCCGGCAACCGCGCCAAGAGCGAATTCCTGGCGGTGATGAGCCATGAAATCCGTACCCCGATGAATGCCATCATCGGGTTTTCGGACATGCTGGCC
>JADGAY010000201.1 GCA_015231775.1 Magnetococcales bacterium | reverse complement strand
GGGTCCAGGGGCCAGTGGCCCCTGGTGGGATCCAAGGGCAACGCCCTTGGGACTTGGATTTTATGACTTTTTCCTTTCGCGCGCTTTTCACGATAAGCGATTTTTCGCGTCTTCCGCGAAAAATCGCGCAAGCGCGCGGTCTCATGTGCCCCCTCCGTTGCCCGTCAGGGCAATGGAGGGGGCGAATTGCGCGCGGCGGATAGCCGCCTTCGGCGGTCTGCTTGGGGCATGACAAACAACCCCATCGTTTGCCCATGGCGCGGCAGATAGCCGCCTTCGGCGGCCTGCTTGGGGCAAGGCAAGCACCCATCGTTTGCCAAAGGCGCAAACGATGGGTGCTTGCAAGGCAGCGCGCAAGCGTTTTTTCGCAAAAAGCGCGAAAAAACGCTTTTTTGTAGAGCGCGCCAAAGTCAGAGTCAAAAGATAAAGTCAGATTCAAAAGATAAAGTCAAATTCAAGAACAACACCTCGGAGGCTCTGCCTCCGAACCTCCGCCGGGGACCTTCGGTCCCCGGACCCCTGCAACAGTGGGGACTTGAAGGGAGAGTCACCATCATGTGCGGCATCATCGGCGTCATCGGCGAACGCAACGCCACCCCCATCCTGGTCGAGGGCCTCAAACGCCTCGAATATCGCGGCTACGACTCCGCTGGCATCGCGGTCATCACCCGCGACGGCACCATCGAGATCACCCGCTCCAAGGGCAAACTGGTCAATCTGGAAAACCGACTGGCGGAACACCCACGCACCGGACTGGTCGGCATCGGCCACACCCGCTGGGCCACCCACGGGCCGCCCACGGAAAAAAACGCCCATCCCCATCAATCGCGCCGCTGCGCGGTGGTCCACAACGGCATCATCGAGAACTACCAGGAGTTGCGGCGTGAACTGGCCGATGAAGGGGTGACCTTTACCTCGGACACGGACACCGAGGTGATTCCCCATCTGATCGATCGGGAGCTGGAACGCGGCCTGGAGCCGGCGGAAGCGGTACGGGCCGCGATCCGACGGCTGGAGGGTGCCTATGCCCTCGGCATTCTGATCCAGGGCGCGGATCTGCTGATCGCGGTGCGGCGCGGCAGTCCGTTGATTCTCGGCATCGGCGAGGGGGAGAACTTCATCGCCTCGGATGCCACCCCGCTGGTTCCCTACACCCGACGCATGGTCTATCTGAACGATGACGACCTGGCGGTCCTCACCCGCACGGGGGTCCGCATCACCGACCTGCACGGTCACGCGGTGGAAAGGCCGATCAAGATCTCCCAGGTGAGCGCGGATCTGACCGACAAGTGGCCCTATCGGCACTTCATGCAGAAGGAGATCCACGAACAGCCCACCGCGTTGGGTGAGACCCTGAAGGGATTGATCAACGCCGCGGATCTGAGCGTGGATCTGCATGATCTCCAGGGGGAGGTGGATTTCTCACGGGTGCGGGCGGTGAACATCATCGCCTGCGGAACCTCCTATCATGCCGGCATGGTGGGCGGATACTGGATCGAGCAGCTCGCCCGCCTGCCGGTGAGCGTGAACATCGCTTCGGAGTTCCGTTATCGCGAACCCCCGTCGTTGCCGGATGCCTTGACCGTGGTGATCTCCCAGAGTGGCGAGACCGCCGACACCCTGGCCGCGTTGCGTTTTTGTCGCGGGCAGGGGCAGAAGGTGTTGGGGATCGTCAACGTGCCGGAATCCTCCATCGCCCGTGAGGCGGACGGGGTGTTGCACACCCAGGCCGGACCGGAGATCGGCGTGGCCTCGACCAAGGCGTTCACCACCCAGTTGATGGTGTTGGCCTGTCTGTCGCTGGCCCTGGCGCGGGCCCATGGGCGTCTGACCCCCGAGATGGAACGGACCAGCGTGGAGGAGTTGATGCGGGTGCCGGCGCGTCTGGAACAGGTGCTGTTGCAGGACGGGGTGTTGCAACGCATTGCCGCGCGGTTCATGAACGCGCGCGGATTTCTGTTCATGGGGCGTGGCACCTGTTATCCGATTGCCCTGGAGGGGGCCTTGAAACTCAAGGAGATCTCCTATATCCACGCCGAGGGGTATGCCGCGGGTGAGATGAAGCACGGGCCGATCGCGTTGATCGACGAGCAGTTGCCGGTGGTGGCCGTGGCCCCCCGTGATCCGTTGTTCGACAAGGTGGTGAGCAATCTGGAGGAGGCGCGGGCGCGGGGTGGTCGGTTGGTGGTGATCACCTCGGGTGGGACAGGGGAGGAGAAGTTGCCCTTCGTGGCGGATCATGTGATCGCCATGCCAGCGTGTGGCATGTTCGCGGCGCCGATTCTGTATGTGGTGCCGTTGCAGTTGTTGGCCTATCACATCGCGGTGTTGAAAGGCACGGATGTGGATCAACCACGCAATCTGGCCAAGAGCGTGACGGTGGAGTGATTTAGGAAAGTCATCGCAGGGGTCCGGGGACCGGCTCGGTCCCCGGCGGAGGTTCGGAGGCAGAGCCTCCGAAGTTTTTTCTTGGCCTTTGCCTTTGGCGCGCTCTTCAAAAAACGCGATTTTCACGCCTTGTGTGAAAATCGCGTGCGCGCAGCCTTGGAAGCTGAGTCGTTTTGCGCCTTTGGCAAAACGACTCAGCTTCGCCTTGCCTCAAACAGGCCGCCGGAGGCGGCTACCTGCCGCGTGCAATTCGCCATGAGTCGTTGCCCAAAAGCGGCAACGACTCATGGCACATGAGACGGCGCGCGCTTGCGCGATTTTTCGCCAAAAGCGCGAAAAATCGCTTATCGTGAAAAGCGCGCGAAAGTCAAAGGCCGCGAAAATAAAGTCAAAATCAAAACCTCAGGGCTTCGCCCCGAACCCCACCAGGGGCCATTGGCCCCTGGACCCCACCAATTTTTCCACCCCTTGCAACTCCCCCAACCGCTCCTCCAGCCACGCCCCGTTCTCCAGCATCGCCATCTCCACCCGCAACGCCAGAATCGGCATCTCCACCACCCCCACCACCCGATCCAACTTGACCAGATCCTTCTCCGTGCAGACCAACACCCCGGCCCCCGCACGCCGCGCCTGCTCCTCCAAACCCCGCACCTCACCCACCTTAAACGGATGATGATCCGGAAACGGGTGAAACCCCACCACCCGCACCCCCACGCCATCCAACGTCCGCCGAAACCCCTCGGGCGCGCCCAGACCACAAAAAGCCATCACATCGCCACGCACCCCCGCCAACGGCAACAACAGGCCTGGCTGCCGCGCATCGATCCAACCAACCGGACGATGGGTGGCAGTCAGGATCGGCTTGCCTGGAAAACGATCTCCCATGGACGCCAACGCCCCCCCCGCAGCCTCGGCACGGGTGAGAATCACCGCGTCGCACCGCATCAGAGCCTCGGGCGACTCACGCAGAATCCCACCTGGCAACAAAAAACCATTCCCGAATGGCCGGCGGGCATCGAGCAACACCAGATCCAGATCCCGTTCCACATCCAGACGATGAAAACCGTCGTCCATGAGAATCCAGTCGCTCCCCAGACGCTCCGTGGCATGCCGGATCAGGGCGGCCCGGTCCGGTCCGGTCAACACCGCCACCCCCGGCAGAGACCGGGCCAACAACACCGCCTCGTCCGCGGCCTCGGGCACGGCCAGATGCACCCGGTCGTGGTCCGCCACCACGGTCACCCTGGCGCGGGAGCGCTGCCGGTAGCCGCGACTCACCACCGCCACCCGGCCCCCCGAGTCGCGAATCCGACGGGCGAGCGCGATCACCATCGGCGTCTTGCCGGTTCCGCCCACGGTGAGATTGCCGACGCTGATCACCGGACAGGGGGCGCGATACCCCCGTTTGCGACCACGGGCATACCGTCCCACTCGCCATCGCTGATAGAGGGCGAGGAGTTTTCCCAAGGCGCCCAGAACCGCCAACAACCCGCGCAAAAGGAGTGAATCCGAGGTTCGTTCGCCGCGCAACCAGGGGAGCAGGCGGTGCATGGCTCAAGAGTTCCGCAACAGCGGCCCGATGGCCGCCAGGGTGCGCTCCAGGGCGCCGGCGTTGGCGGGAATGACGGCGCGACCCGCTTCCCCCATCTGACGGCAGGTATCCGGGTGCTCCAACAGCTCGATCAGACGGCTGCGCAGCTCCGACGCCGAGGCCACCTGCAACGCGCCACCGGCCTGGATCAGTTGCCCGGCGATGTCGCGGAAGTTGAAGACATGCGGCCCGAACAGCACCGGCACCCCCCAGGAGGCCGGCTCGAGCATGTTCTGACCGCCGCGCGGCACCAGCGACCCGCCGATGTAGACCACCCTGGCCAGACGATAAAGTCCGGACAACCAACCGATCTCATCGACGAGCAGCAACGGCGCGCTCCAATCCCCGCGCAGTTGGGAGAAGCGCTGACAGGTCAGCCCCTGTTTTTGGATCAACGCGCTGATCTCGTCGGCCCGCTCCGGATGACGCGGCACCAGGATCAGACGTGGCGCGAGGGGGTGGTCGAGCAGCTCGCCATGGATGGCCAGCAGCAACGCCTCCTCCCCCGGATGGGTGCTGGCCGCGATCCAGACCGGCGGGACCGGCGGGAGGAATCGCGCCTCCAGACGACGCGCAAGGACGGGATCCGGGGATTTGAGCGCCTGATCGTACTTGAGGTTGCCGGTGACCTGGACCCGCTCCGCCGGCGCGCCCATGGCGATGAGCCGTTCCGCGTCGGCTGGGGATTGCATGAGATAGAGCCTGCCGTCGGCGAGCAGACGGCGGGTGAGCCAGCGGATGGCATGATAGCGCTTGAAGGAGCGCGGCGAGATGCGTCCGTTGACCACGCAAATCGGAATGCCGCGTTGGGCCAGAACACGGAAGAGTCCGGGCCAAAGCTCGGTCTCCATGATGATGAGCAGGGAGGGTCGGATCGCCGCGACAAGGGGCTTGACGCAAAACGGCAGATCGAGGGTGAGAAAGTGGTGGGCGCACGCCTCGGGGATCTTGTCG
>JADGAY010000020.1 GCA_015231775.1 Magnetococcales bacterium | reverse complement strand
CGGGGTCCAGGGGCCCATGGCCCCTGGTGGGATCCAAGGGCAAAGCCCTTGGGACCTTTCTTTGTTTTTATAGATTTTTTTAAGGCGCGTCTTTCCAGGAAAAAATTTTCACGCCTTTTGTGAAAATTTTTACGCGCCAGCCTTGGAAGCCGGGTCGTTTTGCGTCGTTGGCAAAACGACCCGGCTTCGCCTTGCCCCAAGCAGGCCGCCGGAGGCGGCTGGTTTCGTGAGCAATTCGCCATGAATCGTTGCCCAAAAGCGGCAACGATTCATGGCACATGAGACCGCGCGCTTGCGCGATTTTTCGCCAAAAACGTGCGACAAAGAAGATAAGTCATTAAAGACAAAAAATCAAGGTCGCGGGGCTCTGCCCCGCCCCCGCCGGGGGGGATAATCCCCCCCGGACCTCCTTGATACTTGGTAACCTGATTTGGCCACTCAATCAACTTTTGACCCCCATGCCCGAACTCCCTGAAATCGAAACCATCCGCGCCGGCCTGACCCCCCACCTGCTTGGCCGAACCGTGACAGAAATCCATATCCATACCCCTAAATTGCGCTGGCCCATCCCAACCGACCTGGGCCAAACCCTCATCGGCCAAACCATCCATGGCCTGCACCGGCGCGGAAAATACCTGCTCTGGTCCATGAATACCGGTCACCAACTGATCCACCTGGGCATGTCGGGACAACTGCTCATCCACACCCCCTCAACCCCCACCACACGCCACGATCACGTCATCTGGACATTCGACGACAAAACCCACCTGCTGCTTCGCGATCCGCGTCGCTTCGGCGCCCTGCTCTGGATCGATGGCGATTGGCACCACCATCCCCTTCTCGCCGACCTCGGACCCGAACCCCTGGAACCAACGTTTCATGCCGATCACCTGGCCGCCTGGTGCCAAGGACGCCGCATGGCGATTAAATCTTTGATCATGCAAGGTGCCGTGGTGGTCGGGGTAGGCAACATCTACGCCAACGAAGCCCTCTTTCTGGCCGGCTTGCATCCGGCCCGACCCGCCGGATCCCTGAGCCACGCCGAGTGCACACGCTTGACCGGAACCGTCAAACAGGTGCTGGAAGCAGCCATCCGCCAAGGGGGAACCACCTTGCGGGATTATCGACAAAGCGATGGAAAACCAGGATATTTTTCCATTGAACTAAATGTTTATGGTCGAACCGGCCAAACCTGTCCCACCTGCGCCACCCCCATCCGGTCCCAACGGCTGGGCCAGCGCTCCGCCTTTTTTTGCCCACGCTGCCAGCCCGAATCCTACCAGTCGTGACGACCCCGCAACCGATGCAATCCATCCACCATCAAACCGCGCCAATGGGGCTTGGAGAACCAACGTGATCCGGCGCCGATCCGCTCCTCGCCAAAGCGAATGATCTCATCGACAATTCGTTCCGAGGCCATGTGGTCATCCATGCCCCAGAACTCGTCGATGAAGGCCTGACGATCCTCGGCGCGAATCGGAACCGCCTTGATCGGATCAACCAGCTTTTCGGCAAGCTCCTCGACACGACAAAAATCACCCAGCCAGGACCAGAACCAGGGATTGACCTCGGAAGGATTGTCGTGCCAACGCATGGATGGACCCGGAGGCAATTGACAAAGCTGGATATTTTTGAAATGTGGTGTATCCGGGGGTGATTGCTGATCGGAATCGACATAAATGAATGGTTTGTTGAACAGCCCGGCTTCCAGCGCGGAGTGGGAGTTGATGCCCAGACCCACGTCCATGTAACGATACATGGGCATGGTATGTTCCACCTCCAGAATGCGCGTCCAGGGGTAACGTTGCCAATACCGGATTTCGGAACTGACTTCGCAGTTGTAGCTGGCATAGGCGGAAGGGTGCATTTTGATCAACAGGTTGCAATGGGCCTTCCTGGCCTGATCACAGATGGCGGTGTATTTATCCAAAAACCATTGGTTATAGGCATCTACCTGTTGTTTGTTCAAATGTGGGAGCCAGAGGGCCACCTTTTTGTGGAATGATTCGATTCCCTTGGGAAACAGAACCGCGATGGGACGCGAGGGATCCAGATCATAATGGCGACAGAACGCTTCGCGATCGGGAAACTCGGGGGGTTGATGATCCTTGGGATATTCGTACTGGATGGAGCCGACAACGCGCAGTTGATCATCCGGAAGAACGGGCAGATTGAACATTTGCTCCATGTAATGCAACTGCCGGGCGATGAATCGGCTGCGGATCAGACAACGCTCCACCCCATGGGTCCAGTGATCCAATCCAGAGGAGGCGCAAAAGTTGATGGTCAAGCGACCTTCCGCCCGAGCCAGTTGCGTCAAGGAGAGATAACTGCGCCAGGTACTGAATACCACCATCTGGCAACCACGCATCGCCAGCCGGAAATCCCACTCACCATCCAGTTGGATGGCCCCCTCGCGCATCAAGACCGGATCGCCATGGACCGGTTCAGTGGTGACGCTTTTGTTGAGTCCGCGCCCAGGTACGGCGAATTTCACCTTCACGCCACGTTGTTCCAGCAGGCGTTTGATGTTCAACTCGCGATAGGGATTCTCCTTCAGGTATCGTCCCGATAAAAGCAGAACACGTTGTAATTTCACGAATGAACGCTCACGATCAAGGGAATCCCCTTTCCAGGGTTCCGCCTTTCCAAAGTCTGATTTCAGACGATGGACGGCAGTGGGCATGGCGGGCAGGGCGTGCCAGACGGTTGGATATGCCAGACGTAACCTTGCATGAAGGGGGGAGCACCCCTCACCCCCAACCGTGGAGCTTCTTTCGGGAGTTTCACGGTAGATTGGGAATTTTAGTGTCTGACCGCTTCAAACAGTTGAACTGAGCGACTGCGCCGCAGCTTGAGCGTAATCGCGCCTCTTGCGACTTTCCCTCCGCTTTTGGTACTCCCTCCTCTTTTCGAGTATTCTCTTCATCCATCTGGCATCGGGCCAGATCTCATTACCTTTGGAAGAGGAGACTGATCATGAATACTTTGCGCCAACGTATGACCGACGAACTGAAAGTGGTCGGTTTGGCTCCGCGCAGTCAGCAAGTCTATCTGAACGTTATCGACAGGCTGGCAGCCCGATCCTGGCGATCCATTGAGGAATGGAAAACAAGGTAGATACCAGAGTGGTGCAGATCCTGCTCGGCCATTCCAGTATCCAATCAACCTCCATTTACACCCATTTCACCGAACCGGCGCTACGTGATGTCCTCGACCGCGTCATGACTGCTCTTTGATTCAGGAGAACAGCCATGATCGAGGTCTCGGACATCTTCCATCGCTTTGGCAGGGAACACCTGGATGCCTTCGGCGACTCCATGTTGCCGTCCCACCGGCGAGCCGTCAATGACATCACCAACTGCCGCACTGAGGCGCTGGGTGGCGACTACTACCAATGCGACACCTGCCACAAACCAATCTTCAGTTACCACTCCTGCAAAAAACCGGCATTGCCCAAAGTGCCACACCCAGCAAACAAGGCAATGGCTGGAAAACAGGTGTGAAGAACTTTTACCTGCCCCCTATTTTCATGTCACCATCACCATCCCAGAGGCCCTTCGACCTCTGTTTCACGCCAACCGGCTTGACCTCTACCATCTGTTCATGCTGACCTGCGCCGAGGCCATAATAGGCGGCAGTCCGTTGAAAAGTGCCTCTCGATGAACTTTGACATCCAGGGCAAACAGCGGACTGCCGATCATCTTCCTCCCCGGCCAACCTGAAAACTCCATATCAGCTCCAAGGCCCGTCATTTCCCCACCGCGCTCAATTCAACCAGGTTTTTGCGTCGGCAGGCGACGCAAAATACCTTAATTCGTTTTATTTTGAAATGGTTGATAACTTATTTAATGGAGTTTTTTTGGTTGAACCTGACGCGATGATGGATGCCAGTATCAAGAATATGGTAAATCAAATTTATTTTCAATAAGGATCTGCCGTGACGCCAGATTATTGGATATTCATTTGTTTTTATAAATATTACCCGTCTTCCCGCTTCACCTCCCGTTGCGCCTCGGGATGGCATGGTTCGAAGGCGTGCCATGAGGAACCCAGTTCGACAAAAACACTCTCATTGGAAATAATGTTCTGCTTGGAATGGGGTATGACCTGTAAATCAGCCAGTTGTGTGATTCGACCTAAAAATTCGACATTACCTTGCTTGTAGACAGATACACGAAACGTATAATGACCAGGTAACAAAGATAAATTGGCAATGCGTGTTTCCAGGACATGACGCCCTCGCGTGAAGGAGGGGCGTTCCAGATGGTCGGAATTCTGGGTGACGATCGCGGCAATGATTTGCCGTGCCGGAGCTTCGATCATGAAGGAAAAAATCGGCGCTTCCAGATCGATTCTGGCCTCAAAGGTCATGCGAATAATCAGCGGCGCACAGGATTCAAGCTGCTCAATCGTTTGACCGGAGCTGTCATGCAAGGTGACCTGTTCGACCCACAGGGTCTGTTCGGTGCCGGGATGGTGAAGAAACTGGGGCCCCGTGACCTGAGGCGTGCAGGCCGCGACATAGCGGGTAATGATCTTCCGTGTTGGACCATCGGCGATGCATTGGCCACTCTTGAAGAAAATGGCGCGGTTGCACAGGCGGTCCACCTGATCGAGATTGTGGGAAATGAAGATGATCGCCATGCCGGATTGGGCGAGCTGTTGCATGCGCGCCATGGCTTTGTTGCGAAAGATCATGTCGCCCACGGCCAGAATTTCATCCACCAGCAGGATATCCGGATCCATGTGGATGGCCACGGCGAAACCCAGGCGCGCCCGCATCCCGGAGCTGTAGGATTGTACCGGTGCGTCGATGAACTCCCCGATATCGGCAAATTCGATGATCTGTTCCAATTTGTGTTGGATCTCACTCTTGGACATGCCAAGAATGGCCGCATTCACAAAGATATTCTCCCGACCGCTTAAAATCGGACTGAAACCGGCTCCCAGTTGAATCAGGGCGCCGATTCGGCCACGCAGGTGGATCTCTCCTTGATCCGGTAGTATCAAACCGTTGATCAGGCGCAGCAGGGTGGTTTTCCCCGCCCCGTTGGGTCCGATGATGCCGACGATCTCCCCGCGCTTGAGGGAAAAGGAGACCTCCCGGATGGCCCAGAACTCATCCTTGCGCAACTGGTGCTCTCGACCCAGTCCACGAACGGCGCGCATCATGTCCGTGATGCCGTAATGCAGGGAGCGTTTCAAATCGCGGCAGAACTTCTTGGAGACGTTCTCCACCCGAACCAGTTCATCGTTCACGGGAATCGTTCCTCAGGCGCCTAATCTTTCCAGGACCACCGGTATGGTGATGTGATAAAAAATCAGCGCAACCATCAAAATTAACAACGTGCCACCACAGGTCATCCCATAGGCGAACGGATCGCTCATGACCCCCTTGGCCATCCAATCCCGACACCCCTGCAACAACGGAACAACCGGATTGAGTGTCACCAACAGGGACCACGGCCACTCTTGTGGGGCCGGATAGGCAATGGGGGTCACCAGGAAACCAATGCGCAGCAGCACGTTGCTGCCCTCGCCGACATCCTTGTAAAGAATGCCGAGAGGGACCAGAAGAATGCCAATGGCCGTACCAAAAATGATCAGTGGCAGAATCAGGAGTGGAGCGAGCAGAATGGTTGGTGAGATTCCATGAAAAAAGGCCAACAGCATCCCGGTCAATAGCAGTTGCAAGACCATGAGAAAGAGCACCTGCACCAGACCGGATAAAATCGGCGCTTCCCGGTACATGTTGATCTTGATCATGATGGGAACGAACGTGTTGAACGTTTTCAAGGGTGTCGTGACGCTTTCGGAAAAAATTTGCCACAACATGGTTCCAAGCATGACATAAATCGGGTAGGGAATTTCGGTGGATTCGATATTTAATATTTTTTTATGCAAAAGAAATGCAAAAATCAAAGTTGAAAGCAAAGGGGTTATCAACACCCAAAGAAGACCAAATTTGGATTGTCTGTAGCGTTGCTTGTTTTCACGAACAATCAACAGCCATGCCAATTCACGTGATTTCCAGAAATTGTGCAGCACGGAACGCAAAATCGTGATTGGATGGATGACGTTTGAATCGGATGTGTGGATGGTTTCTTCCAAAGGAACAATCCCTGGATGATCGGACATGGGTGGTGGGTCTCGTTAAGGTTTGGCGGGGATGCATCCGCATCGTGTTGCGTTGATATCGGGTCGGATGATCATGAGGCCATGTTTGTGCGTTGTTGTCAAGCGTGTCGGAAAACATTGGAAAATGGGGAATCGAATCTCCCGGCCATTGACAATTCCGACCATTCCCGAGACCATTCCATCTTTCAATAACTGCAATATCCGCTTCCTTCGTCCTGGTCAAGGAGTCATCAACCATCATGTTCCAATCGGAGCGGAAACCGCGTATTCTCGCCCTGACCCTGGCGCGTGGCGGTTCCAAAAGCGTGCCTCGCAAAAACGTCTTGCCGATCCACGGTTTGCCGTTGATCGCCTGGACCATTCGCGAGGCGTTGAAAAGCCGTTACATCACCCGTTATCTCGTCTCCACGGACGATCCGGAGATTCGCGCGGTGGCCATCGAGCATGGCGCCGAGGCCCCCTTTTCGCGACCCGCCGAGCTGGCCAGCGACACGGCCAGTTCGCTTGCGGCCTTGCGGCATGCCGTCACCTGGGCCGAAACCGACGAGGGGGAACCGTATGATTACGTCATTGAACTGATGTGCACCAACCCGATGAAAACCGTTGGAGATATTGACGGCGTGTTGGAGAAACTCCTGACCACGGGCGCTGATTCGGTCATTGCCGTTCATCGGCTCGAAGATCACCATCCGATCCGGATCAAGAAAATCGTCGATGACCGGATCGTCGATTTTTGTCTGCCGGAGATTCCCGAGAGCCGACGACAGGATCTCAAACCCGATGCCTACATTCGCAGTGGTGCGATCTATGCCCTGAAACGGGACTGCCTGATGATTCAGGGGCTCCGTTACGGGTCCAGGGAGAGCCGACCTTGGATCCTTGCACCGGAAAAGGCGGTCAACATCGACTCTTGGCTTGACTTCAAGATCGCCGAACTGTTGTTGTCCGCTTCTGATTCGGAAAGGAACCCTCACGCATGAAACCGTCCATTCTCGTCATCACCCCCGTGCGTCACATTCGCGGTGTACCCGAGATTCTTGAATCCTGTGGCCATGTAACCTATCTGGATCATCCGACCTCCGCGGAGGTGATCGCCGCCCTGCCCGGACAGCGGGCGTTGTTCACCAATCCGAACAAGTCAAACGTCTTTCTGGGCCAGGAGATTTTTGACGCCGGAACCGATCTGGCCGTGATCTGTACCGCTTCGACCGGCACCAATCATATCGATAAGCCTCTGGCGGCGGCACGGGGCATCCGGATCATCTCCCTGACCGAAGAACGGAGTTTCATCAATCGTATCTCTTCCACCGCCGAGCATGCCTTTGCCTTGATGATGGCCTCGCTGCGGCATGTGCCGGCCTCGTTCGATTCGGTCAAGGCCGGGGAGTGGGATTACACCCGGTTCATTGGTCGGCAGATGGATCATCTGACCATCGGCGTGGTGGGGTATGGTCGTCTGGGTGGGATGTTCTCCCGTTATTGTCGTGCATTTGGCGCGCGGGTTTTGGTGGTTGATCCCTTCAAGACGGTTGCGGAGGCTGGGATCGAGCAGGTGGGGATCGATCGTCTGTTGGCCGAGTCGGATGTCATCAGTTTGCATGTGCATGCCACCGAGGCGACTCAGGGCATGGTGGATGGGAGTTGGTTTGCGCGCATGAAGCCGGATGTCGTGTTGGTCAACACCGCGCGTGGGGACGTGGTGGACGAGAGTGCTCTGATGGCTTTTCTCGATGCCAATCCGTTGGCACGATTGGCCACCGATGTGTTGGCCGATGAGGTACGCGCCAAGGCGATCAATCCTCTGATCGATCGGGCGCGGCGGGATGCGCGCATTTTGATTACCCCGCATACGGGTGGCATGACTCGTGAAGGGCAGGAGATCGCCTATGGACATGCGGCTGGGTTGTTGCGGAGTTTTCTGGGTGGGGCGTGACCAGGGCGGTAAAAATGGTCACAGGGGACGGGGGACCGAAGGTCCCCGGCGGAGGTTCGGAGGCAGAGCCTCCGAGGTTCTGAATTTTTGATTTTTGCTTTTGACTTTCAGGCGCATCCTTAAAAGAAAATTTTTTCACGTTTTTTGTGAAAAAATTTCGCGCCAGCCTTGGAAGAGGCGTCGTTTTGCGTTGTTGGCAAAACGACGCCTCTTCGCCTTGCCCCAAACTGGCCGCCGTGGGCGGCTTGTTCGTCGCGAGCGATGTGCCCCGCGCGCTTGCGCCTTTTTCGCAAAAAGCGCGCGAAAGTCAAAAAACAAGTCCCAAGGGCTTTGCCCTTGGATCCCACCAGGGGCCATGGGCCCCTGGACCCCATCACCTTACAACCCCCCAATTTTCAACCGAGGTGATATGAACCATTCCGTTGAAGTGATTGCCGAAGCCGGTTTGAACCACAACGGCTCCCTGGATCTGGCCCTGCGCATGATCGATGCCGCGGCGGACGCTGGCGCGGACGTGATTAAATTTCAGAAACGAACCGTTGGCATCCTAGCCATCGGCGCGGTGCTCGATGCCCCGGATAGCCGGTTCCCGGAGTTCGGAACCACCTATCGACAAATTCGCGAACACATCGAGTTCGATTTTTCCGCGTATCAAACCATCCGTGATCACTGCCAGCAACGCGGAATCGAATTCCTCTGCACCGCCTTTGACATCCCGGCGGTCCATTTTCTCGAGGAACTGGGCGTCGCCCGCTACAAACTGGCCAGCCACTCCCTCGGCAATCTGCCGCTGCTGGAACATCTGGCGGAACTGGGCAAACCGGTCATCCTCTCCACCGGCATGGCCGAATGGGAGGAGATCGACCGCGCGGTGGAGATCTTCACCCGCCGCCGCGCCCCCTTGAGTCTCATGCACTGCGTGTCGGTCTATCCGACGCCGCCCGAGCTGTGCAATCTGACCATGATCGACCAATTGCGTGACCGTTATGGCGTGTCGGTGGGATTTTCTGGCCACGAGATCGGATATTTGCCTAGCCTGGCGGCCACGGCCATGGGCGCGCGCATGGTGGAACGCCATTTCACGCTGGATCGTACCCTGCCCGGCTTCGATCATAAGATCTCCCTGGAACCCGAAGAGCTGACCGCCATGATTCGCGATATCCGCGCCATTGAACAAATGCGTGGTGATGGCGAAAAGCGGGTTTCGGAACGAGAGCAGGTGACACGCGACAAATATCATGTCTCCATGGTGACCGCACGGGCACTCTCCCAGGGGGAGACGCTCACCGAAGGGGATGTGGTCTATCGCAACCCCGGCACTGGTATCCCTCCGAAGCAGGCCCCACTTTACTTGGGTCGGAAGCTGGCGCGGGATGTCCAGGCGGATCTTCTGATCGAACCCGATATGTTCTCCTGAGGGATGCAGGGCATGGCCGAAATCTCCATCATCGTGCGTACCCGTGACGAGGAGCGTTGGATCCGTCACTGCCTGCAGGCGATTTTCGAACAGACCTATCGGGATTTCGAGGTGATTCTGGTCGATAATCATAGCCGGGATCGTACCGTGGAGGTTGCGAGTCGCTTTCCCCTCGCCCAGGTGGTCCAGATCGATGATTATCGTCCCGGACTGGCTTTGAATCGCGGTATCGAAAAGTCCAAGGGACGGTTCATCGTCTGCCTTTCCGCCCATTGCGTGCCCCAGGAACGCACCTGGCTCGACACGCTGCGCCGCAATTTCGACGATCCGCTCGTGGCTGGCGTCTACGGTCGCCAGATTCCCGTGGCCTTCAGTGATGACGTGGACAAACGCGATTTGATGATCGTGTTCGGGCTGGATCGGCGCGTGCAGATCAGGGATTACTTCTTCCATAACGCCAACAGCATGCTGCGCCGTGAACTGTGGGAGAGGATCCCCTTCGACCCTCTGGTATCCAACATCGAGGATCGGGTGTGGGGCAAGGCGATGATCGAGGCGGGATATCGCCTGGTCTACGAACCGGAAGCCGCGGTGTTCCATCATCATGGATTGCATCAGGGCAACGATGCCGAGCGGGCCAAAGGGGTGATTTCGATCATCGAACAGGTGGATGGTTCGGAGGTGCTGCGTGGATTGCCCGGTTCCATGCTCCCGGAGGCCACCCACGTAGTGGCCGTGGTGCCGATATTGGGCGGGATTCCACTCCTGGCCGGACGGGATTTGGTGACCGATCTGGTACGCAGTCTCAAATCCGCGCGATATGTTGAATCGGTTTGTCTGTTTTCAGAAAATCCCGAGGTGGAACAGATCGCCCTTGCTCAAGGGGTACGTTTCATCCCCCGACCAGCGGAGTTTTTGTCCGATGACAAGAGCATCGAAGATGTGCTTGTCCATGTCCTGGCAGTCATTGAAGAGGGCGGAGAGAATCCGGATGCCGTGCTGTTCGCCAATCCGTTGTATCCGTTTCGTCCAGACGGCTTATGGGATGAACTGGTACGTGATGCCCAATTCAAGGGGTTGGATACGATCTTTCCCTGCTATCCGGACTACGGCAACACCTGGTGGCGGCATGGCGCGGGTCAGTTCACCCAGGTCGGCGAGGGACTCATGCCGCGCGCTCACAAGGATCCCTTGTATCGTGCCTTGTATGGTCTGGGGTGTCTGACTCGCGCGCCAATCATCCGCTCGGGCAAGCTGGTGGGCGGGCGCATCGGTATTTTGCCATTTGACAATCCGCTGTATACGATGCGCTATACCAAGCAGACGCTCGATATCCTCACCGCGCTGGAAGGTCACTGGAACGCGCGGCACGGCACGGAAACCGTCTCATCCAGATCGGCATGAGTCGCGTCTGAACGTCGGGGCGGTTCGGGACGAGCCGTTACCCCTTGCGCGCCAGGCAGTGGAGAATGGAACAGAAATGGTGCTGATCAAGCTGGGTCTGCATGGCATCGATGCGCGGCGCAAATCCCTCTTTCAGATGGCTGATCAACCGCTCCGAGGCGCCGGTGTTCATCAGAGTGGTCAGACAGCAGCGATACAGATCCATGATGTCCACCCCGAAGCGCCATTCGGCCACCGAAGTCACCCCCAACCGCGCATTGAGCTTGAGAAACGATGTTTCGGTGAACATGTGGGTATGGCCACCGGATAATTGACGCGGAAAAACTGTCTGAAACAGATTTTCAAAAATCACCGACATCGAGAACATCGGAATGGAATAAAACAGATACTCTGCCCGACTCGCCCTGAACGCCTCAAAAAAACGTACCGGTTCGCGTAGATGCTCGATCACGCCGATGGTGGAGAGAATCCGGGCATCGCTGTTGGCGAGAATGGCCAGAAAATCCTCCTCACGCGTGTAGGTCAGGGGGGTTGATCCAGCCCGAAGATTGGCGATTTGATGGTTGCCGAACTCGATCATGCTCTTGTTGACATCGATGCCCCGCGCGTTCAACCCGCGTTCCAGGGCGGCGTAGACAAAATGTCCGCCCCCGCACCCGATATCCAACAACACCTCGTTTCGCACTTCGGGCGGCAGGAATTCCAGCATGAAATCCACCTTCGGCAGATAGATATCCCGCACGCGGCGTTGATACTGGTCGTCGATGTAGGTTTGTGCATAACTGCTGCCGGAATCAGCGATGTAAATCTGTTCCACGAAGGCCTCTGTCTCTTCGTGAGCGCCGTTGAGATGGCCACAGGCCGTGCAGAAGAGATAGTCCACACCGTGGGAATGAAAATCGACCTGTTGTGGCAAAACGGTCTCACAAATCTTGCAGTGCGTCCGTCGTGGCTGCGCGGCATAGATGGCATTCTGGGCATGCGCCTTGTGGAGCAGGGAGGCGTTGTTGTCAAAGAAGCTGCGTTTGACATCCAGATAAAAATCGGACGATTTGGAATAGCGGGTTTGGGGTGAACTGTTTGGCATGCATGGATTCCTTGTAATTCGGATGATCGAGCCGTGCTGTCGTGATCCAGGGCGCGGATCTTTCGTTCAGCCGTTCACGCCATTCAGAGCGGTCAAAAGGAGTACATGGACCGATGCGACCATCCATCGCATTCGGGATCGCACGAATTCTGGTGAAGGAACTTGAATTACAGCTCATCCACCGGTGGCACCACAGTGAAACCGAACAGCTTCCACATCTGCATGCCGCCCCGGTAATATAAAATCTGCTCCGCCGGAAATCCGAGTTCGATCAAGCCACGGATGGCCGCATGGGACTGTCCGCACCACGGACCGTTGCACCAGATCGCCACCTTTTTCACCTTGGCGAAATCCAGTTGACCTGAATCCATGGCCATCACACCGATTGGCTTGAGAACCCGTTCGACCTCCATGGGGTTGGCTCCCATGGATGGGGAGATATCCGAGTAGGGGATGTTGATCGAACCGGGAATCACCCCTTGGGCATTCCAATCCGGGGTGCGGGCATCGATCAGGAGACCGGTTCCGTTGTTGACCTCACGCATCATGAAATCGATCAACTCCAGCTCCTCGATGGTCTTGACACCCGGTGCCGCCTCCATGGGCTGGATGCAGAACGGCGGACAGTTGCGGGCGACCTTGGCGAAATCGGGTTCGATCACGGCGCGGGTATCCTGATTGCGCATGACCGTGACCTGCTGATTGCCGTGTTTGACCGTGAATTTTTCGAGATCCTTGGTGATGTTGACAGGTTGAGCCAGACTGGATTCGATCGGTATCAGCCAGGATACCAGCAAGAGCACGAACGAGAATTTCCAAACGCGCGAGGGATGCATGAGACGGTTCCTTTCATTGCGGTGAGTTCGGAGTGGCTCGGGCCGCGAGTTTTGTGCGACACTCAATCAAATAAACGTATGGTAACATCAATTTAGCTGAATGCAATTAAAAAAAGATAAAATTTCGGGCCTCCCCCCTCTTGTGAAACGGTTCTCCCTTCCTTGTCGAATCCATTCGTGATAGAGTGGGGATTCATGTTAATCAATTGTTTTGCTTAAAAATTTTGCATCAGGAAACCACGCATGCCCACGGAAGATTTTGCAAAAACAAGCCCTTGTCCGTCAACGGGCATTGATCTGCAACCCGCCTCGCTGGCCATCTGGGACAGCAAGTATCGTCTCAAGACCTCCAGCGGTGAAGCGGTGGATCAGAATCTGGAGGATACCTGGAAACGGGTGGCCGCCACTCTGGCGGCGGTGGAATCCGATCAGAAGCGGACCGAATGGGAGCACCGTTTTCTCGATGCCCTGCGTCAGGGGGCAATTCCTGGCGGGCGCATCGTCTCGAATGCCGGTGCCGGCGATCACAAGCCGGCCACCAGCACCATCAACTGCACGGTTTCGGGTATCGTGGGCGACTCCATGGTCGAGATCCTCGACATGGTGCGCGAGGCGGGCCTCACCTTGAAAGCCGGCTGCGGCATCGGTTATGAGTTCTCCACCTTGCGTCCGCGCGGGGCCTATGTGGCGGGTGCCGGTTCCAGCACCTCGGGGCCGTTGTCGTTCATGGACATCTTCGACGCCATGTGCAAGACCATCTCCTCCGCCGGCGGACGGCGTGGCGCGCAGATGGCCACCTTCGACATCTCCCATCCCGACGTTTTGGACTTCATCCGCGCCAAGCGCGAGGATGGTCGTTTGCGTCAGTTCAACCTGTCGTGTCTGATCACCACCCCCTTCATCGAGGCGGTCAAGGAGGATCGCGAGTGGGATCTGGTCTTCCCGGCCAATGCCCGCGAGTTGCAAGATCCCTCCATCGAGCTGGTCTACCGTCCCTGGCCGGTGATTGCCCCGACCTATCGACTCAACGAGCGCGGCGAGGTGGCCTGTCGGGTCTATCGTCGTCTGCCGGCGCGGCGGTTGTGGGATCTGATCATGACCTCCACTTACGACTATGCCGAACCGGGGTTCATTCTCATCGACAAAGTGAACCAGATGAACAACAACTGGTTCTGCGAGGAGATCCGTTCCACCAATCCGTGCGGAGAGCAGCCCTTGCCGCCCCATGGGGCCTGTCTGCTCGGTTCGATCGATCTGACCCGTTTCGTGTGTGATCCGTTCACCGATCGGGCTGTTTTTGATTGGGAGCGATTCCGCGAGGTGGTACGGGTGTTCACCCGCATGCTTGACAACGTGGTGGAGATCCACGGATTGCCCTTGGCCCCCCAGGCCGCCGAGATCGCCCGCAAGCGGCGTCACGGCATGGGGTTCATGGGTTTGGGTTCGACCATCGTCATGCTCAACATGAGCTATGGCGATGCCGCGTCGGTCCGTTTCACCGAGGATGTCTCACGGGAGATGGCGATCATCGGCTTTGAGTGTGGTGTGGAGTTGGCCCTGGAGAAGGGTGCGGCCCCGATCATGGAGGAGTTGTTCACCGTGGATGCCGCCATGATGGTCAAGCGTCCCGAGATGGCTGCCGATGGCATTCGCGTGGGGGATCAGGTGCCTGGCAAGGTGTTGTTGGCCCGTTACAGCCGGTACATGGCGCAGTTTCCCGAGCCGTTGCGGGCCAGGATCGCCGAACACGGTTGTCGGTTCACCCATCACACCTCCATCGCGCCCACCGGCACCATTGCCCTGTCGTTGGGCAACAACTGTTCCAACGGCATTGAGCCGAGTTTCTCCCACAAGTACTCCCGCAACGTGATCGTGGCCGGGCGCAAGACCAAGGAGAAGGTGGACGTATTCTCCTACGAGCTTCTGGCCTATCGTGTCTTGATCAATCCCAAGGCTGATCCGTTCGCCACGGATGAGTCGGCCCGTTTGCCGGCCAATTTCCAGGATGCCAGTGCCATCGCGCCCGAGGATCATGTGGAGATTCAGGCTGCCGCGCAGAAGTGGATCGATTCATCCATCTCCAAGACCATCAACGTGCCCACCGATTTCCCCTATGACCGGTTCAAGGAGATCTATCTCAAGGCTTACGAGAGTGGTTTGAAGGGGTGTACCACCTTCCGGTTCAATCCCGAGGCGTTCCAGGGGGTTTTGGTGAAGAATCAGGATCTGGCCAGCACCACCTATCGTTTCGTGTTGGAGAGTGGTGAGCGTGTGGAGTTGCGTGGGGATGAGGAGGTGGAGTATGACGGGGAGATCCACACGGCGGCCAATCTGTATGATGCGTTGAAGGAAGGATATTACGGTAAGCTGTGAGATCCAGCCAGGAATGAATGTTTTTTATTGTTGAAAAAAAGATAGCGTCTGGGAGATTCCTCTCCCAGGGTTTTGACTTTGACGATTTTGACGTTCGCGCGCTCTTCACGATAAGCACTTTTTCGCGTTTTTTGCGAAAAAGTGCGCAAGCGCGCGGTCTCATGTGCCCCGGATCGTTGCCGCTTTTGGGCAACGATCCGGGGCGAATTGCTTGAGGCGGGAGAGCTGCCTTCGGTGGCCTGTTGGGGGGTTCTCTCCCCATGCCGCAATTTGGGCCATGTTCGCTGTCTCGTTTGGCCAAAGGCGCCAAACGAGACAGCAGCCAAGGCTGGCGCGAAAATTTTTCACAAAAAACGTGAAAAATTTTTTCTTTGAAGACGCGCCTAAAAGAAAAAGAATAAAGATAAAGGCAAGAAAATCAAGGCAAAGTCAAAGGACAAGTCCCAAGGGCTTTGCCCTTGGATCCCACCAGGGGCCATTGGCCCCTGGACCCCGCCAACTTTTCAATTTTTCAATCAGAACGGGATATCATCACTGAAACTCGGGGGCTGGGCAAAATCATCCAACGGCGGATGACTGGCACCACCGCCCCCACGTCCCGCCGCCGCCGGAGCCGGTGCCGGACGATGATACTCGCTCGACCCATGCTCCTGCCCGCCCGCGCCACCACCATAACCGCTCCCAGCCTGCGGACCCATGCCAGCGGGACGGGAGTCCAACATCACCATCTGACCATTGTAAGGCTGCAACACCACCTCGGTGGTGTAACGCTCCTGGTTTTGATTGTCCGTCCACTTGCGGGTCTGCAACTGACCCTCGATGTAAACCTTGGAACCCTTGCGCAAATATTGCTGGGCGATCTCGGCCAACTTGCCGAACATCACCACCCGATGCCACTCGGTCTTCTCCTGCATCTGCCCCTGCTGATCCTTCCACGATTCGGACGTGGCAATGCGCAGATTGGCGATGGGACGCCCATCCTGGGTGAAACGCACCTCCGGATCCGAACCCAGATTGCCGATCAACTGCACTTTGTTCAATGATCTGGACATTCGTTAACACCCCCTTGCCTTCGAGAAATTTCGCCGTGTATTGTGACGCGCCTTCATGGCACAATAGAAAAAAACAGTCGGTTTTGCAAGCATCCCCCACCGACCATGTTCCTTTCATCGAGAACGTTTCGCCATGCACCACCCCAAGCCGCTGATCGCCTTTTTGATCTGGATCCTTTCGGCCTGCATCGCCCCGCTCCACGCCGAACCGGCCACGCCGCCACCCGATGCCGGCGAGACCATTCCCATGCGCCTGGCGGCCATCCACAAGGGGGATGTGGTCTATGTGCAGGCCCTCTCCCAATTCGCCAAGACGCTCGAAGAGAGTTCGGGCAAGAAAATCCGCCCGGAACTGCTCACCAATGGCAAAAAGGGGGCTGAAGAGACCGCCTTGCAGGAACTCTTCGCCGGCAATCTCGAAGGGGGATTCTTCTCCCCCATCACCCTGGCGCGTCAAGTGGCGCCGTTTCGCGCACTGGTCACGCCACGCCTCTTCACCCGCCCGGAACAGGTGCGCGGACTCACCGGATCCGCGCTGGATACCGCCCTGCGCGAAGCGGCCAAGGGGAAGAATCTCCTGGTGCTCGGGTATGGCTCGTATGGGTTTTATGGCGTGCTCAACTTCCGCGCCGCCGCCAGCGGCACGCCTACCTGGAACGGCCTGCCAACGCGCGTGCCCAACGATCCCTGGATGATCGAGGTTCACCAGGCCCTCGGTCTGCAACCCTCCTCCATGCCGGCCTCCGACCTCACCGAGGCGATCAGCACGGGTTGGGTCCAGGGGATCGCCGCCACCCCGGAGATGCTCAACCGCACCGCCTTCGCCAATGCCAACGCCAAGGCGTTTCACCAAACCCGCCACCTGCACGGTTGGATGGTGCTGGTGGTTAACCTGGAGTGGTTCAACAAACTCCCCCAGACGCTGCAAGAGGGGATCACCCACGCCGCCGCCTCGGTTCTGCCACGGGTCATGGAACAGGCCTTCTCCCAGGAGAAGAAGATTCTGGATAAGTGGTCCGCTGAATACCACGTCGCCACCCCGACCCCAACCGATCCGGAACTGGCCACGGAACCCCTCAAGGCCCTGAGCCAGAAAACCATTCAAGCGAGCGAAACGCACCTCAATCAACCCGGTGTGGTGGCCCAGGCGGCATCGTTCAATCAGGGACCGCCGGCACCAGCCAAACGGGAGTCGTCCGGCAAAAAGGAGGGCGATCCGGCCAAGAACAAAAAAGCCGCGTCACCCAAAAATACCACGCAACCCTCCGGTTCCGAACCGGCCAGCAAGGCAACACCCAAGCCATGAACCTCCTGGAACTCGCCACCCTGATCGGCGCCTATCTGTTGGGCGCGGTCCCGTTCGGCCTGATCGTGGCCCGTCTGGCCGGGGTCGGCGACATCCGCGCCCAAGGCAGTGGCAACATCGGCGCCACCAACGTGCTGCGGGTCGCGGGCCGCAAGGCCGGCGCCATCGCCCTGCTGCTCGACATCGGCAAGGGGGCCCTGGCAGTCGGGATCGCCATCTGGCTGCATGGCGTGCATGCCCCGATCACCGCCGCCACGGTGGTGTGCGCCTTTCTGGGCCATCTGTATCCGGTCTATCTTGGCTTCAAGGGTGGCAAGGGGGTGGCGGTGGCCCTCGGCGCCCTGCTGGCCTGGACCCCCTGGCCGGGTCTGCTGATGGTGCTCACCTGGGTCGGCATGGCCAAATGGCTGCGCATCTCTTCACTCTCGGCCCTGATCGCCTTCGTGGTTGGTCCGCTCTCCCTGTTCTGGCTGCCCGCCCCGGCCCTGGCACCCGCCATCCATGGCGTGATCACGCTGTTGGTCTTCTGGCGCCATCGGGCCAATATCCAACGGTTGCTCGCCGGGACCGAACCACGCATCGGCAAGAAATAATTTTAATGTTTAATGAATGGCATGTATAAAAATATTTCAAATAAAATATAGCATGAATTTTATAAACAACAAAACATTAACCCCGTTTGGTCATTTTTATCAGGAGGGCGCACGGCCATCAGGCTGTTTTGGACAGGTGTGCAGAAATCCATTATCAGACATCCATCAGGAACGCTCATGAGTGAACAAACCGCGCGTAGAGATCAAACGATACGCGATTTCAGTGAAAAATGGGATAATTTTCAAACCAATGAAGGGTATCACGCCTCCGTTGAGTGGTCGCAGGAGAAATTGGGCCCCTTGATCAACCTCCGCGCCGACCTGCCCGGCAAGCGCGTGGCGGAAATCGGCAGTGGCAGTGGTCGATTGATCGGTCAACTGTGTGAATGCGGTGCCAGTTTTGTCCTTGCCCTGGAACCCTCTTCCGGGGGATTCCAGGCCCTCAAGGAGAATACCAAAGCCTGGTCAGACCGCATCACCTATCTCAATGAACGGGGCGACAAACTCCCGGCGGACGCAGATCTGGACATAATCTTTTCCATTGGAGTGCTGCATCACATTCCAGACCCGCGCCCGGTTGTCGATGCCGCCTGGCGCGCTCTGCGACCTGGCGGTCGCATGATCATCTGGCTCTATGGTTACGAAGGAAACCGGGCCTACCTGTGCTTCACCCTTCCTTTGCGTTGGCTCACCGTGCGCATGCCCCACGCCTGGTTGACCACCTTGTCAGGCTGGCTGGTGAAACTGACGGATGTTTACACCTTCTTTTGCCGCTATCTGCCCCTGCCGCTGCGTCATTACTTTGTCGAGACCTTCAGCCGGTTCACCCCGGAGCGACGGTTGGTGGCCATTTACGATCAACTCGACCCCCGTCACGCCAAATATTATACCAAACAGGAGGCAATGGAGCTTTTGCGGGCATCGGGTTTCGAGGATATCCAAATTTATCAGTACAAAGGATACAGTTGGTCGGTGTGTGGAGGTAAACCGGATACCAACTCACAGTCATAGGAGTAACTGCGTTGGCTGCGTCGCTCGCTCCTCGCCGTACTGGTCGTCTCCTGTTGTCGCCTTGTTCCTCCATTGACTGCGAATTGGTATGAGACCCCGTCCTTAAACAGTCCATACCGCGTGCTGATGCCCGCGAATCAACATACGGATCAGTACACCACGACATGAACAATCCGAACAACGAATGCCTCATCGACTGGTTGCGCCTGATCCGTTCGCCGCGCATCGGACCGGTCCAGATCGCGGAATTGATCGAACATCTGGGTAGCCCGGAGGCCGTGCTTTCCGCCTCGCGCGGTCGCTTGTCCACCATTCCCGGCATCCGCCCGGCCTTGATCAAGATTCTGGAGAGCTTCCGCCGCGACACCCCCAGCGAACCGATCGCCCGTGAACTGGATCGCCTGCATGACCTGGGCGGTCGCATGATCATGCTCGGCACCCCCGACTATCCGCCCCTGCTGGCCGCCATCCACGATCCGCCCCCTGCCCTCTTCGTGCTTGGCGACCTGCGTCACCTCAACACCGAAGCCGCGATCGCCATCACCGGTACCCGCTGGACCACCCCCAGGGGGCAGGGATTTTCTCGGGAGTTGGCCAGCGCACTCACCCGTGTCGGCATCGTCGTGGTCAGCGGTCTTTCGCGCGGCATCGACGCCGCGGCCCATCTGGGCGCCCTGGAGGCCGATGGTCCCACCGTGGCGGTGCTTGCCACCGGCCTGGATGTGGTACATCCGCGGGAACATCAGGCGTTGCAGCAGCGCATCGCGGAGCAAGGGTGCCTGGTGAGCGAGGCCCCCCTCGGACTGCAACCGATCTCCTGGGCCTTTCCTCCCCGTGCCCGCATCCTCTCGGGTCTGACGCGCGGCGTGGTGATCGTGGAGGCGCCGGAGAACTCCGGCGCGCTCCTCACCGCCCGCATGGCCCTCGAACAGGGACGCGAGGTGTTCGCCGTGCCGGGCGCGCCCAACGATCCGGCACGGCGGGGCAATCTGAACCTGCTGCGCCAGGGGGCACGTCTGGTGGAACGGGCCGAGGATATCCTCGAGGAGCTGTGCTGGAGTCGTCCCGCGCCACCGCTTCCCCCTTCCCGGTTGCCATCTTCCGGCGCTCACGCCCCGCCCGCGAGCCGGTGTACCGGCGACGCGGCGACGATTCTGACCCTCATCGAGGCCGGAACCTCCCAGGAAGATGATCTGGCTCGGTGTTGTCAATTGACAGTGACCGCACTTTCACGCATCTTACTGCATCTTGAACTATCTGGTCTGGTGCAAAGGTTGCCCGGTGGTCGTTACGTCACCACGCGACCCGGTTGAACGGCGCGTCGCCATCCAAGCAATCGACAAGAGCCGGAAACGGTTTTCTCGACTTCCAACCCCCATCGTGAAGTGTCACTGAAAGATTCATGACCACTCTCGTCATCGTGGAGTCTCCGGCCAAGGCCAAGACGATCAATAAGTTCCTTGGCAAGGAGTATACCGTGGCCGCCACCTACGGCCATATTCGTGATCTGCCCTCCAAGGACGGTTCCGTGGATCCGGAGGATCAGTTCCGGATGCACTACGAGGTCTCTTCCGACTCGACCAAGCATGTGGCCGAATTGGCCAAGGCGGCCAAGGGCGTCGAAATGCTGTTGCTGGCCACCGACCCCGATCGCGAGGGCGAGGCGATCTCCTGGCATGTGCTCGAGACCCTCAGAAGTCGCAAGGAGCTGGCCAAGATCCCCTGCAAACGGGTGGTGTTCCACGAGATCACCAAACGGGCCATCCTGGAGGCGATCGCCAATCCCCGCGACATCGACATGAATCTGGTCAATGCCCAACAGGCGCGGCGGGCGTTGGATTATCTGGTGGGATTCAATTTGAGTCCGCTCCTTTGGAAAAAGGTGCGACGCGGCCTCTCCGCCGGACGGGTGCAGTCCGTGGCCCTGCGTTTGATCTGCGAGCGCGAAAACGAGATCCGTGCCTTCAAGACGCGGGAGTACTGGAGCATCTCCGCGGATCTGATCCGTGCTGCCCAGGAGGGGAGTGCGCGTCCCTTCGAGGCACGTCTGGCGGTGGCCGAGGGAAAGAAACTCGACCGCTACGACATCCCCAACGAAGCGCGTGCCCGCCAGTTGGTGGCCGCCATCGAGGGTCAACCGCTCTACGTGGCCGCCATCGAAAAGAAACGGGTGGCGCGCAACCCCTCGCCCCCCTTCATCACCTCGACCTTGCAACAGGAGGCGTCGCGCAAGCTCGGCTTCTCCGCCCGTCAGACCATGATGGTGGCTCAAAAGCTCTACGAAGGGATCGAGATCACCATGGCGGACGGCTCGAAAGAGACCGTGGGTCTGATCACCTACATGCGTACCGACTCGGTGCAGCTCGCCAACGAGGCGGTCAATGCCATGCGCCAGTTGATCAAGGATCGTTATGGCGCCGATTATGTGCCCAAGACCCCGCGCAAGTACAAATCCTCGGCCAAAAATGCCCAGGAGGCCCATGAGGCGATCCGTCCCACCGAACCGTCGCTCCTTCCCGAGCAGTTGCGCAAGAGTCTGGATCGGGACGGTTTCCGGCTTTACGAGCTGATCTGGAAGCGGACCATGGCCTGTCAGATGGCCTCGGCGCAGATCGATCAGGTGGCGGTGACCATCTCGGTGGGAAGCGCGGATGCCCACGCGCCGTATCAACTGCGCGCCAACGGCTCCTCGGTGGCCTTTCCCGGCTTCATGGAGGTCTACAGCGAAAGCACCGATGCCAAGCCCGAGCAGGAGCGCAACGAGGACGAAACCGATACCATGCTCCCGCCCATGGATCAGGGGGACTCCCTGGCCATGCGCGCGGTCACGCCCCGTCAGCACTTCACCGAACCCCCGCCCCGCTATACCGAGGCGTCGCTGGTGAAGATCCTGGAGAGCTTCGGCATCGGTCGTCCCTCCACCTACGCCCCCACCATGTCCACCCTTCAGGAACGCGGTTATGTGAAGCTGGATGCCCGCAAGTTCGTGCCCGAGGATGTGGGCGAGGTGGTGAACCGTTTTCTGGTGGAGCACTTCGAAAAGTACGTGGATTATCACTTCACCGCCCATCTCGAGGATGATCTCGACGCGGTGTCCCGGGGGGAGCAGGCCTGGGTGCCGCTGCTCGACTCCTTCTGGTCCCCCTTCAAGAGTCAGATCGAGGAGAAGGAGAGCACCACCAAACGTTCCGACATCACCAGCGAGGCCACGGATCAGAAGTGCCCGGAGTGTCAGCAGCCACTGTTCATCAAGCTCGGACGTTTCGGGCGTTTTCTGGCTTGCTCCAACTATCCTGAGTGTCGTTTCACCCAGAATCTGAAAAAAGAGGGCGAGGAGGAGAAACCAGTCGCCCCGCCCGAGGTGTCGGATGAGAAGTGCGACAAGTGCGGCGAGCCGATGCTCATCAAGAGCGGTCGCTTTGGCAAGTATCTGGCCTGCTCCGGCTATCCGGGCTGTCGCAACATCCAACCCCTCTCCAAGCCCGTCGATACCGGCGTGGTCTGCCCGGCCTGCGGCAAGGGAACCTTTTTGGAGAAAAAATCCCGCTACGGCAAGATCTTCTACTCCTGTTCCGCCTATCCCAAGTGCAAGAACGCCCTTTGGAACAAGCCTCTGCCCAACACCCCCTGTCCGAAATGCAACGCCCCCTTTGTCACCGAAAAGGTCACCAAGCGCTTCGGCACCGAACTCTTGTGCGCCACGGAGGGGTGTGACTATCGGGTCAAGGTGGTCACCAGTCAGCCGGGCGTCTCATGATCGCCTTGGCAACCGAACCCCGGACCGTGCCAGGCGTTCGGTTGCTCGCCTCGCGTTTTGGCGCGCTGCATCTGTTCATTCTGCTGTTTTTGGTTCTGTCGTTCGTGACTCGGGTTATTCTGAGCGTCAAAACGTTCGATACCCTGGACCCCTCGTTGATCAACCTGGTGATGATCGAAGCGAGCGGGCTGCTCTTTGACACCCTCGCGGCCTTTTATTTCTCCATTCCCCTGATCCTCTATCTGATCGCCCTGCCCGATCGGATCCTGCGCCATCCGGTGCAAGGTGTGTTGTTCAAGCTGGTCTATTTTTGCGCCCTGTATGTGTTGATCTTCAACGGCGTCTCGGAGTGGATCTTCTGGGACGAATTCGGGGTGCGTTACAACTTCATCGCCGTGGATTATCTGGTCTACACCCACGAGGTGATCGGCAACATCCGCCAATCCTACCCGGTGCCGAAATTGCTTTCGGCCATCCTGGTGGCCACGCTCGCCATTGGCTGGCTGATCCAGCGTCGTGGCTGGCTCGAGCCCACCTTTTCGGCCATCACCACGCTTCGGGAGCGGGGTCGTCAGGGGTCGCTCTATCTGATCGTCCCCCTGGTTGCCTTTGTCGCCATCGATCAGGATCTCTCCGAGGTCTCCAATAACCGTTACCACAACGAACTGGCCAAGAACGGCATCTATTCGCTTTTTTCAGCCTTTATCCACAACGAATTGCCTTACGAGGTGTTCTATCTGCAACACGACGACCGGGAGATGGCGGCCCAGGTGCGCGAGCGGTTGCGGGTATCGCCGGACACCAAGCCTCTCGATGCGATCGATCCGTTGGACATCGCCCGTGCCATTGTCCATCCGGGAGCGGAAAAGCGGCTCAACGTGATCCAGTTGACCATCGAATCGATGAGCGCCGAGTACATGGCTCTGTACGGGAACCAGGAGCACATCACCCCGAATCTGGATCGACTGGCCAACGAGTCCCTCACCTTCACCAATCTGTATGCCACCGGCAACCGTACCGATCGCGGCATGGAGAGTCTGGTGTTGTCGGTTCCGCCCACGCCGGGCCGCAGCAAGGTGAAGCGACCCGACAACGAGGATCTCTTCTCCTCCGGGGATCTTTTCAAGCGGCGTGGTTACGATACCCGTTTCATTTACGGCGGGTATGGTTATTTCGACAACATGAACCACTTTTTCGGTCACAACGGTTTCGAGGTGGTGGATCGCACCCTGCTTGACGCCAGCGAGATCACCCATGAGAACATCTGGGGGGTGGCCGACGAGGATCTGTTCCGGCGCACCATCCGCGAGGCCGATCGGGCCCATGCGGATGGCAAGCCGTTTTATTACTTTGTCATGACCACCTCCAACCATCGTCCCTTCACCTATCCGGCGGGTCGCATCGACATCCCCGCGCCGGGTGGGCGTCAGGGTGGGGTGAAGTACACCGACTGGGCCATTGGGGAGTTTCTGGCCCAGGCGCGCAAGCGGCCTTGGTTTGACGATACGGTGTTCGTGATCACCGCGGATCACTGTGCGGGGAGTGCCGGCAAGACCGAATTGCCGGTGCATCGTTATCACATTCCGTTGATGATCCATGCGCCCAAGCATGTGCCGGCCCGGTTCGAGTCCGCGTTGATGAGTCAGATCGACATCACGCCGACGATTCTGGGTTTGTTGAATTTCAGCTACACCAGTCGTTTTTTTGGGCAGGACATCTTCCAGACCCCCCCCGAGGCGCGGCGTGCCTTCATCGGCACCTATCAGAAGTTGGGTTTGATCGTTGGGGATCGGTTGACCGTGCTCAGTCCGCAGCATCAGGCGAGTTTTTATCGGTTTGAGCGTAAAATGGGTGATGAGCGGCAGGTGTTGCAGAAGGAAGAGGATGGGGAGGGGTTGCGGGATGCGATTGCCTTCTATCAGACCGCCAATACCATGCGCAAGAAGGGGTTGGACAAGAAGATCCCGTGAGAATGGCGGGTAGATGGGAAGGCCTTGACAACTGGTGGGGTCCAGGGGCCCCTGGCCCCTGGTGGGATCCAAGGGCAAAGCCCTTGGGACTTTATCTTTTGATTTTTGTCTTTAAGGCGCGCTTTTACAGAGGAAAAAATTTCACGTCTTTTGTAAAATTTTTTGCGCGCCTGCCTTGGCTGTGGGATCGTTTCGCGTTGTTTGCGAAACGATCCCACGAACATGGCCCAAGAATGGGTCGCCGGAGGCGATTGGTTTCATGGCAAATGAAGCGCCCTCCCTGAAACGACCAGGGAGGGCGCTTCCAAGGCACGCGCGCCGCGTTTTTTCGCAAAAAACGCTTTTCTGTAGAGCGCGCTAAAGTCAAAAGAAAAGTCGCGGGGCGCTGCCCCGCCCCCGCCGGGGACCTTCGGCCCTCGGTCCCCCGCAAACGTTTTCCATCAACACCGCCCCACCGTGCGCATCAAACCATCCATCCTCTGGGTCTCACTCTCCCTGCTGCTGATCCTGCTGCTCGAAACCACGGGCGTGGATCTGATCTTCCAGGATCTGTTCTTCCAGTTCGATACCCATCAATGGTGGATCGACAAGGACGATCCCTTCTGGCGCGCCATCTTCTATACCGGGGCCAAACGCGCCATCGCCATCGTGGGCATCCTCACACTGCTCGCACTCCTCTATTCCTGGAGATTCCATACCCACATCCACTGGCGCCGCAAACTCGCCCTGCTCCTGGTAACCCTGATCGTCGTGCCAGGAACGATCTCGGGGTTGAAAAACATCTCCAATGTTCATTGCCCCTGGTCCCTGGCCCGCTACGGCGGGGATCTGCCCCATGTGCCGTTTCTGGCCACCAATCCCGATGATTTTCCCGCCAAACGTCCGGGAAAATGCTTTCCCGCCGGCCACCCCTCCGGCGGCTTCGCCTTCATGGTGCTGTTTTTTCTGCTCCCGGCAGGTTGGCGCTGGGTCGGACTGGCCACGGGCGTCACCCTCGGTTGGATCATGGGACTCTACCAGATGATGAAAGGCGCGCACTATTTAAGCCATGTCATCGTCTCCATGCTGCTTGCCTGGTTGCTCATCGAAGGAATCATGCTACTATTCGATCAAAACGTGCCTGATGGGGGAAAATCCCCCTCACCCCCGTGACAACCCTATCTCCAACACTGTCGGGCGCATGACCACCACCGCATCCTCGAACCGAGCACCGAGGCGTGGCCGTCAATACGGAATCGTCTCCCTGGTGTTGGTAATCGGCCTTTTGCTCGTGCGCCAGTCCACCTGGACCAGCTCGACTCACCTGCATACCCTGCTCGAAACCGTGGCCACCACGCTTGCCTTCATGGTCGGCGTGCTCGCCCTGATGCGCCACCATACCGAAAAAGAGGATCTCTATCTGCTGATTGGCGCGGGATTCCTGGGTACCGCGTTTCTGGATCTGTATCACGTCATCGTCACGTCAACGCTCTTCATCCGTGCCATGCCGTCGGATTACGCCACGCTCCTCCCCTGGAGCTGGTTTTCGTCACGCTTCTTCCTCGCCTTTTTCCTGGTGTTGAGCTGGTTTTTCACCCGTCATGACACACGCGCGCAACAATCACGGTTGAATCCCCATTGGGTCTTCTGGGGCATGGGGCTGTTCACCCTGGCCAACCTGCTGTTTTTCATCCTCATGCCCCTGCCGCGGGCCATCTATCCGGAATGGATTTTGCCAAGACCGCAAGAGTGGATTCCAGCCCTCTTGTTCCTGATCGCCCTGATCGGGTTTCTGAAAAGGGGAAACTGGCGGGAAAACATCTTCGAACACTGGCTGGTGCTGGCGCTGCTGGTCAATTTCTGGGGCGAGACCATGTTCATGGCCTCTTCCGGACACCTGTACGACCCAATGTTTGACCTTGGACATTTCCTGAAACAGATCAGCTACCTGTGCGTATTGATCGGGCTTTTGATCAGTATCCTCATCGTCTCCCTGGAGCTGAAACAGGCACGCCAGGAGGCGGAGACCGCCAACCGCTCCAAAAGCGCCTTTCTGGCCAACATGAGCCACGAAATCCGCACGCCGATGAATGGCGTGCTCGGCATGATCGAGCTGGCCCTGAACGTCGCCATCTCGCCAACCACCCGTGAGTATCTGTTCAAGGCCCAGGCCTCGTCGCTTACCCTGCTCCGGCTGATCAACGATATCCTGGATTTCTCCAAGATCGAACAGGGGGCCCTGACCCTGGAAAGGATCCCCTTTCGCCTGCCCGATCTCCTGGCCGATGTGGCGGATCTGTTCGCACCCAACATCGCGGACAAGGATCTGCGCCTGGATATCATCACCCCTCCCCGCAAGATCGAATGGCTGATCGGTGATCCGCTGCGGCTGCAACAGGTGCTGTTCAACCTGGTGGGCAACGCGGTCAAATTCACCCCACGCGGTCGCATCACGGTGAGCGTCGAGGCGCTCGGTCGGACTGCGGGCAAGGAGCGGATTCAATTCCGGGTGATGGATGAGGGGATCGGCATCCCGCTGGAAAAACAGGCCACCCTGTTCGCCCCCTTCACCCAGGCCGATGAGAGCACCACACGCCGCTTCGGGGGTACGGGTCTGGGATTGGCGATCTGCAAACGTCTGGTGGAGATGATGGAAGGTGAAATCTGGGTGCGCAGCGCCCCAGGCCGCGGCAGCACCTTTCATTTCATCGTGCTGCTGGAGATCGGTCAACCCACCGGTGAAGCGTCGTCAACTCGCGCCTGCACCGCGCAACGACGCACGCCGTTGAGTCGCGAAACCCTGGTGAATCATCTGGGTGGGGCACGGGTGCTGCTTGTGGAGGATCAACCGATCAATCGCCAGGTGGCCGAGGCCATGCTCACCGGCGTGGGTGTGATCGTGGAGAGCGCCGACAATGGCCAGATGGCTCTCGACAAGCTGGAACAGGGCTCCTTTGATCTGGTGCTGATGGATATCCAGATGCCGATCATGGATGGTCTGTCGGCCACCCGGGCGTTGCGAGCCGATGCCCGTTGGCGGGAGTTGCCCGTTCTGGCCATGAGTGCCCATGCCATGCATGAGGATCGCCTGGAGAGCCTGAATGCGGGCATGAACGAACACATCACCAAACCCATCGACTCCGGGCAACTCTTCGTGCAACTGACCCGCTGGATCGCGCCTCGGGCTCAGCGCGTCCGCGTACCCGAGGTGATGGTGGAAACGCGGGGCGGTCCAAGCTTCGAAGGATTGACCTGCATCGAGATCGAGGAGCTTCTGGATCGGGTCAATCACAACCAGCAGTTGGCGCGCATTCTGTTGAAGGAGTTCGTTCGCGGTCAGGAGGAGTCGGTGCCGCGGTTGCGGTCGTGGCTGGAGAGCGGCGATCCGGAAGATGAAACCAGGGCCATGCGTTTGGTCCATTCGTTGAAAGGCATGGCTGGGAATCTCTCCGCCAATCGGGTATTCGAATCGGCGCGGGCTCTGGAGATGGCTTTGCGCGCCGGGGCCGTCAGCACGGCGAGGTCATCGTTGTTGGACGATCTGGAACGGGCCCTGGAGCACCTGGTGGCCGAGGTGCGCGCCTGGGAGAACCATGAGGTGGGCGTGACAGAGGAGGCGCATGGATTCGATGCCCAGGCGGTTGGGGCGTTGCTGCGTCAACTCAATCCGATGCTGATTCAACAGGATTTCGATGCCTGCATTCTGTTCGACCGTTTAAGGCCGATGTTGGAGGCGTCGGAGTACGACTGTTCGAATCTGATTCAGGAGTTGGGGGCGTGCCTGGACCGCCTGGATTTCCTGGAGGCCCGCGGGATATTGCAGCGGCTGGTTCGGGTTATCGGCTTGGAGAAGGTGGTGGATGAGTCGGGTGGGGGGTGAAAGGGAGTCGGGACCGCAAGGTTTCCGGCACACGCCCGGATGTTCACCTTCAGACCGCCACCGGGGGCGATGATCGCCCCCGGACCCCACGTCCACCTGTTCCGTCACGCCTCGCGCAACTGACCGGCCACCCGCTCGGCCATGGTCAAGGTCAGATCCAACGCCGCTTCATCATGGGCCAACGACACGAATCCTGCCTCGAAGGCACTCGGCGCCAGATAGATCCCCTCTTGCAACATGCCGTGGAACCAACGGTTGAACCGCTTGATGTCACCGTTGGAGACATCGGTGAAGTTGGCGACCGTCTGGGCGCTGGTGAAGAACAGACCGAACATCGATCCCACATGGTTGATCAGGCAGGGAATGTTGTTGGCGCACATCACCTGGTCCAACCCCTTGACCAGATAGCGGGTCTTGGCCGCAAGGGTGGCATAGGCGCCGGGCGCGTCGAGCAGATCGAGGGTGGCCAGACCGGCGGCAACAGCCAGCGGATTGCCGGACAAGGTACCGGCCTGATAGACCGGGCCCGCCGGCGCGATCATCTCCATCCATTGAGCCGGACCGCCGTAGGCGCCGACCGGCAGACCCCCGCCGATGATCTTGCCCAGCGTGGTCAGATCCGGACGGATGTTGTAGAGGGTCTGGGCCCCGCCCCGATCCACCCGCAACCCGGTCATCACCTCATCGAAGATCAACAACGAACCATGCGCATCACAGACGCGGCGCAGACCCTCGAGAAAACCGGGCACCGGCAACACGCATCCCATGTTGCCGGCCACCGGCTCGACGATCACCGCCGCGATTTCGCTCCCGCGTTCGGCCCACAACGCCTCCACCGCCGCCAGATCGTTGAAGGGGAGGACCAGCGTGTCACGGGCCGCGGCGCGGGTGATGCCCGGCGAGGTGGGCACGCCGAAGGTGGCCAGACCCGATCCCGCCGCCACCAGCAGACCATCGGCATGGCCGTGATAGCACCCCTCGAACTTGACCAGCACGTCCCGTCCGGTGGCGGCGCGGGCCAGACGGATGGCGCTCATCACCGCCTCGGTGCCGGAGTTGACCAGGCGTACCATCTCCATGCCGGGAAACCGCTCGATGATGCGCTCGGCGAGGGTGATTTCCCCCTCCGTGGGGGCGCCGAACGAACAGCCGCTCTCCGCCGCGCGTTGGATCGCATCCACCACGTGGGGGTGGGCATGGCCGACGATCAGCGGACCCCAGGAGCCCACATAATCGATGTAGCTCTTGCCATCCGCGTCGATGATGCGAGCCCCCTGGCCGGAGCGGATGAAGGGCGGGGTTCCGCCCACCGACTTGAAGGCGCGCACCGGGCTGTTGACCCCGCCGGGAATCACGGTTTTTGCCTTGAGAAACAGCTCTTCGGAACGCGACATGATTGTCTCCCGTTGTTGAATGCCATTCCGCGTGAATTTTTGAAGTGCGACGCGGTTTTGTCTACTCACCCGCCGGTGGGGCGACCAACACCCCGAAGGTGCCGAGATGTTCCCACTTGTTCCGGTCGAGTTGATCATACACCTTGAAGAACCACAACCCTGGGGTGAACTTGCCGGTAATGGCGCCAGCAGCGGTGTACATGGGCAGATGATCCTCCTTGGCGGCTTTGACCGGGGGGTAATCGAGCCGGGTGACCACCTTGCCATCCTGATCCAGAACATCCACCTTGAAATGGTGCTCCCCGCGCACGGTCAGAACCAGATCGAGCACGAAATAGCCGGCCATGCCGTTGGTGTTGGCGCGCAGGGTCTTGACCACCGACATGGGCTGCATGGTTTCCCCCTTCTGCACCATGCGATCCGAGAAGTAGGCATTGGCGATGTAGGCCGACTGACGGAAACTTTTGGCCAAAACCGTGTCGCTCGTCAACCACGTTCCGATGCCGAGCAACCAGGCCAAGCCGATTCGAATCGCGGTGGAGCGTATCATGGTTGGGTCACTCCTCGGCCATGCGTGCCAACTGTTCTGCCTGATGATGCGCGATCAGGGTGGTGACCATCTCGCGCAACTCCCCTTGCATCATACTGTCGAGCTTGTGCAATGTCAGATTGATCCGGTGATCGGTGATGCGATTCTGCGGAAAATTATAGGTGCGGATCCGTTCGGAACGGTCTCCGGAGCCGACCTGATCCCGTCGGTCGCGGGAACGCTCGTCATCGACGGCACGCTGTTCCATGTCGAAAAGCCGGGCCTTGAGCACTTTCAATGCCTGGGCTTTGTTCTTGTGCTGGGATTTCTCGTCCTGACAGGTGACGGTGATGCCGGTGGGCAGATGGGTGATGCGCACCGCCGAATCGGTGGTGTTGACGCTCTGTCCGCCGGGTCCGGAGGAGCGGAACACGTCGATGCGCAGATCGTCCCGTTCGTTGATGACCACCTCCACCTCGTCCGCCTCGGGAAGCACCGCCACGGTGCAGGCCGAGGTGTGAATGCGTCCACCCGCCTCGGTGACCGGGACACGCTGCACCCGATGCACCCCGGATTCGAACTTGAAGGCCGACCAGGCCCCCTTGCCGGAGATCATGACGATCACCTCCTTGAAGCCGCCCAACGGCGTGGGGCTGCTGGAGAGGGGTTCCAGGCGCCAACGGTTCTGTTCGGCGAAGCGACCGTACATGCGCAGCAGGTCGCCGGCGAACAACGCCGCCTCCTCGCCACCCGTGCCGGCGCGGATCTCCAGGATCACGTTGCGACCCTCGTGGGGATCCTTGGGGATCAGCAGGAGCCGCAATTCCGGGATTTTCTCTTCCAGCCGGGTTTTGAGCCGATCCACCTCCTCGCGCACCAGCCGTTTCATCTCCGGATCGCTCTCCGGATCCTCCAGCATGGCCTCGGTATCGCGGATTTCGGCCTCGAGTTTCACATAATCAAGCCAGGCCTCCACCAGGGGGTCGAGATCCGAGTACTCCTTGCTCAGGCGCGCGAATTCACTGGTGTTCTCGCGGGTGGCGGGCTGTCCCAGCAAGGCGCTCAACTCGGCATGGCGACGCCGCAAGGTATCGAATTTCCGCAACAACGAATCGCTCATCCCATCACGTCCGATCCAATTGAAACAACTGACGCGCCGCGTCCACGTAGAGATCCCCATCCGGTTCGGCGGCCAGATGCCGCAGGCGACTCAACGGCGCGTGCAGGATTTTGTTGACCAGCAGCCGACCGAGCTGTTCGACTTTCTTTTGCTCGTCGGGAGAGATGTTCGGCCAGGTGGCCAGGGTGCGGGCCACCTCCTGATCGCGGATCCCTTCGAGTTTCTCGCGCAACGAGGTCAGAACCGGCGCCAGATCCAGGGTTTCGAGCCAACGCATGAACTCCAGGCAGCGTTGCTCGACGATCACCTCGGCGGCGGTCATCTCCCGTCCGCGGTCCTTGAGGTTATTTTCAACGATCCGGGTCAGATCATCAATGTCGTACAGATAGGCGTTGTCCAAATCGCCGATGGCCGGATCCAGATCGCGAGGCACGGCGATGTCGATGAGGAATTGCGGTTTTTGTCGCCGTTTTTTCAAGGCGGCCTTGATCATCGGCGCGGTGACCACGTGTCCGCTGGCCCCGGTCGAGGAGAGGATGATGTCGGCGCGGTCGAGATGGGCTTCCAGCTCCGCGAGGACGAAGGCCTCGCCGCCGAAGGCATCGGCCAACGCCACGGCGCGGGAGAGGGTGCGGTTGGCGACCAGGATCGACACCCCATCGGTCACCAGATGGCGCGCGGCCAGTTCGCACATCTCCCCGGCCCCGATCAGCAGACAACGACACCCCTTGAGTTCCCCGAAGATGCGGCGCGCCAGCGACACCGCCGCCGAGGCGATGGAGACCGGATTGCGGGCGATGCCGGTTTCGTTGCGCACCTGTTTGGCGGCGTGAAAGGCGTGCTGGAAGAACTTTTCGAGGATCGGGCCGGAGGTGGTGTTTTCGTTGGCGAGTTGATAGGCCTGTTTCATCTGGCCGAGGATCTGGGCCTCGCCGACCACCAGGGAGTCGAGGCTGGCGGCGACCCGAAAGCCGTGTCGAACCGCGTCCCGGTCATCGAGCTGATAGAGATGGGCCTCGAGCTGGTCGGCCTCCAGAGCGCGGCTTTGGGCCAGCCAGGCACGGATCGAGGCGGCGATTTTGTCGGGTTGCATACCCGCGGCATAGATCTCCACGCGGTTGCAGGTGGAGAGCAGGGCCACCTCGTGCAGACCGGGCATGGCGCGCAACTCGGCCAGACAGCCGGGCAGCTCCTCGTTGGAGAATGCGAGGCGTTCCCGAACGGCCACGGGCGCGGTTTTGTGGCTCAAGCCAACGATGACGATCTTCATGAATGCCGTTTCAATCATTCCGCTTCGAGTGCCGCGAGTCGCCGAGCGCGGCTCGTTTTCAACTCAAGCCGCCGCAATCGGTCATCATAGCTCCAAAATTGTCGGATTTCCATCGTTCCGTGCCCTGTTCCGAGAAAAAGAGCGCATATTTTTCATGCTTGGGCCATTGCCCAGGGAGGCGGTTTTGGGTTACGATTTTCTGCTGTTTACCGTCGGACCCCCGGCAAGGGAGATCCACGGTCCTGGAAGGCGTTTTTTTCCCTCCTTTCGAACGCGTGTGGAAGGGTGGAACGGCAGTTCCCACAAGGGTCATCTCTTGGCGTGGAATGACCGATGAGGATGGGAGGGGCCTTTCCCCCATTCGGAAGCGTGGGTGAAACGCCCACGCGGGAGTTTACCTGGCCGGCGGGGATTTTCCTCGGTTTGGTCAGTGATGAAATGCCCAATCGGGAGTAAGCTTGGCTGGCCGGGAATTTCCTCGGTTTGGTCAGGTCAGTCGGGGTGTGGCGCAGTCTGGTAGCGCATCGGCTTTGGGTGCCGAGGGCCGGAGGTTCGAATCCTCTCGCCCCGACCATTTTTTAACCGTGGAACGCCCGCAAGGGATCTCCTCGGGTGGTGAGGGGGTTCTCCCCCCTTCATGCAGGTTTGATCGTGTCCCGTCCTGGACGATCGGCACGGTTTGAGACGGGGATCTCTCCCCCATCCTGGTCAAATTGGCGCGGTCCCGCGCCCTCCTCGCGCCCGTAGCTCAATGGATAGAGCATCGGCCTTCTAAGCCGGTGGTTGCAGGTTCGACCCCTGCCGGGCGCGCCAGTTCCTCGCCGATTCCCCCTTCGTAGCGTCAGCGAACCACCCCCTTGCGCACACAGTCAGGCGCACGTTTGGTTGCATCGCCGCCAGTCACAACGCATCACGGATTCTTCGCCACGGATCCATGAGCCTGGCATCCAAAAAATGCTTTTGGATATTCATTGATGATGCTATTGTTCAATTGGGCGGATGGAATTGCCGAACAGGTCGCCAAGGCCATGTTGAACAAGGCTGTTGTTTTAGGGGAACGGGATGACCCCGAGGGAGCACTGGCGCTTTATGATGCGTTGATGGAGCGCTACCAGGAACGCCCGGAGGCCGGGATTGCCGAAAAGGTCGCCAAGGCCATGCTCAACAAGGCTGTTGTATTAGGCGAACGGGATGACCCCGAGGGAGCACTGGCGCTTTATGATGCGTTGCTAGAGCGCTACCAGGAACGCCCGGAGGCCGGGATTGCCGAAAAAGTCGCTCAGGCCATGTTCAACAAGGCTGTTGTTTTAGGTCAGAGGAATGAATCCGAGGAGGAGATGGAGCTCTATGATCAGGTGATTGCCCGTTACCAGGATCACCCAGACGTCGGGCTTGCTGAACAGGTGGTCAATTCCAAGTTAAAGAAAGCCATTCATTTAAAACGTCGAGATGAACATGAAGCGGCGACGGCATTCTGTGACCAAGTGATTGCGCGATACCAGGATCGTTCGGAGACCGTGCTTGTCGAAAAGGTCGCCATGGCTATGCTCTATAAAGCAGTTATTTTATTACTACAGGATCAACCCAAGGCGGGACTGGCGCTTTGTGACCAGGTGATTACGCGATACCAGGATCATCCTGAGGCCGAGCTTGCCGAATGGGTGGCCAGGGCTCATGAGGTCAAAATCTATATTATGGATCTTCTCCATTTACGCTTGAACTAAATTAAAGCCAGCCGCTAACCAAACATTGCTGTAATCTCGCGCTGGGTGGGAACGCTTTGCTGAAAAGGTCACAGCGGCCATGCTAAACGAAACTTTTATTATAAGTCAACAGAATGATGCGGATGGGCGGACAAAATAGACATGTCAAAGCCGCACATCCAGGATCAGCGCAAAATGGCTGATGCTGTGGTTGCGCTGGCGGGGGTGGTGCGGGGTGTGTCGCGCAACAGGGTCAATTGTG
>JADGAY010000200.1 GCA_015231775.1 Magnetococcales bacterium | reverse complement strand
TTTTTCATGTCGGGGAGGAGGATGACATCCCCTGGAACAGCCCGACCTATCAGGCTGGTGCCGCAACCGTGGAGTTGGCCTGTCTGGTGGCGTTGGCGGATGATATCGAACGCCTCACAGCGCCGACCCTGACACGCCTCACCGAACAGATCGACTCCTGGGCCCATTTGTCCGCGGGACAAAGACAACGACTCAGGGCGCATATGCGCTTGTCTCTCACGCAGCCACCGAAGCTGACTACGCTCAAGAAGCGCCTTCAGCCCATGCCGCTCGACGCCCGGCATACGGTTGCGAAATTTTTGGCACATCTGGCCGAAGCCGATGGCATCATCACCCCTGGTGAGGTCAAGCAACTCGAACGCATCTACCAGGCTTTACAGCTCGATGGGCAGATGCTCTATGCCGATCTGCACGGCGCGAGCGCGCAACGTGCTCCAAAAAAGAGATCCGCTTACAGCGTGCCCGCGAAGGGCGCCATACCCGCCGCTCGGGATGGATCCCTGGAGTTGGATCCATCGCATGGGAATCCGGCCGATGCGCGTCAGTCGATTCGGCAAGAGACTGATCCATCCGGTGTGCGGCTCGATTTTGCGCGGATTGCCCAACTGCGACAGGAAACCGAAGAGGTCACCACGTTGCTGGCGGAACTGTTTTCCGGGGAAAAAGCCGAAGTTCGTCCCGTGGTCCATCCTGAACCCACTCCAGAGCCCGAACCGGTCGAACAGCCTCTGTTTGGATTGAGTCCGGAGCATGCGGCATTCTTACGTCAACTGGTGATGCGTTCCACCTGGTCACGGCAGGAGTTGAGTGAACTGGCGACCGACATGGAGTTGATGCTCGACGGCACCCTGGAACTGCTGAACGATGTCATTCTACAACGCTTTGAGCTGGATCTCTACGAAGGTGAGGATCCGGTGGAGATCCTGCAACATCAACCCCTGCTGGAGAAATTGTCGGCATGAGCACCACCATGCGCATCAAGGATCGGGATGCGGTAATCAACGCGCTGCGAGCGGGAGTTGTCCCACGAACCGGGCAACATCTGATTCAGGTGGGACGCAAGCGGGAGGTTGAGGCGCTGTTGCGGGATATCGAACGGATTCATGACGGCGGATCGAGTTTCCGGATCGTGATCGGCGAGTATGGCTCGGGCAAGACCTTTTTTTTGAATTTGATCCGTTCGTTCGCCTTGGAAAAGCGCCTGGTCACTATGCAGGCCGATCTCAATCCAGATAGACGGCTGCATGCCAGCGGAGGTCAGACACGATCACTCTACCAGGAGTTGACCCGCAATTTGGCCACGCGTACCAAGCCGGAAGGCAATGCCCTGCAGGGGGTGATCGAAAAATTCATTGCCCAGGCCAGAACCGATGCCAAGGGAGAGGGTACAAGCGCGGAGGGATTGATTCGCGGCCGTTTGCTCCCGTTGACGGAACTGGTCAACGGCTATGATTTTGCCGAGGTGATCGCTGCCTACTGCCGCGGATACGACACGAATGACACAACGTTGCAATCCCAGGCGTTACGCTGGTTGCGTGGTGAATTCAGTACGCGCACCGATGCCCGGAACGCACTGGGTGTGCGCACCATCGTAGACGATGCCACCGTTTACGATCAGATCAAGCTGATGGGACGTTTCGTGCGCCTAGCGGGGTTCTCGGGCCTTCTGGTCTGTCTGGATGAACTGGTCAACCTGTACAAATTGGCCAATACCCAGGCCAGAAACGGTAACTACGAGCAGATTCTGCGCATTCTGAACGACTCCTTGCAAGGCTACGCCGAGGGGGTTGGTTTTTTGCTGGGAGGAACGCCGGAGTTTCTTCTGGATACCCGCCGGGGGTTGTACAGCTACGAGGCGCTTCAATCCAGGCTGGCGGAAAACCGGTTTGTCAAGAACGGCCTAGTCGATCTGTCGGGGCCGATCATTCGCCTGACGAGTCTAACACCGGAAGAGCTGTTCGTCCTGCTCGGGAACCTGCGTCATGTGTATGCCTCCGGCCATCCGGAACGCTATCTGCTGCCTGATGAGGGGTTGCAAGCGTTTCTGGATCACTGTGCCAGACGGTTGGGGGATGCCTATTTTCGCACGCCGCGCAGTACCATCCGCGCCTTCATCGATCTGCTCGCCACTCTGGAACAGAATCCGGGCGTGGCGTGGAGTTCGCTTCTCGATACGGTGGAGCTGGCGCCAGATCTGGGTGGAGAGATTGACCAACCGGGTGGGGATGATGATGAGTTGGTCAGCTTCCGGCTCTAGCCGCTCTTTCGAGCTGCTCGACACCCGCATTCAGCGCTGGATCTGGAATCAAGGGTGGTACGCGCTGCGCAGTGTTCAGGAAGAGGCTATCCCGGTCATCGGCGCGGCGAATCAAGATGTACTCCTGGCCGCGGCGACTGCATCGGGCAAAACCGAGGCGGCTTTTCTGCCGATCCTGAACCGTTTGTTGAGTGCCCTACCAGAACAACGGGCGGTTGTGTATGTCAGTCCGCTCAAGGCGCTCATCAACGATCAATGGGGGCGGCTGGTCGAGTTGTGCAAAACCGTCGCTATCCCGGTGATCCCCTGGCATGGCGATATCTCCTCCCGTATCAAGCAGGCCTTCATCCAGAAGCCGCACGGGGTGCTGCTGATAACCCCCGAATCCCTGGAAGCGATCTGTGTGACACGGGGCAGTTGGCTCCCGACCCTGGCCGCAGCACTCGACTATCTGGTTGTCGATGAGTTGCATGCCTTCATCGGCACGGAGCGCGGCAAGCAGTTGCAATCGTTGCTGCGTCGCCTGGAGTTGATTTCGGGTCGCACCCTCCCTCGGGTGGGGCTGTCGGCGACCCTGGGGGATATGAGCCTGGCGGCGGAATTCTTGCGCCCAGACAAGAGGTCCGGGGTGCGACTGATCCTGGATTCGAAACACAGTGGGGAGTTGAAACTCCTGGTCAAAGGGGTGATCGATCCTCCCCCGCGCGTGGACGAACAATCGCGGATCCATGAGCCGCAATTCGAGGATCTGGTGAGCGGGGGCTTGCTGGAAATTGGCGAGGATCTGTTCGGAAAGCTGCGCGGAGCGAACAATTTGGTCTTTCCCAACAGTCGCAACCGGGTGGAGTTGCTGGCCGATCTGCTGCGCCGCTGTTGTGACCGCGAGGGGATTCCCAATGAGTTCTGGCCGCATCACGGCAGTCTCTCCCAGGAGATTCGCGAGGAGACCGAAATCGCCTTGAAGCGTGGCGACCGCCCGGCCACCGCGATCTGTACCACGACGCTGGAGTTGGGTATCGATATCGGGTCGGTGCGCACCATTGCGCAGATTGGTCCGCCGCCATCGGTGGCCAGTCTGCGCCAACGGATGGGGCGTTCGGGTCGTCGCGCCGGTGAGGCGGCCATCTTGCGATGCTATACCATGGAGTCGGCATGCACCGCGCAATCCGACCTCTCCGATCTGCTGCGTGAGGGGTTGGTGCAGACCATTGCCATGCTGCGTCTGCTGTTGGCGGGCTGGTTTGAACCGCCCTTGGTCCAGGGTCTCCATGCTTCGACCCTGGTGCAACAGATCCTGTCGGTGATTGCCGAGCGGGGAGGGGCGACAGCCGGCCATCTGTGGAACACCCTGACCGGGGATGGCACGTTTGGCAATCTGTCCCGGTCTGAGTTCCTGGAATTGCTGCGACACCTGGGGCGATGCGAGCTGCTGACCCAAGATGGCTCCGGAGTGCTGTTGCACGGTGTCCAGGGGGAGAAGATGGTCAACCACTATTCGTTTTACAGCGCGTTTCAGACCGAGGAGGAGTTCCGTCTCGTCTGCCAGGGGCGTGCCCTGGGTTCTCTGCCGATCCATCGGCCTCTGGTGGTTGGTCAGTTCATCGTTTTTGCCGGACGGCGCTGGTCAGTACTGGATGTGGATGTGGAAAAGAAATGGATCACCGTGAAGCCGAGTCCGGGGGGAACACCGCCCGCCTTCGGAGGCAGCTCCGGCAAGGTGCATGACCGGGTGCGGGAGGAGATGCGGCTGGTTCTGTCGGAGTCCGAGGCAGTCCCTTTCCTGGACTCGATGGCCAGGGGGCTCTTGCGGGAGGCGCGCCGCTACTATCTTGAGGCCGGATTGGCCCGCCGCCTGTGCATTCCCACGGGGAACGGGGTGGCGCTTTTGACCTGGCGCGGGGACCGGAGCAACGATGCGTTGGCGCTCTTGTTGAAGAAACAGGGATTCCAGGCCATCAATACCGGGCTCACGGTGCAGATCTCAAATGCCGATGCGCGCCCGGTCATGGATGAATTGCGGCGCATCAGTCAGCAGGTCGAGATGGATCCCTGCGTTTTGCTGGCGGATGTCAAAAACTTGCTTCAGGAAAAGTGGGATTGGGCGTTGCCCGAGAAGTTGCTGAGACAATCGTTCGCTTCGATTCATTTGGACTTGGTGGGTGCCCGTGGGGTGGCTGAGTCGATCGTCCGAAATGAAACTTGTTTGGATGCGGGGGAGAGGGCATAATCCGGGTCTGTAGTTGGATTTTGGCGTTTGGAGTGGCTGCGCCAGTTGAGGCAATTGAAACAACCGGGTATTTGCAATGTGCAGCATGTTTGTTCAGGACTGAGTCCCCCGCAAAAAGTCGCCTTTGCAAGGAGCAAACCCGTGCTGCGCAGAGGTGTTTGTGGCAGAATACTCTCATGAATTGCAAATGAATTCATAAGAATAATTTCATATATTCCGTCGGATGGACCGTCAGATCAGCTTAGATGAAGCGCACTTCTGGATGCCTGATGGGCAGCCTGATACCCTGACGCTGCGGATGTGTGTGTAGAGCGGGAGCATCACGCGAGTGCGGAAGGCTACCGGCGCGCACAAAAGGCCGCAACGGGCAACTTGCATCGCGTGTGGATACACCACATCAAGAGGTTGGCCGCACCCGCTTCAAGGAAAAGATGGACATCAAAAATTTGACGAACCTGTCCAGCGACGATTTTTGTGAGTAACTTTGTGAG
>JADGAY010000199.1 GCA_015231775.1 Magnetococcales bacterium | reverse complement strand
GCCGAAGGTCCCCGGCGGAGGTTCGGAGGCAGAGCCTCCGAGGTTTTGTCTTCAATCCTTTGATTTTGATTTTGATTTTGATTTTGTCCTTTGGCGCGCTCTTCAAAAAAAGCGATTTTCACGCCTTTTGTGAAAATCGCTTGCGCGCAGCCTTGGTCACCGGGTTTGGTTTTGCGGTGTTTGCAAAACCAAACCCGGTGACCCTTGCCAAAACGGGCCGCCGGAGGCGGCGGATGTGCTGACGTGCAATTCGCCGTGTGTCGTTGCCCAAAAGCGGCAACGACACACGGCACATGAGACCCGCGCGCTTGCGCGATTTTTCGCAAAAAACGCGAAAAATCGCTTATCGTGAAAAGCGCGCGAAAGACAAAGGCAAAGGCGTAAAGAATTAAAAACAAAAGAAACGTCCCAAGGGCGTTGCCCTTGGATCCCACCAGGGGCCATGGGCCCCTGGACCCCGCCAGTTTAGGCCTGGCCAACCCTCTTTCCACGGAAACCCCCATGAGTCCACTGCTGGTGATCGCCGACAAGGAGACCCGCGACGCCCTACGCAACCGCTGGGTGATCAGCGCCACACTCCTCATGGCCGGCCTGGCCTTCTCCCTCACCTTCCTCGGCAGCGCCCCCACCGGACAACTCGGGGCCAATCCCCTCGCCGTTTCCGTGGTCAGCCTCTCCAGCCTCACCATCTTCCTGGTGCCACTCATCGCCCTGATGCTCTCCCACGACGCCCTGGTGGGGGAAATGGAACGCGGCACCCTGCTGCTGCTGCTCGCCCACCCGGTAACCCGCGCCCAGGTGGTGCTCGGCAAATTTCTCGGCCAGGTCGGCGTCCTGGCCGTGGCCACCATCGTCGGCTACGGGGCCGCCGGCATCGCGGTGGGACTCCAGGCCGAAGGGGCCGATCCGGAAAGCTGGCGCGCCTTCGCCGCCCTGGTGGGAAGCTCCGTGCTGCTGGGGGCGATCTTCATCGCCCTGGCTCATCTAGTAAGCGCGCTCGCGCGCGAACGGGCCGGAGCCGCCGGGGTGGCCATCGGGCTGTGGCTGCTGTTCGTCGTGCTCTACGACATGGGACTGCTGGGCGTGCTGGTCGCCACCAAGGGCCAGATCCATGAAAAGGTGTTTCCCTGGCTGCTGATGGGCAACCCGACCGATATCTTTCGCCTGTATAATTTAACCGCTTTTGAAAATACCCGTACCTTCTCGGGGCTGGCGGGACTCTCGGGGCAGATGGATTTCTCCCCCGCCATGCTGCTCGGCGCGCTCGTCGCCTGGACCGTCGTGCCACTCGCGGCGGCCATCGCCATCTTCCGACGACGTGAACTGTAACGTGCCTGATGGGGGGAAGAACCTCCGCACCCCCTGACCGTGCAACCACCCTTCGGGCGTTCCACGGTCATCCATGGCAACAACGCCCGAAACGTGTGGCAACCTGCCCGCGCCTTCCGGACACTGGGTCAAAACGAACAGCACCCGGCGCGGACACGACCTGATCAAACGAGAGGAAACCCGCGTGAGCCGATTCGCGATGCTGTTTCTTACCCTGTTTTTGACCGCCTGCGGTAACGGCCCGGACGAGAAGCCCCCAGCCGCCCTGGAGCCCACCAGCGCCACCAAGGGGTTCTACTGCGGCATGACCCTGGCCGAACACCCAGGCCCCAAGGGCCAGATCCATATGGCGGGAGAGACGGCACCCCTGTGGTTCTCCTCGATCCGCGATGCCCTGGCCTATCTGCAACTGGAAGGGGCCACCCGCCGCATGCGCGCCTTCTATGTCCACGACATGGGACGCGCGGATTGGAACAAACCGCAAGCCGGTACCTGGATCGATGCCACCCAGGCCCACTTCGTGCTCGGCTCACGCCGGGAAGGTGGGATGGGCGGGTCCGAGGTGGTGCCCTTCGGCGACAAGGCCAAGGCCGAAGCCTTTACCGCCGGATTCGGCGGACGGGTGCTCGATTACGCCGGAGTCCGCAAGGAGGAGATGTTTCCAGCCAAGGGCGACTCGGGCGGCGGTTGAACCACGCCCCGCGACCTTTTCGATCAACCACCACGCCAGAGATCCCCGCCTCTGCTCTCTGCTCTCCGCCCCCCGCCGTGACACCATGACCATGCCGGTTGAGCCGAATATCGCCCCACGTCAGGGAACTTTCTTGTAAACCCGTGGTCAAAAACGGTCAAGACACCTGGGAAAACCTCTCCCCATGATGTTCCGTATGCCTTCTTTCACGACCAACAGCCGGTTTCAAGCCCTAAAAACAGCCAGGGGGTGCTTGATTTTTTGTATGAAGGATTGGTTAAACAAAAATGAATAAATCTTCATAACAACAACTTATCAAACAACAGCACCCAAAATGTCCTTTTCTTAGAAAAAAATTTTGCACCACCCCACGAAATCCCTTCCCCCCCCCGCGCACGTCAGGCTATGATGCGTGCGATGGGTACGTTGAAATACCCGGAAAACTCGGCACAACGGGACATTACTCCTCGCTTTCCGATCCCTGCAAAGATCGATTCGTGACGCGCGCTAACCATCGAGTCGTTCTTTACCTGGCCCAGAAGGCAAAAAATCCCGACGTGAAGAATCAAAGAAGAGACAGGACCAACTCCACGACCTTGTAAAGATTTCCAGTTCAAGATCCTGGGGAAGCGGTCGGCATGCCTTCATCGCGACTCTTCATCGACGAGCAGGACCAAACCGATCCTGGCCATGCGCTTTCGATTCCTCCCGTAAACCCGAGAGAATCCAAAGCACGCCAAATCAAGGATCGGCTGTTCTTTTGTTCGCTTGTTTTCCAAACCATTTTCAGCGCATCCGTCACAACAACGGCCTGCTCTGCTATCGCACTTCTTGAATGCATCGCAAGGGAAAGGAACACATGGATACCCTGTATACATTGACCGTGGTGGCGGTAGTCATCGTCTTGATCTTCGACTACACCAACGGCTTCCACGACGCCTCCAACATCATCGGCACCATCATCGCCTCGCGCGCCATGACCCCGATCCAATCCGTGATCGTCGTGGCCACCTTCGAACTGCTCGGGCCGGTCCTGGGCGGTACCGCCGTGGCCAACACCCTCGGCAAATTCATCTCCATTGGGGACGTTCCCAAGGCACTCGCCATCGGGGTCATCCTGTGCGGCATCTTCGGCGCCATCTTCTGGAACCTTCTGACCTGGTGGTTCGGCCTGCCCTCCTCCTCCTCCCACGCCCTGGTGGGCGGCCTGATCGGCGCGGTGGTCGCGGCTGTCGGTGGGGACCATGTGATCTGGGGCGTTGCCGATCTCGCCAATGGCAAACTCAACGGCTTCATGAAGATCCTGGCCTCGCTGATTCTGTCGCCAATCCTCGGATTCTGGGTCGGCTTCGCCATGAGCCGCATGATCCGCGGTTTGCTGATCAAGGCCACCCCCGCGGTCAACAAGCCGCTGCGCCAGGCCCAGTTCATCACCGCCGCCAGCCTGGCCTTCTCCCACGGCTCCAACGACGCGCAGAAAAGCATGGGCATCATCACCATGATCCTGGTGCTGGGCGGCTTCATCGAAAAGTTCGTGGTGCCCACCTGGGTGATCTACTCCTGCGCACTGGTCATCACCCTGGGCATCCTCTCCGGCGGCTGGCGCATCGTGCGCACCGTGGGCTTCGGCATCTACAAGGTGCGCCCCCTGCACGCCATGAGCACCCAGCTCACCTCCGGCGCACTGATCTTCTCTGCCGCGGTCATGGGCGCGCCGGTCTCCACCACCCACGTGGTGAGCTCCGCGATCATGGGTATCGGCGCCTCCGAGCGTCCCAAGGCGGTCCGCTGGGCCAAGGCCAAGGAGATCGTCAGCACCTGGGTGATCACCATCCCCTGCTCCGGCGCGGTGGGTGCCCTCACCTACTACCTCGTCAAGGTGTTCTCGGGCGGTGCGATCTAAGGATCAGACTTACGTTGTGCAAGGTTAGCTTTTCATAAAAATCACATCCGGGCCAAAAGTGGCCCGCATGCTTAGCAAGGAGAAACGAACATGAGTGGCAGCTCCAATTCCCTGGCTTCCAAGATCCTCAACAACGTCTTCCCGCGCGTGCCGGACTTCTACGGCATGATCAACGACCAGTGCGATGTCTGCGCCCAGACCATGGACGCCCTGGCCGAATTCATGGAGACCGGCACCGAGGACAAGGCTCTGCTGGTCCGCGAACTCGAGAAGCGTGGCGACGAGATCAAAGAGCGCAACATGACCGTCCTCAACCAGGCCTTCGCCACCCCGATGGACCGTGAGGACATCTACCGCGCCGTCTCCTCCATCGACATGATCATCAACTACGCCAAGACCACGATCCGCGAGATGGAAGGTCTGGGCCTGAAGCCCGACGAGCACACCCGCGAGATGGTGCAGATGATGCGCGAGGGTGTGGATGCCCTCAAGCGCGGCTTCCAGAAGCTGGGCGTCACCCCGGCCCTGGCCGATCAGGATGCCGAAGCGGTCCGCAAGGCCGAGCGCAACACCGAGAAGGCCTATCGCCGCGCCATCGCCGATCTGTTCCAGGTCGATGCGCACCTGCGCGCCCTCGACAACAACGAGTCCCGTGCCCATTCTGCGGCCCTGACCCACGTGATCGAGATCTTCAAGCGTCGCGAGCTGTATCGCCACCTCTCCAACACCGCCGACCGCATGGCCGAAGCCGCCGACGTGTTGCACGACATCGTGGTGCAGATCTCGTAAGATCAGTTCTTTGATCCATCGAGTGCCCAAAAGAGGCGCGTCCATTCGGATGCGCCTCTTTTTTTGACCAGGATGCCAGACCGGGTTGGATCCAGGGTGCAACGGTCGTCAGGCCGGTTGGCGCGACGCCTTGACATCCCGGCCTGATACGGGCATGGTGACCCGCGACGCGAGTCGAATCGGAGTGGGACGGATGGTCGCCGACCTTTGAAAAAGGGTTGGAGGAAAGTCCGGGCTCCACAGGGCAGGACGCCGGGTAATCCCCGGCGGGG
>JADGAY010000198.1 GCA_015231775.1 Magnetococcales bacterium | reverse complement strand
ATGAACACCCCGCTGGTGGATCTGGTCGGCGCGGATGCGATCGTGCTGGTGGGGTTTGATCCCCGGTTCGAGACGCCGTTGTTGAATTACCGACTGCGCCGGGCAGCCCAGGCTGGGGCGCGGGTGGTGTCGATCCATGCGCGGCAGTTGAACAGCAACGTGCCGGGATTGACCTCGATTCTCGTGGCCCCAGGCGGCGAGCCGACCCTGTTGAATCAGGTGCTGCTTGGTCTGGATGGCGAGACGGCGGGTGGCGATGCCGGCATGGTGGCGGCGCTGTTGAAGAATGCCAAGAAGCCGGTGGTGCTGTTGGGCGGGCAGGCGATCCTCCATCCCGAGGCCGAGACGCTGCGGCGTCTGGCCGTGGCGATCCTGGACAAGCTGGGCGCCATCGGTCCGGGCTGGAACGGATTCAACCGCGTGGCCGCCCGTGGCAATGCCGCCGCGGCCCAGGATCTGGGGGTGGTGCCGCATCGCGGCCCTGGCTATACCCGCCTGGAGCGGGTGGGGATGAATGCCACGGCCATTCTCGAGGCCGCCGCCGAGGGGCGGATCAAGGTGCTGTTCCTGTTGGGCGTGGACCCGACGGAGGAGTCCCTGGATCGCGAACTGGCCCGGCGTGCCCTGGAGAAGGCGCGGGTGATTTATCTGGGCGCCTATGGCTGCGAGGCGGCGCGGGTGGCCGAGGTGGTGTTGGCCGGTCTGGCGCCGGGTGAGAAGTCGATGACCCTGACCAACTGCGAGGGCCGGGTTCAACTGGGCGCACGGGCTGGCAGCGGGCCGCTGGAGGCCAAGGAGGATTGGCGTGTTCTGCGGGGCCTGAGCGACCGGTTCGCCGCGCCCCTCGGCTACAACGATCTGGAGGCGCTGCGCAAGCGGCTGGCGGCCTGTGATCACCGCTATGATTTCGCCAGGCTCGGGCCGGGCGAGACCCCGCGGGCCTGCGATCACAGCCCGGTGACCAAGGGATTGCCGGTGTCGGTGCGTCCCGTGGAGCCGACTGCCGGGATCCATCTGGTGCTGGAGTCTTGTCTGTATCGGGATGATCCGGTCTCCTGGCGTTCGCCGGTCATGGCCAAGCTGGCTCGTGACGGGCGGTTGCGGATCCATCCGGACGATGCCAAGGGTCTGGCGATCGTGCAGGATGGCCTGGTGCGGGTGCTCCAGGGTGAGAAGCGGGTGGAACTGCGCGCGGAACTGGATGCGCGGATCCCGCTCGGTGTGGTGTTCGGGGATTTCGGCCAGGGCGATCACTCCCCGCGTGAGTTGTGCGATGACGCGCGTGGCTATGGTCGGGTGAGTCTGGTGGCGTTGCCGGGGTGAGTGGGTTGTCGCCCGCCGCCGCGAGGCGGTGCGTCGGATGTCGCTGCGGGGTGGGTGGGTTGTCGCCCGCCGCCGCGAGGCGTTGGGTGACCTGGGGCGTGCAATCGGGGCAATGGGTTTGGAATGGCATGCCGGGTTCGGCGAGAACCTGGGCATGGTGGCGAGTGTCAAGCGTGGACCGGGGACGACATGCCTGAAATTTTGAAAGAACTCTTGGGAACCGTTCATGGCTTCGGCGAGGGGCTGTTCGGGCCGATGCTCTGGATCTTGGTCTGGACCGTGATCAAAATCGTGATCCTGCTGGCCCCGGTGCTCTTCATGGTCACCTACATCACGCTGGCGGAACGCAAGATCATCGGCTTCATGCAGGTCCGTTACGGACCCAACCGGGTGGGCTTCTGGGGGATTCTCCAGCCGCTTGCCGACGCGGCCAAGCTGATCTTCAAGGAGCTTCTGCTCCCCGAGAAGGCGGACCGGATGATCTTCTTTCTGGCTCCGGCCCTGACGCTGGTGCCGGCCCTGATCGCCTGGGCGGTGATTCCGTTCTCGCCGGGTCTGGTGCTGGCGGATATCAACATCGGCATCCTCTATATCCTGGCCATCTCCTCGATGGGGGTTTACGGCATCATCATGGCCGGGTGGGCATCCAACACCCGTTTCAGCTTCCTGGGCGGTTTGCGCTCGGCGGCGCAGATGGTCTCCTATGAGGTTTCGATGGGCTTCACCCTCATCCCGGTGGTGCTGCTCTCCGGCAGTCTCAACCTCACCGAGGTGGTCAATGCCCAGAAGGGGATGTGGTTCGTGATCCCCTTGCTGCCGATGTTCGTCATCTATTTCATTTCGGTGGTCGCCGAGACCAACCGTTCCCCCTTCGACCTCCCGGAGGCCGAGGCGGAACTGGTGGCCGGCTTCATCACCGAATATTCGGCCATGAGCTCGGGTCTGTTCTTCATGGGCGAATACGCCAACATGATCCTGGTCTCCTTCATGGGATCCATCCTGTTTCTGGGTGGATGGCTGCCGCCGATCGGCTTTCTGGATTTCATCCCCGGCATCATCTGGCTGGGTCTGAAAGCCTCGCTCCTGCTGTTCGTCTTTTTGTGGATCCGGGCCACCTTCCCGCGCTATCGCTACGATCAGTTGATGCGGCTGGGTTGGAAGGTCTTCCTGCCCATCTCGCTTTTGTGGATTTTCGTCACCGCGCTGGGCGTGCTGCTGTTCGGCAAGGCGTAATGGAGGAGATGCCAAGATGGGACTGAATTTCAAAGAGTTGGCGGACACCTATGCCCTGCGGGAGCTGGCCTCCGGCCTGGCGGTCACGCTGCGGCACATGTTCAAGCCGCACATCACCATCCAGTATCCCGAGGAGCGCACCCCGCTCTCCCCCCGCTTCCGTGGCGAGCACGCCCTGCGTCGCGACGAGAAGGGCGAGGAGCGCTGCGTGGCCTGCAAGCTCTGCGAGTCCTCCTGCCCGGCCCAGGCGATCTACATCGAGATCGACTCGGCGAGCAGCGCGGAGAAGCGTCTGACCCAGATCTACAGCATCGACGAGACCAAGTGCATCTTCTGCGGCTTCTGCCAGGAGGCCTGCCCGGTGGATGCGATCGTGCTGGGACCGAATTTCGAGTTTCACGGTTACACCCGCGAGGATCTCTATTACAACAAGGCGCGGTTGTTGGCCAATGGTGAGCGGTGGAAGGCGGAGATCGACGCCAATCTCGCCGCGGACGCCAAATACCGGTAAGCAGGAGCGCGACAGATCATGGTAGCGGATCTCGTATTCTACATCTTCTCGGCCATCACCGTGGCCGCGGCCATCGGGGTGATCGCCAGTCGGAACCAGGTCCACTCGGTCCTGTTCCTGATTCTGGCCTTCTTCAACGTGGCCGGTCTGTTCGTCCTGCTGGAGGCGGAGTTTCTGGCCGCGATTCTGGTGATCGTCTACATGGGCGCGGTGGCGGTGCTGTTCCTCTTCGTGGTGATGATGCTCAACGTCGATTTCGAGGAGTTGCGCAAGGGGGCGGTGGAGCATCTGCCCATGGGGCTCTTCATCGGCGCGCTGATCCTGGTCGAGTTCGGCTTCATCCTGTCGGGCATCCATGTGGAGGGTCATGCCCATCAGGCGGCCAACATCTCGAATACCCAGTTGATCGGGCAGGTGCTGTTCACCAAATTCCTGCTGCCGTTCGAGGTCGCCTCGTTGATCCTGCTGGTGGCGCTGATCGGCGCGGTGGTGTTGACCTACCGTCGGCGCAAGGACGTGAAGCGGCAGGATATCTCCGCGCAGATCGCCCGTCGGCGCGAGGACGCGGTGGAGCTGGTCAAGGTCGCCTCGGGTCAGGGAGCCAAGCCATGAGTCTGAACCACTTTCTGCTGTTGAGCGCCATGCTGTTCACCATCGGCATTGTCGGGATCTTTCTGAACCGGCGCAACATGATCATCATTTTGATGAGCATCGAGCTGATCCTGTTGGCGGTGAACATCAATTTCGTGGCCTTTTCCCACTATCTGGGGGATGTGTCGGGCCAGATCTTCACCTTCTTCGTGCTGACCGTGGCCGCCGCCGAGGCTGCCATCGGGTTGGCCATACTGGTCGCCTTCTTCCGGAATCGCGCCACCATCGACGTGGAAGAGATCGACACCCTCAAGGGTTGAGCCGGGCCGCTCCATTCTCAAGGGCTGAAAAAACCCCCACTTGCATGCGGGATTTGAGACCACGATGAGCAAGAACCTTCTGATTGTCCTACTGCCCCTCGCGGGATCCCTGATCGCCGGACTCTTCGGACGGCGCTTCCTGGGTAACGCGGTGAGCCGTCTGGTGACCATCGTCTGCATGCTGGGGGCGCTGGCGCTCTCGATCCAGGCCTTTCTGGCCATCGCCGTGGGGGATGCCCCGACGGTGCGCGAACCGATCTTCTCCTGGATCGTCTCCGGCTCCTTCAAGGTCTCCTTCGGGTTGCTGATCGACCGGTTGACGGTGGTGATGCTGGTGGTGGTCAACGGCGTCTCGACCCTGGTGCACATCTACTCGGTAGGCTACATGGCCGAGGATCCAGACCAGCCGCGCTTCTTCTCCTTTCTCTCCCTGTTCACCTTTGCCATGCTGATGCTGGTGACCGGGGATAATTTCCTGCAACTCTTCTTCGGTTGGGAAGGGGTGGGTCTGGCCTCCTACCTGCTCATCGGCTTCTGGTTCACCAAGGAGTCGGCCTGCAACGCGGCGATCAAGGCGTTTCTGGTCAACCGGGTGGGTGACTTCGGCTTCGCCCTGGGGATTTTCGCGCTTTACATGGTCTTCGGCACCTTGGATTACGCCGAGGTGTTCAGCATGGCCGCAGCGGGCAAGTATCCGGCCACGATTGATTTCCCGCTTTGGGGCGCGGTGCCGCCCATGACGTTGATCTGTCTTCTGCTCTTCGTGGGCGCCATGGGCAAGTCGGCCCAGCTCGGTCTGCATACCTGGCTGCCGGACGCCATGGAGGGTCCGACCCCGGTTTCGGCGTTGATCCACGCCGCCACCATGGTGACCGCCGGTGTGTTCATGGTCTGCCGCGCCTCGCCGCTCTTCGAACTCTCCCAGACCGCCCTCAACGTGGTGACGATCGTGGGGGCCTCCACCGCCTTCTTCGCGGCCACCGTCGGCCTGGTTCAAAACGACATCAAGCGTGTGATCGCCTACTCCACCTGCTCGCAGTT
>JADGAY010000019.1 GCA_015231775.1 Magnetococcales bacterium | reverse complement strand
CGTCGAAGTTGGCCAGGAAGTGGAGTTGCTCTTCGTTGCGTTTGCGCTGGCGGATATCCTGCACCAGAATCACCGTGCCGGCCAGGGTCTCCCCTTCGCGCAACAGGGAGCTGGAGATCGATACCGCCACCTCGCGACCGTCGGCGGTCAGAAAGGTGGTCTCCTGGAAGCGGAACGGACGTTCGGCCAGCATGTCCCGATACATGATGGCGCAGAAGGAGGGGTCCGGGATCAACTCATCCAGATGGCGTCCGAGCAGCTTGACCTCGGTCTCGTCGAGCAGGGTGAGGAGCGCCTTGTTGACCCGCTGGATGCGGTTTTCCCGATCGAGAATCAACAGGCCATCCAGCATGGCGCTCAAGATCTGCTCCATGAACCCCTTGGAATCGGTTTTCTGGTGCAGGGTGGCGAGCAGTTGGTTGAAGGTGTCGATCAGGGCGCCGGATTCGTCCCGCGTGGGGGAGGTGATTTTCGTCGAAAGGTCGAGTGGTCCGTGGATGAGCCGTTGCATCGCCTCGCGCAGCATGCCGATGGGGGCTGTGAGCCGTTCGCCATGGCCGCGCAGGATCATGAGGGTCAGGATGGTCAGGGTGGCGGCGAGCAGCAGGTGGGCCAGGAGCGGATTCAAAAGCCAGGTGCGCGCCTCGGGCATCAGGGTCCGTTCGACGTGCAGATGGGCAATGCGCAGGTTGCCGATGCCCGAAGGGCGGAAGGCGACCAGCCACCGTTCTCCGGCCAGCTGGAGTTCGTCATGGCCGGTTTCGCCCTGACGGATGCGATCGAGGAGGGCACGCCACGCCGGGGAGTCGGGTCGGCCCTGGACCGTGGCGTGGCTATCGGCGAGAATGGCCCCGTCCGGGGCCAGGATCAGTTGACGGCCTTCGCTCGCCGCATGACGGTGGATGCGTCGCAGAAGGTCGCGCAACCGCTCCACCGGCGGTGGCCGGGAGGAGGGGTCCCCCGCGACCATGACTTCGAGTTCGGCGATCAACTCCAGGTTGGCTCGATCCAGAAAGGTGAAGGCCGATTCCTGGGCGCTTTTTCCGGTCAGGTAGTGGGATATGGCGGCACTGCCCCCTAGACCGACGAGCAGTGGGATCAGGCACAAGAGAATCAGTTTGAAGCGCATGGACATGAGGTTGATCGGATTGCCTCGGCGTTTTTTATCGTGGAACTTCCGCGAGTTGAAATCCACGGTCGGGGGGTGAGGGGGGGATCCCCCCCTCATGCAAGTCTGTGCCGGCGAATCGGTCGGAAAGGCGCGCTTTGTGGCATGACTTGATAATGATGATGGAAGAGCATAACACGATTGCATGCCAGGGTCACGGTTTGTGAATGAGTCTTGATGGAGTTTGTCCATGCATTTTTTGAAAAATGCGCTATTGTAGGGTGTTAATGCTAATGGTTTAGTGATGAATGGTATTTTTCTGTTTTGTTTTACCGTAGGGCTCCCGCGAGGGGGCGTGGTCGGGAGTGAGGGGGGCGCTCCCATCTCGGTATGCAGGTCTGGAACGTGTGGATCTCACGGACATCCTCACGTCGGCAAGGTCGGGGACGCATGACGATGGACACCATCTTGATCGTCGAAGATTCGAGCAGTTTCGCGGCTTTGATCAAGGCGCGGCTGCAACGCGCCCTGGGCGTGGAGGTGGTGCTCGCCAAGAGTCTCGCCGAAGCGCGCGTGGTACTCGAAAGGTATCCGCGCCGGTTTCTCCTGGCGCTGCTCGATCTGTTTCTTCCCGACGCCCCGGAAGGGGAGATCGTCGATCTGATGGTGACCCACCAACTCCCGTCCATCGTTCTGACAGGCATGTTCAAGCCGCAACTGCGGCAGATCTTTCTCGACAAGGGGCTTCTGGATTACTTCATCAAGGACAGTCCGGGGGTGGTCGATACCGTGATCCAGGCCATCGAGCGGTTCCGCTCGAACCGCCGGACACGTATCCTGGTGGTCGATGACTCCCGTTCCGCACGTCGCTTGCTCAGCCGGTTGTTGGAACGCCACGGTTTCGAGTTGCGCGAGGCCGGGGAGGGCGAGGAGGCTCTGCGCATCCTGGGCAACGAGACCATCTCCCTGGTGATCAGCGATTATCAGATGCCGGGCATGGATGGCGTGGAGTTCGCGCGGCGTCTGCGTGCCCGTCACGGTCGCGAGGAGGTGGCGGTGATCGGCCTCTCCTCCCAGGGCGACTCGGACCTGGCGGCACGCTTCATCAAGGCCGGGGCCAACGATTTTCTCGTCAAGCCGTATCAGCCCGAGGAGTTGCTGTGCCGGGTCCATCAGAACCTCGAGAACATCGAGCGTTATCAGTCCATCGTCCGCCTGCTGGATCGCCATCAGGCGATTCTGGCCCATGCCCTGGATGCCATCATCACCACCGATGAGGAGGGGCGGGTGGTGGAGTTCAATCCCGCCGCCGAACAGCTTTTCGGCTACCACCGCGACGTGGTGCTGGGCCAGCCCCTGGAGCAGTTCATCGTTCCGGAGGGGCAGCGCGAGGCCCATCGGGTCGGGTTGAGAAAATGCGCCGCCCTGGGTGCCGAGGCGCCGCGTCTGCGCCGCCGCCTGGAGTTTCCGGGCCTGCGCGCCGATGGCCAGAGCGTGGATCTGCAAGTGTCGCTCACCTCCACGGTGCAGGATGGCAAGGTCCGCTTCATCGGCTTTTTGCAGGATGTCACCGACCGGCGTCAGTTGGTGAAATCCCTGGAAGAGACCCTGGCCGTGGCCGAGATGGCCAGTGTGGCCAAAAGCGAATTCATCGCCAACATGAGCCACGAGATCCGTACCCCGATGCACGCGGTGTTGGGGTTCACGGAGCTGGCGCTCAAGGCCGATCTCAATCCCAGGGTGCGGGATTACCTGGTCAAGATCGAGAACGCCTCCCGTTCGTTGATGGGGATCATCAGCGATCTGCTCGACTTCTCCAAACTCGAGGCGGGCCAGATGAGCCTCGATCCGGTGCCGTTCGATCTGTATCTGCTGGTGGAGCGGCTGGCGGACCTGTTCAGCAAGCAGGTGGCGGACCGACGCATCGAGCTGGTCTTCGCGCTCCCCTCCGCGTTCGACGCGGTGCTGTTCGGGGATGTGATCCGGCTGGAGCAGGTGTTGATCAACCTGATCCGCAACGCCATCAAGTTCACCGAACAGGGGGGCGTCACGGTTCGGATCACCCCGCGCGTCACCCCGGATGGTGGGGTCTGCCTGAGTTGCGCGGTCCGCGATACCGGCATCGGCATCGATCCCGTCATGCTCCCCAACCTGTTCGCCCCCTTTGTGCAGGCGGATGGCTCCACCACCCGTCGTTATGGGGGTACCGGATTGGGTCTGTCGATCTGCCAGAGACTGGTGTCGCTGATGGGTGGGCGGATGTGGTCGGAGAGCGCGCCGGGGCAGGGGAGCGAGTTCGGCTTCGAGGTGTGCGTGGGCGTGCACGGTCAGAACCGGCGCAAGGCGCTCACCCTCCCGGAGGAGCTGTGGGGCGGACGGGTGCTGGTGGCTGATGACGATCCAGGGGCGCGGGCGGCTTTGGCCGAGCTGCTCGGCGAGTTGCTGCTCGAACCCGAGGTGGTCTCATCCGGGGCCGAGGCGGTGGCGCGGGTGCTGGCCGCCAACGGCACCGGGCGCGCCCCTTACAGCCATGTGCTCCTGGACTGGCGCATGCCGGGCAAGGATGGCGACGTGGCCGCGGTGGAGATTCGGGCGTCGCTGGAGGCTATGGTGCCCAGACCACCCTGTCCGGTGATTCTACTGCTGGCGCCGTTCGGGATCGGCGAGGTGCTCGAACGGATGGAACGGGCCGGCATGGACGGCTTCATCGACAAGCCGGTCACCCGTTCGCGCCTGATCCGTGGCCTGGCCCATCAAGGGGGGGGCGAGGCGGGTCATGCCGATCGGCGCCGCGAGAAACTCCTGGCCCAGGAGGAGGAGACCGGCGCGCGCATCGGCGGGGCGCGGGTGCTGTTGGCCCAGGCCGGCGAGGTGTCGGCGCGGATTCTGACCGAACTGTTGGAACGGATCGGCCTGGTGGTCGAGCTGGCCACGGATGGCGCGCAGGTGCTGGAGCTGGCGGGTCGCTATCCCTTCGACGTGCTGCTGATCGACTCCCAACTGCCGGAGTGGGGCGGTCCGGAGTGCGTGGCGCGTCTGCGCGCGGTGCCCAATGGCGCCGATCTGCCGGTGATCGCCCTCCTGGCCCAGGGTGGGATCGAGGAGAAACGTCACTGTCTGGATGTGGGCATGCGTGACAGCCTGGAGTTGCCGCCGCGCGCCGAGCGTCTGCATGGATTGCTGAAAAAATGGGTGGCGCCTTTCGAGGGCTGGGATCCCCCCGAAGGATTCCCCGCCCCGGAGTCGCAACCGCTGCTGCGTCTGCCTGGACTCGATCCGGTTTTCGGCCTGGAACGGGTGGCCGGGAATCGGGGGTTGTATGGCCGCCTGCTGATCCGCTTCCGCCGCGAGTACGAGGAGATGCTCGACGCCCTGCCGGGGTTGATCGAGATGGATCGGCGCGTGGATGCGGCGCTTCGTCTCCATGTGCTGCGCGGGGCGGCGCGGGCGGTGGGCGCCATCACCCTGGCCGAGGCCGCGGACGAGTTGATCAGGGCGCTCGCCGCCGACGATGCCGTCTGGCGCCAGGTGGCGCTTGCCACCTTCATCCAGAGGATGCGGGTGGTGATGGGCGGATTGGGGGTGGATCCGGCGCGGCTGGCCGGGACGCCGGATCAGAGCATGGCGCGGGCCGACCTGGCCGGCGTGGACATCGATCGGGCGCTGCGGTTGATGAGCTGGATTCTCGATCGGGTGACCCGGTGCGGCATCGAGGTGGAGCCGTGGCTGGCCGAATTGGGGTCGCTGCTCAAGAACAGCGACTCCTGGTTCACCTACCAGGAGTTGGCCCGTCAGATCGAGGTCTACCACTTCGCCGAGGCCGAGGAGCGTCTGCATGCCCTGGCGCACCTGTTCGGACGCGAGTTGATCGCCGTGTCGCCGCCGCGCGAGGAGCCGCCCAAGGCGCGGGTGTTGATCGTCGATGACCAGCCGGGAAATGTGGATCTGTTGAAGGAGTGGCTGGTCGATTACCAGCGGCAGGTGGCGATGAGCGGTCCCCAGGCGTTGCGGGCCGCCCTCTCCGGAGAGCCGCCGGATCTGATCCTGCTGGATATCATGATGCCGGAGATGAACGGCTACGAGGTGTGCCGGCAGTTGCGGGAGCAGCCGGGCACCAAGGAGATTCCGGTGATCTTCGTCACCGCCAAGAAGGAGGTGGCCGACGAGAGCGAGGGTTTCCGGCTGGGCGGGGTGGATTACATCACCAAGCCGTTTCACGGGGAGATCGTCAGGCGCCGGGTGGCCACCCATCTGGAGTTGAAGCGCCATCGCGATGCCCTCGAGAAGGAGGTGGCGGCGCGCACCGTCGAGCTGCGCATCGCCAAGGAGGAGGCGGAACGGGCACGGGAGATGGCCGAGGCGGGCAACCGCGCCAAATCGACCTTTTTGGCCCACATGAGTCATGAGATCCGCACCCCGCTCAACGCGATCCTCGGGGTGAACGAGCTGTTGATGGAGGCCAACGCCACGGAGGAGCAGCGTCGGTATCTGGAGATGTCGCGCAAGGCGAGCGAGTCGCTGCTGGCCCTGATCAGCGATGTGCTGGATTTTTCCAAGATCGAGGCCGGCCAGTTCGATCCGGAGTGTTCCGCCTTCGACCTGCCGGCCCTGGTGATCGGCACGGCGGAGATCATGCAGGTGCCGGCGCGGGAGCGGGGCATTCGGTTGCAATGGGTGGTGGATCCGGGTTTGCCGGTGCATGTGCGGGGGGATCCGAACCGGTTGCGGCAGATTCTGTTGAACCTGTTGGGCAATGCGGTCAAGTTCACCTTCGAGGGGGAGGTGTCGCTGGAGGCGCGGTGCGAGCCGGGCGGACGGATCCTGTTCGCGATCCGCGATACCGGCATCGGCATTCCCCCAGACAAGTTGACCAGCATCTTCCAGCCGTTCCGACAGGCGGATCGCTCCATCACCCGCAAGTTTGGCGGATCGGGTTTGGGGTTGTCGATCTGCGCGCTGCTGGTGGAGCGGATGGGGGGGCGGATCGCGGTCGAGAGCGCGGTGGGGCAGGGAAGTCGCTTTTCGTTTTCCCTCGAACTGCCGACGGTCAAGGAGGAGGGGGCGCACCCTCTGGTTTCGGTGGTGCGCCAGGGGGCGCGTGAAGAGACGACCCGTGACGCGGAACGGGGGTTGTCGATCCTGCTGGCCGAGGACTCCGAGGATAACCGGTTGTTGATCCGGGCCTTTTTGAAGGGCACCCCCCATCAACTGACCTTCGCCGAACATGGGGAACAGGCTGTGGAATTTTTTCAGAAGGCGCGGTTTGACATCGTGCTGATGGACATCCAGATGCCGATCATGGACGGCTACGCGGCCACGCGGACGATGCGCGCCTGGGAGATGGAGCAGGGGATGGTCCCGACCCCGGTGGTGGCCCTGACCGCCCATGCCATGCAGGAGGCCTCTGCCGAGGCCATGGCCGCGGGGTGTGATTATTACCTCTCCAAGCCGATCTCCCGGAAGCGGTTGTTGGAGGTGCTGCAGGAGTTCGCGGCGCGGTAGGTCGAGGTGTTCGAGGGGTTGGCGACTCGGGCGGATTGGGGCGGAAATGGCGCGGATCTCTTGGCCGTTCAACTCCAATTGGGAGCAATCAGACGAACGTCGGGGAAATAGGTGCGGTACCGTCGAATGTCTCGGGTCAGAAGCGGCCATCCGGTGATGCTGGCATGGGCGCCGATGAAAAAATCCGGTAATACCCCATGGCGTTGACCACCCGACTCTCGATAGCGCAAGAAACTTTTCCCGGCCAGAAATAGTGCCGTCCTGGGTAGCCGTTCCAGTCGAGCATCCATGGCTTCCAGTGCCTGATCGAGTATTTCGATGCGCGCGAAGCGCACGGAAAGTTCCGCGTACACCACATCGTTGATCACGATCGGTCCGTATGTCGCGACCCGATTCAGTTGCTGGAGTGACCAATCGCTCCAGGTCGGATCATCGGTGAACAGATCCAGCAGGACATTGGTATCGACCAGGGTCATCCCTGCCACGCGCCACGGGTGAGGGTCATGAGGGTGTCGGTATCCATGCCCGGTCCGGCGCAGCCGCGCAGGCGTTCGTATCGTCCAGGCTGGTGAATGCCGGGGAGATGCTCGGGAAACGGACTTGGCTGGGCTACGCGCGCCAATGGCGTCGAAACCGGGTCCAGCCCTTCGGTGGTGTCTGGAGGAGGGGAAGGAAGCGTGGTTTTGCTTTCAAGGGCGTGGGGAACGGTCATGGCGACACCGGAGCGCTGGTAAGGGGTTGATGTCGTGCGGATGTTGTGGTCGGCAAACCGTGTCCAATTCCTATCTGGCAGACTCTCATGCTGGCATGCGTCAGCCATGGGGGGTGGCAAAGGGAGCATGGGTGCGTGAAGCGGTTCCTTTCCCCATCTGGATGATTTGGGATTTTAAGCGCCGCACACCTTGAAAATCAACGTATACTCCAGCGGATCGTCTGGATTGCGCCACTGGCCGATTTTTTCGATCACCTTTTCTGTCGTCAGTTGTTCCAGATCGGAGAGGTGCCACGCGGGAAAATGTTCCGAGACATCCGTGCCGTTCTTCTCCACCCAGCAACAGAGTCCATCCGGCAGATAGCCGACCCACTCCTGGCGAAACACCACCACATCGCCAGGGTCACAGCGCCCGAACGCCTCGCGCAGTGGAACCGCGGTGTCCGGGAGGCAGCTTCGGAGCCAGTTCAACAGGCGGTCCCCAAGCCGGCTCGATCTCACGGCAGTATCAACGCCCCGTTGGCGCCCAACGGGAACATCGGCGCCCAGGTGATCTCCCACGGGTGACCCTCCGGATCCGCGAAATAGGCGGTGCGTCCGCCCCAGGGGGTGTCCGCGGCAGGGGTCAGCAGCGTCGCGCCCTTCTCCAGTACCTTGGCCAACTCCCGATCCACATCCTCCCGCGCCACCACATTGATCCCCAGGGTGATGCCGCCCGCGACCGGTCGAGCCTCCGGGCGGCCTTGATCCGTCAGCAGGTCGGGAAGGGGATAGAGGCCGATCACCATGCAACCGGTCTGGAAGAAACAGATGTGCTCGTTGCTCTCCCTGTAGGCCTCCCAGCCCAGGCTTTCATAGAACGCGCGCGCGCTATTTAAATCACGGACGCCGAGGGTGACCAGGGAGAGACGTTGTTCCATGGGGAGCCTTCTTTAGTTGCTGGGATGTGGGGAGGAAACGCGCACGAATGCAGCATGACAGAAGGGGAGTGGCGGGTCAATCGCTTCTTGGATGGTCCGTGCGCGGGGCTGGATGGAGAGTTTTTGAAAAAAATTGGCCGGCACGATTTATGCTGCTTGGTGTCAGTGCGGGAACCAGAATTCACATTGTGTCAATGATTTGACGTTCAGTTGCAGGATCCGGGGAGACCCCCCTCGCGCGTGGAGAGCCCCCAGGGGTCACGCGGATCAATATTTGAGAAGGAGCAGGCAGATGGCCGAGTTCGGTTTGTTGGGGAATGAAGGGGCGTTCAAGTCCAATCTGATGAATCTGCGCCATCGGCGACAGGAGATCATTGCCTCCAACATCGCCAATGTCGATACCCCCGGCTACAAGGCGCGTCGTCTGGAGTTCGAGGATGTGCTGCGCGACTCCATGCCGGTGGGGGATGAACTCCCCGTGGCGCGCACCGCCCGGCAGCACATGCCCATGGCCATGCACATCCCGGTGGAAGGGGAGTTGCAGGAGGTCGAGACCGCGATTCCCAAGGGGGATCAGAACAGCGTCGATCTGGAGCAGGAGATGGCCCGTCAGAGCGCCAACCAACTGCTCTACAACTATGCCGCCCAGTCGATGAATTCCCAGATCAGCAATCTGCGCATGGTGATCCAGGGGGGCTCCTCCCAGTGATCCGTGGGTCGATAAGGCGTGAATCCTAATCTACTTGCACAAGGAATGGCTCCATGGACGACTTCCTGACCTCCTTTCGCGTGACCTCCTCGGGATTATCGGCACAAAGGTTGCGTCTGAACATCATTGCCGAGAATCTCGCCAATGCCCAGACCACCCGTACCCCGGAGGGTGGGCCCTACAAGCGCAAGGATCCGGTCTTTTCGGCCAAATCGTTCGACGAGATGTTGAGTCGCGAACAGATGGCCGCCACCACGGGCGTGGCCGTGGAGCGGATTCACGTGGATGAGCGTCCGCCGCGCCTGCAGTACGACCCGTCCCATCCGGATGCCAATGCCCAGGGGTACGTGGCCATGCCGAATGTGGATCCCACGGCGGAGATGGTCAACATGATGGCGGCCAGTCGCGCCTATGAGTCCAATGTCACGGTTCTCAACGCCTCGAAGGCCATGGCCATGAAGGCGTTGGAGATCGGTCGTTAGTTGTATTAGGGAAGAATATCAAGGAGTCAACCGATGTCCATCAATCCGATAGGCACCACGCCTCTGCCGCCCATCAACCTCTCCAGCCCATCGATCACCGGGGGGGATGGCGGTGGTGGTCACTGGGAGGATTTTTCCGTGACCCTGGCCCGGCAGATCAAGGAGACCGACCGGCTGGGCAGGGAGGCCAAGGATTTGAGTGAAAAGGCGCTCCTGGGCAATGCCGGGGTGAGTATTCACGAGGCGCAGATCGCCGGATCCAAGGCCGAGTTGCACATGCGTCTGTTGATGCAGGTGCGCAACAAGGCCCTGGAGGTCTATCGGGAAGTGATGAGCATGCCGGCGTGACCCTGATTCCGTGAAGGGAGATCCCCTTTCGGCCTGGTCGTGGTGGATCCACGGATGTACAGGTCGGGAATCGTGTCGGGTTGGACAAGGCGGTCCCATTCTTTTATTTGTCTTTATGCGTTGAGGATACCTGAACATGGCAGAGGCGACGAGCGCGATGGCTGCCCGCTCCGAGGCACCAGCGGAAGTTTTCACGCGGTTTCTGGAGCGTCTCCCGCTGGGCGGGCGCAACGGATTGCTGTTGGCCGTGGCCGCCACGGCACTGGCCTTGACGGCGATCATCTGGTTTGCCACCCGGCCCAGTTACAAGGTGCTCTATTCCGGACTCCCGGAGGCCGAGGCCGGCAAGGTGGTGGCGCAACTCACCACGATGAACGTGCCGTATCAGCTCTCGATGGGTGGTACCACCATCGAGGTGCCGGCCAACAAGCTCTACAACGCGCGGTTGGATCTGGCCAGCCAGGGTCTGCCCAAACAGGGGACCGGCACCGGTTTCGAGATCTTCGACAAGACCAATCTGGTCGGCATGACCGACTTTCTGCAACGGATGAACTTCCAGCGCGGTCTTCAGGGTGAGCTGGCGCGCACCATCGAGAGCATCGACGCGGTGAGCAAGGCGCGGGTGCATCTGGTGCTGCCCAAGAAGTCCCTGTTCGTCTCCGAGGAGAAGCGGGCCACCGCCTCGGTGGTGATGGAACTCTCCCGCCCCTTGAATGCCAAGCAGATCGAGGGGATCACCCATCTGGTGGCCTCGGCGGTGGAGGGGTTGGAGGAGTCGGATGTCACGCTGCTCGATCACAAGGGAAATTTGATCTCGAGCAAGAAGGCGGTCACCGCCGATGGTCGCATGCCCGCCGAGGAGAGCCTGAGCCTCCAGCGTCAGGTGGAAAAGACCCTCGAGGATCGCGCCCAGGCGATGTTGGACAAGGTGGTGGGGGTGAATGCCAGCGGCGTGAGCCGCAGCATCGTGCGCATCACTGCGGAGCTGGATCTCAAGCGGGTGGAGCGCAGCGAGGAGAAGTTCGATCCCGAAGGGCAGGTGGCCCGCAGCGAACAGACGGTCAACGAAAGCAGCCGTGGCTCCTTTGGCGAGAGCGGCGTGCCGGGCGTGCGTCCCAACGATGCCAACGACAAGGTGAAGTCGAGCGGAAGCGGTTCCGAGCAGTCGCGCAGCGTGGAGCGCGAGACCACCAACTATGAGATCAGCAAGACCGTCAACAAGATCGTGCTGCCGGTCGGCACCATTCAACGGCTCTCCATCGCGGTCCTGGTCGATGGTCACTACGAGTCCGACCCGAACAACAAGAGCAAGGATGTCTACAAGGAGCGCACCTCCGACGAGTTGGCGCAGCTCCAGAAGATCATCGAGCAGGCGGTGGGTTTCCGCACCCAGCGCGGCGACACCATTCAGGTGACCAGTGCGCCGTTCGAACCCCTCACCGGTGGTCTGGAGCAGACGGTCAAGTTCTGGGAACGTCCGGAGATTTATCTCCAGGTTGGTCTGGGGATCATCATCCTGCTGCTGCTCTTCTTCGTCCTCAAGCCGATGGTCATGCGTCTGCTGCTGGGCGAGAAGGTGCCGGATTCGAGTGGCGTGCCGGCGGCGGTGGCCGAGTTGGAAGCGCAACTCGTGGCCGAGGGGGTGGGTACCCTGCCCACCGAGCAGCCGATGCGCATGCGCACGCCGGATCGCAACATCAAGCTGACGCAGCAGATGATCAGCGAGCATCCGGACGAAGCCCGCGAGATCCTGCGTTCCTGGTTGTTGCAGGAAGATTGATGCCGGTTTGTGACCTAACTTAAAGGTTTATGTGGAGAGGACGGATCCATGGCGGAAGCAGCGGTTGTTGACAACGAAGTCTGGAACGATCCGGCTGGGGAAGCGGTGCCGAAGCGCAAGATCAGTTCGCGCACCAAGCTGACCGGCAAGGAGAAGGCGGCGATCTTCATCCTGTCCCTGGCCGACGAGGATGTGAAGAAGATCCTGGATGGGATGCAGGAGGACGAGGTGCGCGAGTTGACCCGCACCATCGCCCGGATCGGCAGCACCCCCCAGGAGGTGGTGCGGGCGGTGCGTCAGGAGTTTTTGGACCGGTTCGAGTTGCAGCAGTTCGACGTGCGCGGCGGCATGAACAAGGTCAAGGACATGATCTCCAAGGCCCTGGGCAAGGAGAAGGCGCGTCAGTTCCTCAAGGAGTTGCAGCAGGGGCCCAAGAACACCCCCTGGGAGATCCTCAATGCCATGGAGCCAACGCTGGTGGCCACCTTCCTGGCCAACGAGCATCCCCAGAGCATCGCGTTGATCCTGTCCCAGTTGCAGGTGGAGCAGGCCTCCTATGTGGTCGATTATTTGATCAGCGACGTGCAGCAGGAGGTGATCCTGCGCATGGCCAAGCTCGGCAGTCTGCCGCCTGGGGCGCTGGAGGATATCGAGGAGTCCCTGTTGACCGAACTCGAGGCGTTGGGCGCCACCCGGGGTGGATATGCGAAGGAGGGTGGTGGTGGTGTCAAGAAGGTGGCGGAGCTGTTGAACATGATGAGCCGCGACCTCTCCGACAAGCTGTTGGCCTATCTTGACGAGGAGGACAATCCCCTCGCCGAGGAGGTGCGCAAGGAGATGTTCCTGTTCGAGGATCTGCTGCTCATGGACGACAAGAGCTTCCAGACCCTGTTGCGCGAGGTCAACAACGACGAGCTGCTTTCGGCCCTCAAGGGGACCGACGATCGACTCAAGGAGAAGTTCTTCCAGAACATGTCCGAACGCGCGGCGGAGATGCTGCGCGAGGATCTGGAGATGATGGGACCGGTGAAGGTCGCCGACGTCGAATCCGCCCAGCAGAGCATTCTCAAGGCGGCGCGTCGTCTCGAGGCCGAGGGTGCCATCGTCATCATGGGCAAGGGCACCGACGACGTGGTGCTGTAAGGGGCTGTCGGGTGATTCCATCCTGGGGATCACCTGACTGGTTCCAGGTTGTAACCCGATCCACGACAAGGGAAGCGATCCGTGTCCGAGAGTAACGTTGCGGAGATCATCAAGGCCGATGCCGGCGGGTTGGAGTGCCGTCGGGTGGGGATTGGCGCCCTGCTCGACGCGCCGCGCGAGATCAAGGGAGAGCACTTCTTGCGGTTGCGTCCGGATGGACGACTGCCCGTGGTGGTGCCGCCCAAGAAGGAGCCGGAGATTTCAGCCGAGGAGTTGCACGCCCGGCGTCTGGAGCAGATGGAGCGGGAGGTCTATCAACGGGTTTTCGCCGCCGCCGAGGCCGCCGGACTCAAGGCCGGCGAGGAGCGGGTGGAGCGCGAGATCCACGCCATGCTCCCGCGACTCGAAGGGGTGCTCTCCAATCTCGAGCAGCTTCACGAACGCATTCTGGCCGGCGCGGAGCGCTATCTGGTCGAGACCACCCTGGTGCTGATCCGCGACTTGATCGCCACCGAATTGACGATCAAACCCGAGATCGTGGCCGAGCGGGTCAAGCGGATTCTCAAGCGCGCCTCTGGACGCAAGGGGATCGTGATCCGGGTGTCGCCGGGCAATGCGCGGATTCTGGAACGGATTCGAGCTTTCGGCAATCTGAACATCGAGGCGGATCCGACGTTGACCTCGGGCGCGGTCCATCTGGAGAGCGATTTCGGCGGTCTGGAGGACAATCTGGAGATCCAGCTCAAGGAGGTGGAACTCGCCATGCGCGAGTATCTCCAGGAGCGTCTGGATGCCATGGATGTGCCGGACATCGCCGAGCGGGCGCGGGAGGCGGCCACGTTGGCCGCGGCTCGGGAACCGGTTCCGCTCACCCCGGATCCGGGCAGCGTGCCGAATCGTCCCATCCGTCCGCCCATGCCCGTCGTTGCGCGGGCCAAGGAGGAGACGTTGGCCCCTGCCGCGCTGACGGCGTTGGCTCCCGCCGCGCTGGCCGTGGCCGCCGAAGCGGCGCTCGGTGGTGAAGAGCTGGCCGAAGCGGCGCTCGGTGGTGAAGAGCTGGCCGAAGCGGCGTTCGGTGGTGAAGAGCTGGCCGAAGCGGCGCTCGGTGGTGAAGAGCTGGCCGAAGCGGCGTTCGGTGGTGAAGAGTTGATCGGCGGGGAGGATTGGGGCGCCTTGGCCGAGGACGACTGGTCTGGTGCGGATCTGGATCCCGAGGATCGGGTGGAAGAGTTGGCCATCGACGAGATCTTCACGGAGGCGTCATGAATTTCGACCTGGAACTGCCCTGGCGTGACTATCAGGAGTCGGCGCGGCGCGGACTCGGCATGAAGCGCACCGGCAAGGTGGCGCAGGTGTTGGGTCTTCTGATCGAGGGGGAGGGCCCCTCGGCCTCGATCGGCGATATGTGCGAGGTCTATCCGGATGACGGCTCGCCGGCGATTCGCGCCGAGGTGGTGGGATTCCGCAGTGATGCCCTGTTGCTGATGCCTTTGGGGGCGATCAAGGGGATCCATCCGGGAAGCCTGATCGTCTCGCGTGGACGGGCGGAGATGGTGGGGGTGGGCGAGGCGCTGCTGGGTCGGGTGTTGGGGCCGACGGGGGTGCCGATCGATCACGGTCCGCCGCTCCATCTCTCCGAATTCACCCCGTTGCACGCCGAGCCGATCAATCCGTTGCACCGCCGGCGCATCTCCGAGAGTCTCGATCTGGGGGTGCGGGCGATCAACGGTCTGTTGACCATCGGACGCGGCCAGCGGGTGGGGATCTTCTCGGGTTCCGGCGTGGGCAAGAGCACGCTGCTGGGCATGATGGCCCGTTACACCGAGGCGGATGTCAACGTGATCGCCTTAGTCGGCGAACGTGGCCGCGAGGTGGTGGAGTTTCTGGAAAAGGATCTGGGTCCGGAGGGGATGCAGCGCTCCGTGGTGGTGGTGGCCACCTCCGATCAGCCGCCCCTGTTGCGGTTGCGCGCGGCTCATCTGGCCACCTCGATCGCCGAGTATTTCCGCGCCCGTCAGCAGCATGTGCTGCTGTTGATGGACTCCTTGACCCGTTTTGCCATGGCGCAACGCGAGGTCGGGCTGGCGCGGGGTGAACCGCCCACCAGTCGCGGTTATCCGCCCTCGACCTTCATGCTGCTGCCGCGTCTGCTGGAACGGGCCGGTCGGGACAGCGGCGAGGGGAGCATCACCGGGCTCTATACCGTCCTCATGGAGGGGGACGACCTGCAGGATCCGATCGTGGACGCGGTGCGTGGTATCCTGGACGGTCACTTCGTGCTCTCGCGCGATCTGGCTTCCTCCAACCACTATCCGGCCATCGACGTGTTGGGATCCCTCTCCCGTCTGATGAGCGATCTGGCCGGCGAGACCCAGAAGGGGTGGGCCGGACAACTGCGCGAGTCCCTGGCCGCCTACACCCAGGCCGAGGACATGATCAACATCGGCGCCTACGTGCAGGGCTCCAACCCGCGCATCGACATGGCCTTGAAGCTCATCAAGCCGATTCGCGACTTTCTGCGTCAACCGGTGTCCCAGGGGTGTGGGATGGAGGAGAGCATCCGCCAGTTGGGTCGGGTCTTCTCCACGCTGCAGGCCACCCAGACCAACGCCCGCGCCGCCTGATAGCCTTTGTCAAAATCCTTTGCAGAACTGGCCTGGTGCGCAACTTTCCAGGCCGGTTCATGCGTCTCCCCGACAGTGGTGTGTCTGCGCTGCTGTTGACTACCGCGCCGTTCCTGTTCGTGTCGCTTGACCGCTTGTTCCCGTTCGAATCCGCACCCATGCACCTGCATGATATTCTTTGCCAAATCCAAACCGTTTGCAGTAGTCTTCAGGTCAGATCCCTCCCGTTCATGGTCTGTGAATGCGGCTGTCCACACGTTGGCTCATGCCCAGGCCGTTGCCAACGGGGCGGGTCCATATCATCCCGGTGATGGTATTGATTGAATTGAAATTTTTGTAACATGCATGGGAGTGGAAAGGGATGGCTGAATCACGGTGGATCGGTAATGTGGATGGCGGAACCTTTGCGCGCGAGGTTCTGGAGCGCTCCCGGAGCGTGCCGGTGCTGGTGGATTTCTGGGCCAGTTGGTGCGGTCCCTGTCGTACTTTGGGGCCGATTCTGGAGAAACTGGCCGTGGAGATGGATGGCCGGTTCCATCTGGCCAAGATCGACTCGGATCGTGATCCGGAGTTGGCGCGCCGGTATGGGGTGCGGGGGATTCCGGCGGTCAAGCTGTTCGTGGATGGGGAGATGGTTGACGAGTTCACCGGCGCCCTGCCGGAGGTGCAGGTTCGGCGCTTTCTGGATCAGTCGCTGCCCGGCGAGGCGGACAAACAGGTGGGGGCGGCCCGATTGGCCGAGGGGGCGAGCGACTGGGAACGGGCGGCGGATCACTATCGGCAGGCGTTGGCCTTGGATGAGACCCACGGAGAGGCCCTTTTGGGCATGGCGCGGGTGGCCCTGGAGTTGGGTGATCCGGATGGGGCCCGGACGGCCCTGGAGCGTTTGAAGCCCAGGGATCGCGAGCGGGTCGAGGCCAAGGCCCTGATCGCCCGGTTGGCGTTCGGCGCCGCGGAGGCGGATCTGGACTCTTTGAGGGGGCGGGTGGCGGAGCGTCCGGAGGATCTCGAGGCGCGCATGGCGCTGGGGGAGGCGTTGGTGGCCCGGGAGCAGTACGCCGAGGGGATGGATTGCTTCCTGGAGGTGGTGCGTCGCGACCGGAGTCATGGGGATGACGCGGGACGCAAGGCTCTGCTGCGGGTGTTTGATCTGTTGGGGCCCGGCCACCCGTTGATCCGGGCCTATCGGCAGAAGCTCTCCACGTTGCTGTTCGCGTAGGGTAACAGGCTTCAAGATCCGGCGCGCGGGCAAGCGCTTGTGGCAAGCTGTTGATTCATAGGTTAACCTGCACCCAGCTCGGAATTTGTCGTTTTGACTGTTGCAACTATGAGGGTGCGGTTTCGAGCGTAAGCAAGGCTCGTTGCCGACAAGGTAACTTCGGCATCTGACGATTCACCATGTGAAACAAGGGGTTCGCACAGGCAATCATCCGCGACTGCCGGATTTTGGACGCCTGGCGCGCAAATGTATTACTTAAATAATTACTTAATTGACATAGATAATAACAATTAAATTGAATATTGAAATCATCTTTGTATGTATGGTCATGGATCGCATTGAAAGGTTCGAAATCGCTTTTTTTGGTAGTTTTAATTTTTTTTGGTTGATCCATGGTGCATTTGAAACTATGTTTTATGAACTTGAATCAGCCAGATCGGGGTGAATTATTCAATATAAGGTTTTATCTGTTTTGGTCCCTGGTTACCGTTTGCTGGCCCTTTGATCGATCAGGCGCAATAATATTGATACAATTTTCTCACTTATACTAAATTGTAGTTGTTTTTCATGGGCTTTTTGGCTGGGTTTTTCACGATCGTGTTGTCACGGGTGGCGTCGATCGTGGCGGAACCCGGTGACGTTTGGCATCTCATTGGTCTGGCTTCGCAACCACGCACAACAGCAAGGGTTTCTTGCGTACCAAGGGGTTCTGCGTCGGTTCTCTTGACCATGCATGCCTGACAATCGCAGAAGTGGTTTTTGTCTTTCAGGGCTATCATCACCAACATAGGAGATCGATCATGCTGTTCATCACAAACCGTACCCCCAATGAATCCTGCGTGTCGGAAGAAGGTCGGACCCTCACCTTCGATTCCAAAAACAACCAACCCTGCTTTTCCATCTTCTTCTGTGAGCGCGATGACAAGACCAAACAAATCACGGAGATCATGAGCCCTGCCCTTTTTCGACGGCTCAAGGCGTCCAACGCCCAGGAACTGCTTCTGTACATCCATGGCTTCTCCAACACCCCGGAGGATGTGTTCCAACGTGCTTCGGATCTCCAGTCCCTCCTGGACAGAGCGGCGCCCGGTTTGGTGGAGGTGCTGACCATCATGTGGCCCACGGATGACGATCCGGGCGTCCTGTTGGACTACTGGGACGATCAGGCCACCGCCGACGCCTCGGCTCCCATGCTTGGACGTCTGCTGGGAAAATTCCTGGATTGGCAGAAACAGCCTGGCCAAATTGAGGTGCCGTGTTTGAAGCGGATCAACGTTCTGTCCCACTCCATGGGCAATCGGGTGCTGGTCAAAACCATTGACAATTTTGCCAAGGGGTTTGGCGGGGGATCCCTGCCGTACATGTTCCGCAACCTGTTCATGATCGCCGCGGATGTGCCGGATGAGTCCCTGGAATCCGGTCAACCGGGACGTACTCTTACCGAGATCAGTCGCAATGTCGTGGTCTACTACGCCAACGACGACAAGGCCTTGATGGCCAGTCGGGGAGCCAACGGCATGCGGGTGGGGGAGTTCACCAGGCGTCTCGGCCACTATGGACCCGAGAATATGGATCAGGTGCAACGGAATGTCTATGCGGCAGACTGTGATGGGTTCAACGGTAGATTCGACCAGCTCAAGGGGCACTCCTATTTCCTGACCGACCAGACTCCGCATGTCAAATCGGATGGCAGCCCGAACGGCGTGATCAGTCCAGCATTGCTGCACATGATCAAATGCATGCAAACCGGTCGGGTGCCGGGATCGGATCGAAGCTTTGTCCTATAGGTGAACCGGCTGACGGGTTGGGTGGCCAGACCCGCGGTTCGACACGCTGGGGAGAGTGGATGCTCTCCCCAGCGGCTCGGGTCAGAAGCAGACCTGGGATCGTCCCGACGCCTTGGCCCGATAGAGGGCCGCGTCGGCGCTCTGCCACCACGCCTCCAGGGTGGCGTGCCCGGCAGGCTGCCAGAGGGCCAATCCTACGCTCACGCCGAGGGGTTCCGAACCCGGCGCGCCGATGTTCAGCTCCCGCACCGCCTTGCACAGACGTTCCATGAGCAGGTTGGCGTTCTCGAGGGAGGTGCTGGGCAGGATCATGGCGAACTCATCCCCGCCCACCCGCGCCAACAGATCCGAATCACGCACGATGCGCGCAAAGGTCTTCGACACCTTCTGCAACACCACATCCCCCTCGCCATGTCCCATCCGGTCGTTGATCGCCTTGAAATGGTCCAGATCCAGACAGGCCAGCACCAGCGGATTGCCATGCCGATGGGCGTGGGCCATCTCCAGGGCGGCGCGCTCCTCGAAGACCCGGCGGTTGACCAATCCGGTCAAACTGTCGCGACGCGCCTGATCGTAGAGATCCTCATAGGCCAGCGCCCGCTCCAGGGGACCGCGCAGCTCCTCGAGTACCTCGGTCTCCAGATGCTCGAACGGCGCGGAGGAGAGGTCGGCGCACTCGTGGATCACCAGCAGACAGTCGTTGTGATTCGGATCCAGGGGCCACAGGTGGTAATAGCGCGCCACGCTCGTCAAGCAGCCGGAACGTTTTTCGCGCATGGGGTGCCGCATCAGCTCCTGGGCGATCTCCTGCAGCCGCAGCCGGTCCGGTCCGTGACTCGAACAGGCGGTGTGGATGCGCCGGTCGAAACGGCGATAGGCCACCAGATTGTGGGGCATCACCGGCACCAGCCAGCGGGAGATGGCCTCGATCATGGTATCCATGTCCAGGGACATGCCGAGTTGTCGGTGCAGATCGTAGATCCGTCCGAGTCGTTCGGTCTCCTTGCGATACTCTTCGATCTCCTCGATCAGGGCGCGCGGCTGTTTGGCAAAGAGTGCCGGATTGATCATCGCCTTGCGACGGTTTTCCAGTGAAATACTGATTCCCATGGGATGACTCCAGACTTGTGGCATGGCATGCCGGGGTTCCGAACGGCATTTTCCGTCCGGATGATTGGGTGTTCATACGGCTTGAAGCCAAGTTCGTGCCAATTTTCCAGAGGGAGGGCGCTGTGGAATAGATGAATGATCTGGAAGAAAAAGAATAAACCGTGGCTGCCTGGGCGCCAGGGGCGCAGGCGACGAATCGGCAAGAAATTCCGGATTATCGCAACCAGGAAATGGATGTGCGGCTCAACCGAACCGTTTGTTCTCCTGGAACTCCGCGCCCTCTTCCTGGATCACCTGGGCCTTGAACGTACATTTTTGACACTGCGCCTTCTTGAAATCAAAGGTGCCGCGCTGGTCGTTGCCAGAACCGCATGACGAGAAGGAGCAGAAGGTTCCCTCGATGTTCCAGCAGGCACGACCGGCATCGCGCCCCCCGTTGATGCCATCGTAGGCGCCGATCAGGCTGACCGGGCAGAAGCTGCCGTCCTGATTGGTTGCGTGGCGGCTGCGGCCACAGTTGAAAAATTCCCAACAGTTCTGCTTGTTTTCCATGATTTCCCCCTCATCACGGTAGAATGGAGCATTCGCAGGCCTGGTCCGGGGGAATCACCCCTGGCTGGCGGCCTCCATGTACAAATGATCCAGCAGGTCGAACAACCGATCCTTGATGGCGTTGAACTCCGTCATCTTGGCCTCCGCGGCGGAGGTATCCCCCTGGCTTGCCAGACGGACGGTTTCGCGGGCCACCTCGTGGACCAGCAGATGGACTTCGCCCACCTGGTTGAAAATATCCAGCGTGCCGAAACGATGGGTGCCGTCGCTGTAGTACCATTTGCCGAAATCGCACTCCCGTCCGCTGGCCACCTGTTCGGGTTTCAGGTCGCTGCGTCCGCGGATGACGTTTTCCAGTTTTCCGAGCCATTTGAGGTGGGCATTCTTGATTTTTTCCACCGGGAAGGGTTCGGGGTGCAAGGTGAGGTCGCGCACCGAATGTTCGAGTTTGCGACCCGGCACCGCCACCGAGTCGATGAGCAGGGAGACGTGATGGATGGTGCCGTTGACCAGATAGGCGGTGCGGGAGATCTCGCCCACCTTGTGGTTGGCGCTGGTGGTGGCCGAGGCGGCCTGGGCGGCGGAGTGAACCACCTCCAGGGAGGAGGCGTGGATCGCTTCGCCCTGGCGCGCCAGCAGATTGGCGGCGGCGGAGGCCTCGCCCGCGGAACGGGCCACGTCCGAGGCGCCGAGAGCCGCCTCCTGGGCCGAGCGCACGATGTCGTGGGCGCCGCCGTCGAGTTCGGCGGAGGAGTCGGTCACCTCCCGTGCGGCGGCGGAGACCGCCAGAATCGCCTCCGAGATCTCCGTGACCCGCAGCACCTGTTCATCCACGGCATCGGTGATCTCCAGATTGGATTGATCGATCCGTTCGATGGCCAAGGCGATCTCCTGGTTGGCCAGGGCCACCTCCTGGGTGTGGGACTGGATCTCACGGATCTTGCCGGCGATCAAACGGGTCGCCTCGCCGGTGCGGCGCGCCAGATCCTTGACCTCGTTGGCCACCACCGCGAACCCCTTGCCGGCATCACCGGCTCCGGCGGATTCGATCGAAGCGTTGAGGGCCAGCATGTTGGTCTGATTGGCGATGTCGTTGATCAACTCCAGCACCTGATCGATCTGCTGGGCGGAGTTGGCCAGCCGGGACATGATCTCCTGGGTGCTCTGGGCCTTCGAGTTGGCCTGGCGGGATTGGGCGCTGGCGTCCAGGCAACGATGACGTACCGCGTCGATGGAGCCGGTCACCGCGCCGATGGCTTCGGCCACCGCGGCGATCGAACCATCCACGCGGGTGAGATTCCGGTTGACATTCGCGACGTTGCCGAGTATGTGTTCCGCCGCTTCCGACATGGCGTGGATGTTGTGGCTGGCCTGTTCGGCGCCCGAGGCGATGGAGGTGATGTTGGCGGAGAGTTGCTCGGTGGACGCCGACATGGAGCCCACCTGTTCGGTGGCCTGTTGGATCGCCTCCTGGATGGTCGAGACCTGCCGTTCCACCAGGTGGTGATCCCGCGCGGTCTGATCGGCGAGGCGGAAGCTGTGTTGCGCATCTGTGGAGAGCCTGTCGCGCACGTCGATCAGGTCGGAGATGCAGGCGGCCATGGAGTGGGTTTGCAGGAACACCTGGCAGATGGTATCCCGAAAACGGACGGTCATGGCGTTGAAATCCCGCGCGATCCGTCCCAGGTCATCCACCTTGCCGTCGGCGACGGGGATCAGGTGGGTCAGATCGCCGTTGGCGATGCGGGTGATCGCGTCGCGCAGCAGGCCGAGGGGACGTTGCACGCCGCGGGTCAGAACCAGGTGGATCACCAGGATCAGCAGCGGGATCGATCCGGCCATGAGCAGCAGGGCGATGGCGCGCGCCTCGGCGACCCGGCTTTCGCTGGCCTGACGCGACACGGACAGCAGAAAGACCCCGCGCAGGGGGTGCTCGGTGCCGTGACAGGCCTGACAGGGTTCACGGTTGGGGACCGGTGCCAGGATGGTGGTGCGTCCGACGCCGTTGGGGCCGGTGGCGTCGAGCAGCAGGGTTTTCTGCTCGGCGAGGGTCTGCTGAAAAGGGGCTTTGAGCGTCGGATCGAGGGGCATGCCCGCCTCCTCGGGTCGGAACGCCTCGCTGCCGTTGACGCGGAAGATGCGCAGGGTCTCCAACCCCTCCACCTGCTTGAGCCGGTCTAAGTAGTCGTGGGCCATGCTGGCCTGTCCGGCCAGCATGATGGCCTGGAGCCCCTGGGTGGCGGTTTCGGCGATGCGGCTGATGGCGTTCCGGTTCTCTTCCATGAGCGCCTGGTTCATGAGATGGAGTTGGATGCCGCCGAGGAGGAGCAGGGCGATGGTGCCGACCGTGCCGGTCAGAAGCAGGATCTTGCGACTGACGGAGTGACGGATGTGATCGACGAGTGGGATGTTCATGGCGCATACCCGAAGAACGTTTCTTAGGATGTACGGGGGGTTGACTCGCCATGGATTGACGCGGGTCACGGGGGTAGGCGCGGCCTGGGGGGGTGCGATCCGGACATGTGGTCGTTCATTAATGACTTAGATGGCCATTTTAGCCATTTTGACGACAGGTGTCAATGATGGTGTAGGGAGAAAGGTATTTCAAAAGTAAATGTTGACAGTTCGGAGAGCGTGCATCGCACCCGCAGGGTGCCCCCGAGCAGTCGGATCCACCCCTTGGCGATGGCGGGTCCGAAGCCGGGCGGGGTGGGGAGGCTCGGCGGGGTGTCGGCGTGGGGGCGCAACGGTTTGAAGAGGCTTTTGCACTGGTTTTCGTTAAGAATGCATCCCGAGGCGCGGATGGTGCCGCGCAGCAGGCAGGTTTTGCCCTTGATCGGGGTGAAATGGAGATCCGCGTGGATTTCGCCGCGCGGGGTGAGTTTCAGGGCCAGTTCGAGCAGTCGGGCGATGGCCTGGCGGGCGTGGCGCGCGTCGCCATGCAGACGCTCCGGCAGGTTGGCGGCTGGCGGGGTGAGAAAATCGCTTCCCGCGGCACGGGCCTGAATGGAGAAGGTGTCGTACAACTCGGCCAGCAGTGCGCCTGGTGCGAAGGGTTCGGGTCGAGGCTGGGCCCCGCCGCTGGCCAGCAGGCTGTATTCGAGCATGTCGTCGAGGAGGGCGCGCATCACCAGGCCGGAGTCGTGGATCACGGAGGCTTGACGTCGCGCTTTCTGGAGATCATCCGTCTGTTGCAACAGATCCGCCATGCCGAGGATGACGTTGAGCGTGGTGCGCAGTTCGTGGCTGACGGCGGCCAGACAGTGGATCTCGGCCTGGGGCGGGCAGGGGGTGTCGCCCGAGGGGAGCGGTGGTTCGTCGGACGGGAGAGGCTCGGAGGGGATGTTGGACATGGGGCCTTCATGGTGGGGCGTGGACAATGGATGCCGAGCGCCAGGAGGTGGTGGTGATCCTGGTTTGATGCGAGCGTGGTGCCAAAGTGCCGATCCGGCCCGCATTCCTTGCCAGGGCGCGCCGTGCGTGGCTGTCACGGTATGAAAAATGCTCGGGTTGGCGTGGGCTGAACCAGCGGGAAGGTCGCGAGAAAATTGACGCTCCACCCTGGATTATGATAATTTGCTTTAATCGGTCCGCACGGGCGGACCCAGTGGACGAGAGGCCGAACCAGGGGACGCGCGCAACCATGACGGAGCCTGAATCCCTCCACCCCCCAGCCGTGGAACCCCCGCGAGGTCGGGTTGCCACCAGGGCCCTGTTTCTGGACCGGGACGGGGTGATCAACGTGGATCACGGCTATGTCCATCGGGTGGAGCAGTTCGAGTTCATCGAGGGCATCTTCGATTTGATCCGCGCCGCCGGTCGGCTCGGCTATCGGGTGGTGGTGGTGACCAACCAGTCCGGCATCGCCCGCGGCTACTACACGGAACACCAGTTCCACGCCCTCACCGACTGGATGCGTGCCGCGTTCGAACGCGAGGGGGGCCGCATCGACGCGGTTTATTTCAGCCCCTTTCATCCCACGAAAGGAATAGGCCCCTACCGGCGCGAGGATCCCTCCCGCAAGCCGGGACCGGGGATGATCCTCCAGGCCGCCCGGGAGTTGGACCTCGATCTGGCCGGATCACTCCTGGTCGGAGACCGGTTGAGCGACATCCAGGCCGCGGTGGCGGCGGGTGTGGGACGTGCCCTGTTGTTGGTCCGTCCACCGGAGTCCGCTCCGGCGGATCCCCCTTGTCCGGTGATCGCCACGCCCGGCGATGCGATCCACTGGCTGTCGTGAGTTGATTGGACATGTCGAATCCCATTACAGGAGTTGAAATCATGAGTACCCCATGGACGGAACGGATTCGCGCCGAGATCGAAGCCTCGATGCGCGTCAAGAGTGCCATTCTGCGCGATTCCACCCTCATCGCCCAGATCGAATCCCTGGCCAGCGACTGCGTGGCCTCTCTCAAGGGGGGCGGGAAGATCATCTTCGCCGGCAACGGCGGCAGCTTCGCCGATGCCCAGCATCTGAGCGCCGAGTTCACCGCGCGACTTTGCTACGATCGGGCCCCGGTGGCCTCGATGGCCCTGGGCACCAACAGTTCGGCGATCAGCGCCATCGGCAACGACTACGGCTACGAACAGGTGTTCGCCCGCGAGCTTGACGCCCTGGGACGGGAGGGGGATCTCTTCATCCCGATCACCACCAGCGGCAACAGCCCGAACATCCTGGCCGCGGTGGAGGTGGCCCGGCGGCGTGACGTGACCTGCATGGGTCTGACCGGCCAGGCGGGTGGCAAGCTCTACACCCTGTGCGACTGCATCCGCGTCCCCTCCTCGGAGACCACCCGCATCCAGGAGAGCCACATCATGATCGGCCATATCCTCTGCGCGCTGGTGGAGCGGACCCTCTTTCCGCGCTAAGTGCAGCGGGGCGGGTTGGGATTTTGCACCACGAAGGGGGCCCCGGCGGGGTCGGGGTTCCCCTAGTTTCATGAAGAGGGTGGATTTCCTGGCCTTGACAGGTGGTGAATCGGCGTTTATCTTATACTCTCCCTATTCATCACCATCGGGCATGGGGTATCCCCACCATGAAGCGCCAACTGATCATCATGCGCCACGCGAAATCGGCCTGGGACACGGACGCGGTCTCGGATTTCGAACGCCCCCTGGCCAAACGCGGCCTGCAGGACGCACCCCGCATGGGTCAATGGCTGTCGGATCACGGCCTGATCCCCGATAGCATCGTCAGTTCCCCGGCCCTGCGCGCCAAACAGACCATTCTCGAGGTCTGCAAGGTGCTCGACATCAAGAAAAAGGCGGTGTTGTGGGATGCGCGCATCTACGGCGCCGGCACCGAGGAGTTGCTCGAGGTGCTCGCCGAACTGCCCAAACAGACCGAGATTGCCATGATCGTCGGCCATAATCCGGGCCTGGAGATGCTGTTTGAGTATCTGGTGAATCACGATATGGCGCTTTCCGGCCTGGAGGAGGGGGGCGAAGCCGGTGCGATCAAGACCGCCACCATCGCCCACCTGGAGATTGCCAACGACTGGTCGCATCTCACCCCTGGTTGCGCCACCCTCGTCAACCTGATCTCGCCACGTCAGTTGGCCGAGTGACGGGCGCTCTGACCGCCAGCGACCTGGATATGCGGGCCATTCTCGACCATCTCCGCGCCACCGAGACGGAGCGTTTGCACCAGCTTATCGACTGGTTGCGGATTCCGTCGATCTCCAGTCATCCTGAAAATCAGCCGGACATGTGGGCCGCCGCCGCCTGGTGCGCGGAGTTTTTGCGCGAGGCCGGCCTGGAGGCGGTGACCATCCATCCCACCGCCGGCCATCCGATCGTCACCGCCAGTTGGCGGCGCGCGGCGGAGGCCCCGACCCTGTTGATCTATGGTCACTACGACGTGCAGCCGGTCGATCCGCTGGCGTTGTGGGAGGCCGGCCCCTTCGATCCCGTGGTGCGCGACGCGCGGATTTTCGCCCGCGGCAGCGCGGACGACAAGGGGCAGATCCTGATGCACATGCAGGCCGTGGCCGCCACCCTCAAGGTCACCGGCACCCTGCCGCTCAACGTGGTGTTCCTGATCGAGGGGGAGGAGGAGATCGGCAGTCCGAATCTGCCTGGTTTTCTGCTGGCCAACCAGGAGCTGTTGCGCGCCGATCTGGCGATTGTTTCGGATACCTGTCAGTGGGCCGAGGGGATTCCGGCGATCACCGCCGGACTGCGCGGCCTGGCGGCCCTCGAGATCCAGGTGAACGGACCGGGACGCGATCTCCACTCCGGCAGCTTCGGCGGCGCGGTGGCCAATCCCCTGGAGGCCCTGGCGCGCATGCTCGCCACCCTCAAGGATGAACGGGGGGTGATCCAGGTGCCGGGCTATCTCGATGACGTGCGTCCGCCGACCCCCGCCGAGCGGGCCAGGGTGGCCGACATCCCCTTCGAGGAGCGGGCGTTTCTGGAGCCGATCGGCCTGGAAGCGGGGTGGGGCGAGGCGGGATACGCGACCCTGGAGCGACTCTGGTACCGTCCGACCATCGAGATCAACGGCCTGTGGGGCGGCTACATGGGGCCGGGCTCCAAAACGGTCCTGCCGGCCCGCGCCCATGCCAAACTCTCCATGCGCCTGGTGCCGGATCAGACCCCGGAGCGGGCGCTGGAGTTGGTGATGGCCCATTTGCGCGCTGTCACCCCGCCGGGCGTGCGCCTCGAACTCTTTCCCACGCCGGGCGGCGGTCTGCCCTGGCGGCTCGATCCGGAACTGCCGGCGGTCCAGGCGGCAGGGCGCGCCCTTCGCGACGCCTTCGGTCGCGAACCGGTGATCATCGGCGAAGGGGCGACCATTCCCGTGGTGGCCGATTTCGAACGACTTCTGGCCATCAAGACCCTCCTGGTGGGCTTCTCCCTGCCCGATGCCGCGCCCCACGCGCCCAACGAGAATCTGCATCTTCCCTCCTTCCATGTGGGAACCGAGAGCCTGGTCCGGTTTTTTTATCAGATGTCGTTGGGGTGAACCGGTCCCAGGATCAAAGGGGCGGTCGCGTCCGATGGCCTGTTGATGCCTCTTCTTTGTCTGTTTTCCTTGGCCGACCCGCATCATTTTAAGGTTGTTTGACATTCGAGAATCGATTATCCTTTCATTTTTTTTACCATGGAACTCCCAAAGGGAGGTCCATGGTTGGGGGGTGAGGGGGTTCTCCCCCCATCATGCAAGTTTACCATGGAACTCCCCAAGGGAGGTCCATGGTTGGGGGTGAGGGGGTTCTCCCCCCCCCATCATGCAAGTTTAATCGGTTTCTCTCGGGCACGCCGAGGTGCATCCTGGCGGCATTTCCCCTCCCTTTGATCAACCTGGAGTTGCAAGGCATGGAGCGAACGTTTCTCTTCTCATCGGAGTCGGTCTCCGAGGGTCACCCGGACAAAATGGCCGATCGGATCTCCGATGGCGTGTTGGATGCCATTCTGGCCCAGGAACCCACCAGCCGCGTGGCGTGCGAAACCCTGGTGACCACCGGCATGGTGGTGGTGGCGGGTGAAATCACCACCCGTGCGGTGATCGACTATCCGACCGTGGCGCGCGAGGCGATTCGCGAGATCGGTTACAACTCCTCGGAGATGGGATTCGATTACGCCTCCTGCGCGGTGCTGGTCTCCCTGGACAAACAGTCCACGGACATCGCCCAGGGGGTGAACGAGGGCGAGGGGATCGATCTGGATCAGGGCGCCGGCGATCAGGGGTTGATGTTCGGCTACGCCTGCGACGAAACCCCGGCCTTGATGCCCATGCCGATCCATTATGCCCACCGGCTCATGGAGCGTCAGTCCCAGGTGCGCAAGTCCGGTCAGCTCCGCTGGCTGCGCCCGGACGCCAAGTCCCAGGTGACGGTGCGCTACGAGAACGGTCGTCCGACCGGGGTCGAGGCAGTGGTGGTCTCCACCCAGCACGACCCGGACATCGCCTACGAGGCGTTGCGCGAGGCGGTGATCGAGGAGATCATCAAGCCGGTGATCCCTGCGGAATTGTTGAGCCCAAAGGTGGTCTACCATGTCAATCCCACCGGACGGTTCGTGATCGGTGGACCGGTGGGCGACTGCGGCGTCACCGGACGCAAGATCATCGTCGATACCTACGGCGGTGCCGGACGTCATGGCGGCGGCGCCTTCTCGGGCAAGGATCCCTCCAAGGTGGACCGTTCGTCGGCCTACATGGGCCGCTATGTGGCCAAGAACATCGTCGCCGCCGGCTTGGCCCGGCGTTGCGAGATCCAGGTGGCCTATGCCATCGGCCTCTCCAGACCGGTCTCGTTGATGGTCGAGACCTTCGGCACCGGGCGGATTCCCGATGCCCGCATCGAGCAGATCGTGGCCGATACCTTTGATCTGCGTCCCAAGGCGATCACCGTGCAGTTGAACCTGCTGCGTCCCATCTATGCCAAGACCGCCGCGTATGGTCACTTCGGGCGCGAGTTGCCCGAGTTCACCTGGGAGCGGGCCGACAAAGTGGAGGCGCTGCGCGCCGCTGCTGGAATCGGATGATCACGGAACTTCTTTGACCCTGAAACGAGACCAAACATGACTGCTTCCAACCTTTCCGATTTCCGTGATTACCGCGTGGCCGATATCGGCCTGGCCGAGTGGGGCCGCAAGGAGATCGCCATCGCCGAAACCGAAATGCCCGGCCTGATGGCCCTGCGGCGCGAATACCAGGGACAGAAACCCCTGGCCGGCGCCCGCATCGCCGGCTGCCTGCACATGACCATCCAGACCGCGGTCCTGATCGAGACCCTGGTGGATCTGGGCGCCTCGGTGCGCTGGTCGTCGTGCAACATCTTCTCCACCCAGGATCACGCCGCCTCGGCCATCGCCGCCGCCGGCATCCCGGTCTTTGCCTGGAAGGGTGAAACCGAGGAGGCGTTCTGGTGGTGCATCGACCAGACCATCTTCGGTCCCGATGGCTGGCTTCCCAACATGATTCTCGATGATGGCGGCGATCTGACCCTGGTGCTGCACCGTCCGGAGCACGCGGCGTTGATGGCCGGGATTCGCGGCATCTCCGAGGAGACCACCACCGGCGTGCACCGTTTGCAGGAGATGATGGCTGCCGGCACCCTCAAGGTTCCGGCCTTCAACGTCAACGATTCGGTCACCAAGTCCAAGTTCGACAACCTCTACGGCTGTCGCGAGTCGCTCATCGACGGCATCAAGCGCGCCACCGACGTGATGGTGGCCGGCAAGATCGCGGTGGTGTGCGGTTATGGCGACGTGGGCAAGGGGTGCGCCCAGGCGTTCCGGGGCATGGGTGCCACGGTGTGGATCACCGAGATCGATCCCATCTGCGCCTTGCAGGCCGCCATGGAGGGGTATCGGGTGGTGACCATGGAGGATGCCGCGCCAGTCGGCAACATCTTCGTCACCGCCACCGGCAACGTGGATGTGATCACCCGCGCCCACATGGAGAAAATGCCGGATCAGGCGATCGTCTGCAACATCGGTCACTTCGACTCCGAGATCGATGTCGCCTCGTTGCGTTCCCTGACCTGGGAGAACATCAAGCCCCAGGTGGATCATGTGATCTTCCCGGACGGCAAGCGGTTGATCCTGTTGGCCGAGGGGCGTCTGGTCAATCTGGGTTGTGCCACGGGTCACGCCAGTTTCGTGATGTCCAACTCCTTCACCAACCAGGTGATGGCGCAGATCGAGTTGTGGAACAATCCGGGCAAGTATCCGATTGGCGTCTATGTGTTGCCCAAGAAGTTGGACGAGAAGGTGGCCCGTTTGCATCTGGGCAAGTTGGGGGTGAAACTCACGGTGCTCTCCGAGAAGCAGGCGACCTACATCGGCGTGCCGGTGGATGGTCCCTTCAAGCCCGAGCCGTATCGGTATTAGGATCAAAGTCATCACAGGGGACCGGGGACGATTATCGTCCCCGGCGGGGGCGGGGCAGAGCCCCGCGGTTTTGCCTTTGATTTTGCCTTTTGCGCGCCCTGCAAAAAAGCGTTTTTTCGCGCCTTGTGCGAAAAAACGCTGCGCGCCGCCTTGGCCGCGGGATCGTTTGGCGCCTTTGGCCAAACGATCCCGCGAACATGGCCCCAAACAGGCCGCCGAAGGCGGCTCTCCTGCGTTGAGCAATTCGCCCTGAGTCGTTGCCCCTGGTTCCCACCACCAGGACCCCGCCAGTTTTACGCCTCCACGTTCCGCGCCTCATCCACCAGCATGACCGGAATCTCGTCGCGGATCGGATAGGCCAGACGATCGGCCCGGCAGATCAACTCGTCGCTCTTGGCATCATACTCCAACCCCCCCTTGCACTGCGGACAGACGAGAATCTCCAACAACGCCTTGTCGATCATCTTTTTTTCTCCCTTCAATCATCTTGAGAAGCGTAATCTTCCGCAAGGCGGCGCGCGGCGCCTTTTTCGCAAAAAGCGCGAAAAAGGCTTTTTTGTAAAGAGCGCGCTAAAATCAAAGTCAAAAACAAAACCCTGGGAGAGGAATCTCCCAGACGCTCTCTTTTTTCTCAATAGTTTAACAACCAGACAGGCCTCACACGTTTGCCAGTTGCCGGAACGATACGTCCCCGCTCATGGGCCTCGGCCCGATCCGATTCAGGGCCTCCACCCCCAACTGATAGAAAAAAAGCATCTCCTCGCGGGTCAGACCGCTCAGACGCGGCGGCCAGGAACGATCGGCCATGGCCGCGAACACCGCCTCTCCCGCCTTGGGCAGACGATCCGCATAGGGGGCCCCGCACGCCTCGCACACCGCGCCGCCACGCTTCACCGACACGAAACGCAACCGCGCCCGAGTGCCACACCCCACGCAATCCCCGGCCCGCCAACCATGCCCGAACAACCCCAAAAGACGACTGATGCTCCCGGCAGCCACGGCCAGTGGATCGGCCCCGCTCTCCAACGCCTCCAGAGCCCCATCCACACAGTGGAAGATCGCCCCATCCCGCGCATCCCAAGGCATCTCCAGACGGTGCACCGCCTCGAAGAGCAACTGCCCGGCAGCCGAGGCCTCGGGTAGAAAGGGGAGGCGATAGCGCGGCTCGACGATCTCGGCCCGGGCCAGGGTGCCCAGGGCATCCGGCGCGCGGGCGCGGATTTCGATCGACAGCGCGTGAAATCCGGTCAGGGCGGCGCGGCTGCCGTCCCGTCCGCCCAGACGCACCCCACGCGCCATGGCGGCGATCACCCCGTGACAGGGGGTCAGAAGGGTCACGATCCACGAGGAATCACGATACGGCACGCGCCGGATCGCCAGGGCCCTATCCGAGATCCGCATCCAACTCCTCGTCCTCTTCCGGATGCACATAGCCCAGATCGGCCAGAATGCGCGCGTCCGCGGTCCACTCCCGTTCGACACGCACCTGGAGACGCATGAAGATCGGACAGCCGAATTGGTGCTCCAACTCCTTGCGCGCCTGGGCGCCAACCCGTTTGAGCAACTCGCCGCGATGACCGATGACGATCCCCTTTTGCGACTCCCGCGCCACCAGGATGTGTGCCTCCAGATCACGCACCTCCGACGGCGGCGGACGTCGCTCCCACAGCACCACCCGCACCGCCAGGGCGTAGGGGAGTTCCTGGCGCAACAGCATGAAAAGCTTCTCGCGGATCACCTCGGCGATGATGAAACTCTCCGGCTGATCGGTCCACTGCCCCTCCGGGAAATAACGCGGTCCCTCGGGCAGGAAACGGAGCAAAAGATCCAACAGACGATCGACGTTGCGACCGGTCAAGGCTGAGATCGGCACCACCTCGGCAATGCGCGCCCCGGCCAGTTCCGCCGTTGCGGCGACCTTTTCCATCAGGCGGCTGTTCGGGGTGCGATCGATCTTGTTGAAGACCAGGATGATGGGGGCCTCGCCGAGGCGGATGAGAATCTCCCGATCCTCGTCGGTCAACCCGGTGGTGGCCTCGACGAAATAGAGGGTGACATCGGCCTCCCGACACGCCTCGAAGGCGGTACGCACCATCACCTGATTGAGCAGCACCCGACCCGGATCGTGGATGCCCGGCGTGTCCAGAAAGATGAACTGCGCATCCTGGCGTTCGCACACCCCGAGCACGCGACCACGGGTGGTCTGGGCCTTGGGGGTGACGATGGCCGCCTTGCGTCCGAGCACGCGGTTCAAGAAGGTGGATTTGCCGGTGTTCGGGCGACCGGCGATGGCGATGTATCCGGAACGGAACTCGCCGGGTTGTTTTGATCTGTTGTCAGGCGTTGCCGCCGATGAACCGTTCACTCCGCGTTCTCCTCACGCATGTCGATCCGCTCCATCAGCTCCATGGCATGACGGGCCGCCTCCTGTTCGGCGCGGCGTTTGCTTGGTCCATCGCCGCGCCCCACGATTCCCTCGTCCACCCGACAGGCCACCTGAAAATGACGTTGGTGCGGCGGTCCGGAGACACCCAGCAATGCATATCGGGGCAGGGGACGGGCCATGCCCTGCAACCGCTCCTGCAAGGCGGTCTTGAAATCCTTCAACTCGCCGCCCGGTGAAAAGCGCTCCATGCGCGCCGCGAACACCTTGGCGGCCATCCGTTCCGCGCCCGGCCACCCGCCATCCAGAAAGACCGCGCCGAACAGGGCCTCGATGGAGTTGCCGAGAATGGAGGGTTTGTCCCGTCCCCCGCTCAGATCCTCGCCGCGACCCAGCCGCAGGCGGGAGCCCAGACCCAGCTCCCGGCCCATCTGGCCCAGGGCGCGGGTGTTGACCAGCGCGGCACGCCAGTGGGAGAGCTCCCCCTCCGGGGCGTCGGGAAAACGGTGGAACAGCAACCGCGACACCGCCAGATCCAACACCGCGTCGCCCAGAAACTCCAACCGTTCGTTGTGGCGTAGCGGCAACTCCTCGTCAGGCGCCCCCAGCGGAGCGGGCTCCAGGGTGTCGTCCTGGGCCACCGAACGGTGGGTCAACGCCAGACGCAGCATGCCCGGATCGTTGAAGGTGTAATCGAAGTGTTCGGAAAACCAGGCCGTCAAGGTCTCGGGGTCGAATTCGTCACGGTTCATGGCAGCGTCACGTTTCGGTCCGATAGGTCCAGGTCCAGAGGCCATGGCCGGGCACATGGAGTTGCGTGCCTCCGAGTACCAGGCTCAACGGAATGGTCTGGGCCACCTCGACCCGATATCCCGACAGGGTTTTGGTCACCATCAAAGCCTCCCCCGGCAACCGGGACTGATCGATTTCGTGGCGCACGCGCCGTTTGACCTCATCGAGGGGCAGGGTGGCGTACTCCTTGACCACCCGGTTGGCCAGATCGCGCAGCAGATAGTGATCATAGACCGCCGAACCGATCCCCATGGTCAAGGCCGATCCCACGATCACCAGCAGGCAGAGCACCATCAACGTCAGCCAGGCGCCGCCCGATTCGCCAAGCCTGGGTCGGATGCCAGGGGGCATCAGCGGATCACCTGTCCGATGCGATCCCAGCGTGGTTTGCCCTCGTAGCGGTCCCACGACCAGAACATCGCCACCGCCCGCCCCACCAGGCGATGTTTCGGCACGAACCCCCAGTAGCGGCTGTCGTTGCTGTTGTCGCGGTTGTCTCCCACGACGAAATAGTGGTCCGGTGGGACCACTATTTCGAGGGGCGTCTCCATCCCGGTCATGGGACGCACCAGGATCGGATGGGGATGGTTGCCGAGCTGCTCGATCAGCCGTTGCGATTCGACCTTCTGTTCGAACTCGTTGATGTAGGCGAAGGTGCCATCCACCTGCTGGGCGATGAGCTGTCCGTTGACGAAGACCCGTTTCTCCCGATAGGAGATCTTGTCGCCGGGCAGGCCGATGATCCGTTTGATGTAATCCTTGGTTGGATCCTTGGGGTATTCGAACACCGCGATCTCGCCACGCTCCGGATCCCCGGACATGAAGATGCGTTGGTTGGTGTAGGGGAGACGGTAGCCGTAGGCGAGTTTGTTGACGAACAGGTAGTCGCCCACCAGCAGGGTCGGGATCATCGATCCCGAGGGGATCTTGAAGGGTTCGATCAAAAAGGTGCGCACCATGAAGGCGATGGCGACAGCCATGGCGATCGCCTCGTAGTACTCCGCGGCGGCGCTCCCCCCCTCCAGGAAAGCCTCCCCCTTGAAGAGCATGAAGAGCCCGATGACGAGCAGGACGCCGGCGATCAGCGGCGCCCAGGAGCGCGACGCCTCGGGCATGGAGAAAATGCCCATCGAGACCGCGTTGCCAAACACGAGAATGGCGGCGATCACGAACAACACCCCATGCCAGAGATGTCTCCGGCGCCACACCTGTTGTGGATTGACCACCTTCGCCCGCCCTCCTTACCTAGTCATCGATCTTGAGAACCGCCAGGAACGCCTCCTGGGGGATCTCCACGCGACCGATCTGTTTCATCCGTTTTTTGCCGGCCTTTTGTTTCTCCAGGAGTTTGCGCTTGCGGGTGATGTCGCCGCCGTAGCACTTGGCGGTGACGTTCTTGCGCAGCGCCTGCACCGTCTCGCGTGCCACCACCTTGGCGCCGATGGCGGCCTGGATGGCCACCTCGAACATCTGGCGGTGGATCAACTCGCGCATTTTTTTCACCAGGTCGCGGCCACGGGTCATGCTCTTGTCGCGATGCACGATCACCGACAGCGCATCCACCGGCTCCCCGTTGATGAGGATGTCGAGTTTCACCAGTTCGCCGGGGCGGTAATCCAGAAATTCGTAATCCAGGGAGGCATAGCCCCGCGACACCGATTTCAACCGGTCGAAGAAGTCGAGGGCCACCTCGTTCATCGGCATCTCGTAGCGCAACATGGTGCGCGACTCCGAGAGGTAGTGGAGGTCGCGCTGCACCCCGCGGCGGTCGTTGCACAGTTGCAGCAGGGGTCCGACATGTTCGGGGGGGGTGAGGATCGAGGCGAGGATGAAGGGCTCTTCCAGGTGATCGAGCTTGTTGGCCGGCGGCAGGGCCGAGGGGTTGTGAACCTCCTCGATGGTGCCATCGGTCAGATGGGCGCGATAGACCACCGTCGGGGCGGTGGTGACCAGATCCAGATTAAACTCCCGCTCCAACCGCTCCTGGACGATCTCCATGTGGAGCATGCCCAGGAATCCGCAGCGCATGCCGAACCCCAGGGCCGGCGAGCTTTCGGTTTCGAAGACGATCGAGGAGTCGTTCAGGGAGAGCTTCTCCAGGGACTCCTTCAACAGCACGTAATCCGAGGAGACGGTGGGGTAGAGGCCGGCGAAGACCAGGGGCTTGATCTCCTTGAAGCCGGGCAACAGCTCCTCCGCCGGGCGTGCGGCATCGGTGATGGTATCGCCCACCCGTGCCATCGACACCTCCTTGATGCCGGCCACCACCCAACCCACCTCGCCCGCGGACAAGGTGGAGGTTTCGGTGAGGCGCGGGGTGAAGATGCCGATCTTGTCCAGCGGATACTCCATGCCGGTGCTCATCAGGCGGATCTTGCGGGTGCGGGTGGCGTTCTCGGTGGAGAGGCGTCCATCGACGATGCGCACCAGCGAAACCACGCCCAGGAAGTTGTCATACCAGGAATCGACGATCAGCGCCTTGAGCGGGGCGGTGGGATCCCCCTTGGGGGGCGGAATGCGGGTGGTGACCGCCTCCAGGATATCGCCGATGCCGATGCCGCTCTTGGCCGAGGCGAGAATGGCGTCCTGGGCCTCCAGGCCGATGACATCCTCGATCTGCTTGCGCACCCCCTCGGGGTCGGCGGAGGGGAGATCGATCTTGTTGAGAACCGGGATCACCGCCAGCTCGTGTTCGAGGGCCATGTAGACGTTGGCGAGCGTCTGGGCCTCGACCCCCTGGGCGGCATCCACCACCAGAAGCACCCCCTCGCAGGCCGAGAGCGATCGGGAGACCTCGTAGGAGAAGTCCAC
>JADGAY010000197.1 GCA_015231775.1 Magnetococcales bacterium | reverse complement strand
CTTCGAGGGGTTTCTCCTCGACGGGCTTCTCTTCGGATTTCTCTCCCCCGGACTGACTCGCAGACTCCTCGCCAGACTTCTCCTCCTTCGTGGTCTTGGAGTCGGTGGCATGCTCCTTGTCGGTGGGTTGCTGGGATTTCTCCTCGAGTTTTTTCTCCTCTTTGAGCTGTTTCTCCGTCTCCTTGGCCTTGATCACCGCCTGGAACGATACCTGCCCCTCAAGGCGCTTCATCAACGCGTCGGGAGCCTGGAACACCGGCACCGGCGCCCCACCGCCCAACTTGACCGCCGTGGCGGTACCCGGCTTCAACAGCACCACCACCCCTTGACCATGCACATCGGCGATCTCGAGAATACCGGCGTTGTGGACGACCGTGGTACTGCCATCGGTCACCACCTCGCCCATGAGTTCACTGCCGCGCACGCCGATTTCAGCGGTCGGGGTCTTGATCAGGGTGTGCTTGCCGGCGTGGAGTTGCCCGATCTGGCCGCTGGCATAACGGAACGCGCCGGTCAACACCGTGGCTCCGAACTGCCCCTTGGACTCCTCGGGCTTGAAAACGTACTGATCGATCAGGGCGCGGGCCGAGTCACCCAACTGAAAGGTAGTGCCGTCGTTCATCACGAACTGGGCGAGACTCTCCGCCGAGGTGGAGAGTTGATCCCCCTCCAGAATCGGATCCCCATCCTTCAAGACGCGCACCACACCATCCCTGCCCTTGGCCTCGACGGTGCCGGACATGTTGCCGACCTTGCCGACCACCACGCCGGGTTCCGCGGCACCGGGCGCGCCAGGGCCCGCCACCAGCACCGATTGTTCGAGGGGGAACGTCAGTGCCCGAACGGTCGAGAAAATAAGCGCCGAGCCATTGGCCAAAACCAAATCCGGGGGTGAGGCCAGCGAAAAATACCCCTCAATGCGGATCACCTCTCCAGAGGGATTGGTGATCCGCAGATCCTGACCATCCTGGGTGTATTCGCCTTGCAGAAGAAACGAACCATCCGGCAGAAGAATCGAGGTGGCACCTGGCGAAACCTGGAGCGTGGTCTCGTGGTTCAACCAGGGCGCAAGTGAGGTTTGCGCGACTGATCCATGTAGCAAGGGCTGTTTCATGCCGATCTTCCCGCTCGTACAACAGTATCGACCGCCGAGTCGCCCCCCCAAGACCATTCAGCGGTCATCCCGGATTTCAGCCGAATCAACGCGCTGGCGCGCCACTCCCCTCGGGTGCCGGGTTGCGACGCAATACGCCAGATTCGGTCAATTTATCCACCACCTGCTTGCTCATCCCGAACGAACGCAAAAAACCGTCCAACGGCATGATCAGACGGGAACGGGTCTCCATCTTCGGATTGTTGGCATCGGATTGGGCCGGATCGAGGGTGGCCAACTCGATGCGCACGATGTTGCCAGTCACGACGATATTGCCGAAGGTATCACAATAAATCTCTGAAACACTCATAATGGCAACTCCACACTAAAAACACATGATACGACCCACTTGAAGAGGGAACCCCCCATCAAGACCACCCGTGGAACTCCATGTTCCACGGCACTTGAAATACGACGCCAAAGGGTCAAAAGGACAAACCAAAGCCAACGAGGGGGGAGATTGACGAGACCGCCAAATTCCCATTCACCGAATTGATTATCCAGTAAAATATAGAAGATTGCAAGCGGATTCAATAATAACAACATTCTTGCAAAGCAGGAAGTAAATGATATAAATTATATTTTTACACCTAATTATTGTCTTTAATTAATTTACAAACCATATCCAAAAAAAGAATCAAACCTAAAAGATCACAACGAATGAGTCGAATCAAAATGTTCGGGAAACTCGTGTGCATATACCAAAAGATAGGCGCACAACTCCCGATCCACCTCGGCGATGTGATGCTCCAGCCATGTCAGCAGGAACGACGCCACCTCCCGCGCAATGACACCCTCGGCCTGGGCGGAACCCGCGTTGGCGAACCGTTCCCGGAACAGGCCGGTCTGCTTGACCAGGGTGCGATGCTCGTGCAGATGATCCTCCATGCCCGGAAAGCCGGTGGAACGCATGAAGGTCTCCTCGTGCTTGAAATGGGTCGCGGCATAACCGTTCAAACACAAAAATACCGTAGCCAGATCATACCCATCCGCGCCCTGCTCCAACGAGCGCAACAACTCGTGATAAATGGCAAAGATCAACTCGTGCTGGGTGTCGATCGACGAACAGCCCAAGCGGTATTGGATGGGCATGAAGCTGAGTCGGTTTTCCATAAAGGATACCTCAAAAAAAGGGCCGTGAACCCATAGAATACGGATTCACGGCCCGGATTGCAATCACTCTGATCAATGCCGGGCAATTCCTTCCAGGCAGGATTCGCCGGAAAATCGACCCGATGCGATCTTGGTGCGTTCCTTAACCGATAATGGCGTTCAAGGTCGCGCTGGGACGCTGCGCCTTGGCAACCTTGGCCGGATCGGTGTGGAAATAACCACCCACATCGATGGCCGAGCCTTGACCGATCTTCAACTCCTCGGAGATCTTGGCGTCGTTCTGCTCCATCGCCGCGGCGATGGGGGCGAAGTGGGCCTTCAATTCCGCATCCTCGTCCTGATCGGCCAGGGCGCGAGCCCAGTGCTTGGCGATGTAGTAGTGGCTCATCTTGTTGTCCACCTCGCCCACGGCGCGGCCCGGCGACATGTTGTTGTCGAGCAGCATGCCAATGGCGTGATCCAGGGTCTTGGCCAGAACCAGCGCCTTGGAATTGCCACGGGTATGACCCAGATGCTCCAAGGAGGCTCCGAAAGCGGAGAACTCACCCAGGGAGTCCCAACGCAGATGCCCCTCTTCCAAAAACTGCTGCACATGCTTGGGCGCCGAACCGCCCGCACCGGTCTCGAAGAGTCCACCACCCTGCATCAGCGGGACGATGGAGAGCATCTTGGCGCTGGTGCCCAACTCCAGGATCGGGAACAGATCGGTCAGATAGTCACGCAACACGTTGCCGGTCACGGAGATGGTGTTCTGTCCATCCTTCATGCGCTGCAAGGAGAGGGTGGCGGCATCCACCGGCGGCAGGATGCGCAGATCCAATCCGGTGGTGTCGTGATCCTTGAGATAGACCTGGGACTTGGCAATCAACTGGGCATCGTGGGGACGGGCCGAATCAAGCCAGAAGACCGCCGGCCAACCGCTCAGACGGGCACGGGTCACCGCCAGCTTCACCCAGTCGCGAATCGCCGCGTCGGTGGTTTGACACATGCGCCAGATATCCCCGGCCTGCACGGCATGCTCCATCAGCACGGTGCCCGCTGCGTCGATCACCTTCATCACGCCAGCGGATGGGGCCTTGAAGGTGGTGTTGTGGGAGCCGTACTCCTCGGCCTTCTGGGCCATCAAACCGACGTTCGGCACGCTGCCCATGGTGGCCGGATTGAAGGCGCCATGCTTCTTGCAGAAGTTGACCGTGGCATCGTACACCCCGGAATAGCAGCGATCCGGGATCACCGCCTTGGTGTCGTTGGCCTTGCCATCCGGACCCCAACCCTTGCCACCGTTGCGGATCATGGCGGGCATGGAGGCGTCGATGATGATGTCGCTGGGAACGTGCAGATTGGTGATGCCACGATCCGAATCGACCATGTAGAGGGTCGGACCGTTGGCCATGCAGGCCTGAATGTCGGCCTCGATCGCCTTCCGCTCGGCATCCGGCAGGGTGGCGATCTTGGCGAGCAGATCGCCGAAGCCGTTGTTGGGATCCACGCCGAGCTTGGAGATCAGCGCCGCGTGCCTGGTGAACACCTCCTCGAAGAAGACCGTCACCGCGTGACCGAAGATGATCGGATCCGACACCTTCATCATCGTGGCCTTCATGTGCAGAGAGAAAAGCACCCCCTGCTGTTTGGCCTCCGCGATCTGCTCCTTGAGGAACGCGCGCAGCGCCTGGACGTTCATGAAGGTACCGTCGATCACGTCATCGGCCTTGAGAGGCACCTTCTCCTTCATCACCTTGACCGTGCCGTCGGCGCCGACGAACTCGATGCGGGCGTTTCCCGCCGAGGCGGCGGAGACCGTCAGGGACTTCTCGTTCCCGAAGAAATCACCGCTAGCCATGGTGGCCACATGGGTCTTGGAGTCCGGGCTCCAGGCTCCCATCTTGTGGGGATTCTTCTGGGCATAGGCCTTGACGGAGAGCGGCGCGCGACGATCGGAGTTCCCCTCGCGCAGCACCGGGTTGACGGCGCTCCCCTTGATCTTGTCATAGCGGGCCTTGGCCTCGCGCTGCGCGTCGTTCTGGGGATCCTCGGGATAGTCCGGAATGGCGTAACCGTGGGATTGCAGCTCCTTGATGACCGCCATGAGCTGCGGGACCGAGGCACTGATGTTCGGGAGCTTGATGACATTGGCATCCGGGGTCTTGACCAGTTCACCCAATTCGGCCAGATCATCGGGTTGTCTTTGGGCTTCGGTGAGATATTCCGGGAAACTGGCGAGGGTGCGTCCGGCCAGGGAGATATCCTTGGTGCCGATGGTGATACCGGCGGCGCGGGTAAAGCTCTGGAGAATCGGCAGGAACGAGCCGCTGGCCAATTCCGGCGCCTCATCGACCTTGGTGTAGATGATATCCGGTTGTGACATCGATTTAAGCTCCTTGACTCTGTGAATCTGTTACGGTTGGATCGACCTGGGGAAACGCATGGTTCAGGATGGGGCGACGACCCTTGGAACGGAGGGCATCCCCTGTCGCTTGGGACCACCGGAAAACAAACCCGGATGGAAGCTCGGATCGGCGCCAGAAAGCTGGAACACACGCTCCAGAACCGCGCGCCGCTTGGGAAGGTAGGTTCTTCATGCCAGGGAGGAGCCGCCTCTCTCCCAGCCGGCGCGGTCTCGACGAGCCCCCGCCGGTTTCATCTCAAGGATGGAGATACCCCCCATCGATGGGTTGCCCCTGGAAGTTCCGGGAGAAGTTCCAGGGACGGATGGTATTGCCCCTGGAACGTCCGGGCGGAGATTCCAGGGGCCTTTGCTTCAACT
>JADGAY010000196.1 GCA_015231775.1 Magnetococcales bacterium | reverse complement strand
TGTCAAGGATTAATTTTGATGGCCTTCATTTTTTGAAACTCTAAAGTCCAGGCTTGAAAGAGCTTGGACCGGGCTATTGCCATTTCCCCCTCGACCGGGACAGCGAATGGTTCCGCCAGTTGACCGCCGAACGGGTGACCACCCGCTACCACAAGGGCCATCCGATCCGGGAGTGGAAAAAGCGCGACGGGGATCGCAACGAGGCGCTCGACTGCCGGGTGTACAGCATGGCCGCGCTTCAGGGATTGATCGCCATGGGGCTGCAGTTGAACAAGGAGGCCGAAAGGATGCTGGAGATCCCGCTCAAGGAACCAACCGCCGGCACGGAGGAGAAACCGACCAAAACCTCCATGCCGAAACCTAAACGCCGGATCTACCATTCCCCCTGGATGCAGTGACATGGCCACGCTTGCCGAATTGCAAATTCGCCGGGATCGTCTGCTGGAGCGGTTGGAGTCCCTCCAGCGGCGCGTCACCCATGGGGACAAGAGCGTGGAGTTTGATCTGACCCAGGCCCGCACCGCCCTGGAGCTTTTGGAGCGGGAGATGGCCCGTGCCAGCAATGACGGACGTATTCTGCGGCATCTCCGGGTCCGTAGCGACAAGGATCTGTGAGCATGGGATTCTGGCGCAGACTCTTCGGCGGCGGCATGCCCTCCCGCAAAGCCGCCGGCTACGAGGCCGCCTCCTCCGGGAGACGCCTGGGCAACTGGTTTCCCGGTTCCGATGGAGCCAACGCGCTGTTGTTTCGCGATGCGGATCTGATGCGCTCCCGCGCGCGGGATCTGGTCCGGCGCAACGCCTGGGCCTTCAACGGGGTGGACTCCCTGGTCGCAAACCTGGTTGGAACCGGCATCAAGCCACGTTCCACCCACACCGATGCCGCCTTCAAGGAGCGGGTGCATGCGTTGTGGCAGGAGTGGAGCCGCGAGGCGGACGCCCATGGCGTGCAGGGGGTGTACGGCCTGCAGGCTCTGGCGGTCCGGGCGATGGTCGAGGGCGGCGAGGTGCTGGCCCGCCTGCGGGATCGGAATCCGGGCGATGGACTGGCGGTGCCGTTGCAAATCCAGTTGCTGGAGCCGGAGCATCTGCCCTTCACCCTGAATCGCGATCTGCCCAACGGCAACCGCATCCGCGCCGGCATCGAATTCGACCGCATCGGACGTCGAGTCGCCTATCATCTTTATAGAGAGCATCCGGGCGAACGGGTCATGGGCGCCGGTCTGTTTGGCGATCCGGTGCCGGTTTCGGCCTCGGAGGTGATCCATCTGTTCCGCCCGTTGCGGCCCGGCCAGATCCGGGGCGAGCCGTGGCTGACCCAGGCTCTGGTGAAACTCCACGAGCTTGACCAGTACGACGATGCCGAACTGGTCCGCAAGAAAACGGCGGCCCTGATCGCGGGATTCATCACCAAGCCCTCGCCGGAGTTCGCCCTGGCCGGCGAGGATGATGCCACCCCGGACGAACACGGGGCCGCTCCCGTCACCTGGACCCCCGGCACCATGCAGGTGTTGATGCCCGGCGAGGATGTGAAGTTCTCCGAACCGGCGGATCTGGGCGGGCAGTACGCGGAGTTCATGAAGACCCAGCTCCGCGCCGTGGCCGTTGCCATCGGCGTGACCTATGAGCAACTCACCGGTGATCTGTCCGGGGTGAACTACTCGTCGATCCGCGCCGGGATGGTCGAATTCCGCCGCCGCATGGAACAGTGGCAGAGGAGCGTAGTCATCCATCAGTTCTGCCGTCCCGTCTGGGAGCGGTGGATGGATCGGGCGGTCTTGTCCGGGGCGCTGGAGGCTCCCGGCTACGCCCGTCGTCGCCGGGAATATCAGGCGGTGAAGTGGATCCCGCAGGGTTGGGCCTGGGTCGATCCGCAGAAGGAGTTCAACGCCGTGGTCATGGCCATTCGCGCCGGGCTTCTCAGCCGGGACGAAGCGGTGGCCACCTATGGCTACGATGCCGAGGAGATCGATCGGGAGTGCGCCGCCGCCAATGCCCGAGCCGACAAACTGGGGCTGGCCCTCGATTCCGATCCGCGACGCCGCACCCGCACCGGGGTGGCGGTGCAAGAGAGCCAACCGTGACCATCGCCCCCGCTCTGGCGGTGGGCAATTTGGAGGTTGAACGGAATAAATATGAATATAGGAGAATCTGTGTACATCTTTAGTTAATGACAACATGCCCGTGCAGAAGGGAAACCAATCACGTTGAATCCGTATTCGAAAAATGGCTCCGGTGCATGGCTGATGTGGATGGCAGGGTGGATGTCCCACACAAGTACATCAGTTGAAACGACCAACTCAAACCCCGCTCTGGCGGGGTTTCGTATTTGAAGGAGATCTTGACGCATGAACTTCCTGCCCCATCTCGCGGGTCGCGTGCTGGGCGTTCCGTTGCTGGTGGAACGCGCCCGATTGGAGACCATTCTGGCCGTGATCGCGCCTCGCGTTGGCATCGAGGCATCTGGTTTCGCCCCCGAGGCTCCGGCCTCCACGGCCTCGAACGATCTGATCGTCACCCCCGGTGGCATCGCCATCGTGCCCATTCACGGCACCTTGGCCAAACGGGTCGGTGCGGTGGAGGCCGCGTCCGGCCTGACCGGCTACGCAACCATGGAAGAGATGATCCTGGATGCCGCCACCGACCCGGCGGTCAAGGCCATCCTGCTTGATATCGACAGTCCGGGTGGGGAGGTTGGCGGGGTGTTCGATCTGGCGACCATGATTCGCGAGGCCCGGCAGGCCAAGCCGGTCTGGGCTTTGGCGGATGATGCATTCTCGGCAGCCTATCTACTGGCGTCCGCCGCCGAGCGCATCTACCTGCCGCAGACTGCCGGGGTCGGCTCGATTGGTGTCATCGCGGTCCATGTGGATGAGTCCGAACGGGATGCCCAGGAGGGACGACGCTACACCACGGTCTTTGCCGGGGCGCACAAAAATGATTTCTCCAGCCACGCACCGCTCTCCGACGAGGGCCGCAACCGCCTGCAGGCCGAGGTGGAGCGGATTTACGGCCTGTTCGTCTCAACCGTGGCCGCCAATCGCAACCTGACCGAAGAGGCGATCCGTGCCACCGAGGCGACCATTTGTTTCGGGAACGACGCCCTGGTAGCCGGTCTGGCCGACCGGGTGGGCACCCTGCGCGAGGCGCTGGCCGATCTGTCCGTTGTCATCAACCCGCCTCGTACCACCCTCACCACCCAGAAGGAGTTTCGCATGGAGACACCCATCATTCCTGCGGCGGGAGCCGTCACCCCGGACCCTGACGCGATCCGCGCCGAGGGGCGCCAGCAGTTCCAGGAGGAGGCCCAGGCCATCGTCGATCTCTGCGCCCTGGCCGATGCGCCCCAACTGGCCGGCGACTTCATCGCCCAGGGATTGGACGCGACGCAGGTGCGCAAGGAGTTGATGGCCCGCCGTGCCACCGGGCCGGAGATCCACTCCCAGGTGTTGCCGGGTGATGGCACCCGCATCCAGCCTGCTGCCCAACTCGATTCCAACCCGGTGGTCGCCGCCTGCCGCCGGTTGGTCACCCGCCACGCAGCCCAGGGAGGTGCATAAAATCATGCCTAATCTCGTCGAACCGAACAATCTGGGCGATCTGCTCAAGTACGAAGCGCCCCAGTTCTACAGTCGTGATCTTCTCACGGTCGCCAATGGCCAGAACCTGGCCCTGGGCGCGGTCGTCGGCCTCAAGACCAGCGACGGCAAGGCGCGCGTTTTGGCACCCGCTGCCAACGACGGCACGGAGATCGCCGCTGGAGTCCTGCTCATGGCGGCGCAACCCTCCGGAGCGGATGCCCAGGCCCTGGCCGTGGTTAGGCATGCCATCGTCGCGGAGACCACCCTGGTCTGGCCTGCCGGCATCACCGCCAATCAGAAAACCGCTGCCCTCGGCCAGTTGAAGGCCATCGGCATTCTAGTGCGTAAAGGAGCCTGACCATGCTTGCCGCCAATCCCTTCTCCCAGGACGCCTTCGGCGCGGTGGCCCTGACTGCGGCCATCAACATCCTGCCCAACCGTTATGGCCGCCTCGAAGAGTTGGGCCTGATGCCGGCCCGACCCGTTCGGCTGCGCAACATTGCCATCGAGGAGCGCAACGGGGTGCTGTCGCTTTTGCCCACCGCTGTGGTCGGCTCGCCCGGCACCGTCGGGACGCGGGGCAAACGTAAAATCCGCTCCTTCGTCATCCCGCACATCCCGCATGACGATGTGGTGCTCCCCGAAGAGGTACAGGGAATCCGCGCCTTTGGCTCCGAGGGGGAGTTGACCGCCATCGCCGAGGTGATGTCCATGCATCTGCAATCGATGCGCGACAAGCATGCCATCACCCTGGAGCATCTGCGCATGGGGGCGTTGAAAGGGGTGATCCTCGATGCCGACGGCTCCACGCTCTACGACCTCTATAGCGAGTTCGGCATCACGGCCAAGAGTGTCGCCTTCGAGCTTGGCAATGCCAACACCGATGTCAAGGCCAAGTGTCTGGAACTCAAACGTCACCTGGAGGACAACCTGCGCGGCGAGTTCATGACCGGCGTGCATTGTCTGGTCTCGGCTGAATTCTTCGATGCCCTCACCGGGCACGCCAAGGTAATCAAGGCGTGGGAGTTGTGGCAGCAAGGAGAGGCGTTGCGCGCCGATCAGCGCAAAGGGTTCACCTTTGCGGGCGTGACGTTTGAAGAATACCGGGGACAGGCCACCGACCCGGACGGCAACGTGCGCCGTTTCATCGCCACAGGCGAAGGCCACGCCTTTCCCCTCGGCACGGCCCAGACCTTTGCCACCTATTTCGCACCGGCAGATTTCAACGAGTCGGTCAACACCCTGGGCCAGCCCCTCTACGCCAAACAGGAGCCGCGCAAGTTCGAACGCGGCACCGATCTGCACACCCAGTCCAACCCTCTGCCCATGTGCCACCGACCTGGCATCCTGGTGAAGGTAACCGCGTGAACGATGACTGGCAGTTCGGTCTTAAGCAACTCCATGGATCCTGTCTGTCCACCTTCGGGGTGCCGATCGTCTACACCCCCTCCCTGGATAACAGGATGGAGTTGGGCGGATCTCCCGTCAGCCTGACCGGCATCTTCGATGAACGACA
>JADGAY010000195.1 GCA_015231775.1 Magnetococcales bacterium | reverse complement strand
CGTGCCCTGAAACTGGATGCCAAGCGGGCGGATCCGGGCTTTGCCTCCAAGACCAACTCCGTGCCCCTGGCAGGCATGGAGTTTCATCACGCGGCCAAGGAGTTTCCGATCGTCTTTTTGCAGGTGGGCGATGGGGCGGTGTTGGCCGCCGCGCTGCTGGGGGTACGCACCGACGAGAACCTCTACCTGGGTGACGACGGACGCTGGAGCAGCACCTATGTGCCGGCCTTCGTGCGGCGTTATCCCTTCATCCTGGCGGAAAATCCCGCCCAGCCCGACCAGTGGACCGTCTGCCTGGATGTCGCGTTCCCCGGATTCAACACCGAGACCGGCGATGCCCTGTTCGGCGAGGATGGCGAACCCACCCCGTTGATGAGCAACACGATCCGTTTCCTGCAAGAGTATCAGGAGGGGTTCCGCCGCACCGCTCTCTTCATCGAGCGGCTGCAAAAGCTGGAGCTGCTCACCCCCATGACCGCGCAGGTGGAGACCGCGGGTGGTCAGAAGTTCGCCCTGCAGGGTCTCATGACCGTCGATGAGCAGAAGCTGCTGGCCCTCGAGGAGTCCCAGGCCATGGAGTTGTTCCGTTCCGGTGAGCTGGGATGGATCTATGCCCATCTGATCTCCCTGGGCAACATCAACCGTCTGGCCTCGCTCCGCTCCACGCGGAATCAGGCGTAGGGTTATTGCGAACCAGGGCGCGTCGGAACCCCGACGGGGTGGCAATCTCTGGTTAAATTCCCCCTTGTCCGGCGCCAAGGATTGCGTTTCACCCCGGACGGGGGGTATCTTTTCTCTCTTTACCGAGGACCGGCCACCGGCAAGGTCCACGGATGGGGGTGAGGAGTTTCTCCCCCCATCGTGTCAATCTTCAAACCAGCAACCAATTATCGGGGATGTCATGGAAGTCACTGTCGAGGAAACCGGCGCCCTGGAGCGCACCATCACGGTGCGCGTGCCCGCCGATCAGGTCAATGCCCATCTGGAAGCGGAGATTGTGCAACTCGCCGCGACCATCAAGCTGCCCGGTTTCCGTCCGGGCAAGGCACCGAAAAAGCATCTGGAGACCCGTTTCAAGGATCATCTGATTCAGACGATCATGGAACAACTGATGCAAGAGGGGATGGGCAAGGCCATTCAGGAGCACAAGCTGCGTACCGTGGGCACTCCGGATTTGACCCTGGACGCCCCGGCGGGCCGGGATCAACCGTTCGGTTTCACGGCCAAGGTGCAGATCATGCCGGATGTGACGCCGCAGGGCTACCAGGGGATGACCCTGACGCGCCGCGTGGCAGAGGTGACCGACGCCGATATCGACACCGCCCTGGAACAGCGCCGGGAACGCCATGCCCGTTACGAGGCCCGCGAAGGACGCCAGGCGGCTTCGGGCGACCAGATCGTCTTGAACTTCAAGGGGTTCGTCGATGGCGAGGCCTTCGACGGCGGAACTGCCGAAGGGTATGTGCTGGAACTGGGTGGTGGTCGTTTCATCCCCGGCTTCGAGGATCAACTGATCGGCCTGGCGGTGGGCGAGGAGCGGACGGTGAAGGTCACCTTCCCGGAGAGCTACGGCGCTCCGAACCTGGCCGGCAAGGCGGCGGAGTTCCAATGTTCGCTCTCCGAGGTGCGCGAGCGGGTTCTGCCCGCCATCGACGATGCCCTGGCCGAGGCCGAGGGGATCAAGGAGGGTGGTCTGGAGGCCTTGAAGACGCGCATCCGTCAGGATCTCGACCGTCGGGCCGCCAGCGCCATGGAAAAGCAACTCCAACGCCGGATCCATGACGGCCTGGTGGCGGCCAATCCCATCGACCTGCCGAGCAAGATGGTCGATCGCGAGGTCGAGGCCATGGTCGAGCAGTTCAAGGAGGATACCGTCTCCCGCGGCATGACCCCGGATCAGCATGGTCTGACCGACGAGATGCTGGCCAATGAGTTCAAGTCCACCGCCGAAAAGCGGCTCCGTCTCGGTCTGGTGCTGGGCGCGATCGCCAAGAAAGAGGGTCTGGAGGTCACCGACGAGCGGGTGGATGCCCATCTGAACAAACTGGCCGAGGTGTACGGCGGTCGGGCGTCGGAGTTCAAACGCTGGGCGCGGGAGGACGAAGGCCGCATGGATGGAATTCGCGGCGCGGTGCTCGAGGAGATGGTCAACGACTGGATCACGACCCAAGGCGTGATCACCGACGAGTCCGTGGCTCTGGATGCGCTCCTGGCCGAGAACGCCTGATCCGATACGTGGGTCTCCCCCGCTCCAAAGGATGCGGACAGGATCCGGTTCCCGGCGCGGCGGGGTGGTTTGGTCGCTTCATGCGTCGGATGGTTGAACAACAGGGAGTTGAAGGTATTGCCATGAATCTGGTTCCCATGGTGGTGGAATCCACCAATCGCGGCGAACGGGCCTACGACATCTACTCCCGGCTACTCAAGGAGCGGGTGGTGTTCCTGGTGGGACCGGTGGATGACCACTCGGCCAACCTGGTCGTCGCCCAACTGCTCTTTCTCGAATCTGAAAACCCGGAGAAGGACATCCATCTCTACATCAACAGCCCCGGCGGTCACGTCACCGCCGGGCTGGCCATCTACGACACCATGCAGTTCATCCGCCCGGATGTCAGCACCCTCTGCATCGGTCAGGCGGCCAGCATGGGGGCGGTGCTTCTGGCCGCCGGCGCCAAGGGGAAACGGTTGCTCCTCCCCAACGCCCGGATCATGATCCATCAGCCCTCCGGCGGGTATCAGGGGCAGGCCGAGGATATCCAGATCCACGCCAAGGAGATCCTGCGCATCCGCGAGCGGCTCAACCAGATTCTCGCCCACCACACCGGTCAACCGGTGAAACGGATCTCCCGCGACATGGATCGGGATTACTTCATGGAGTCTGCCGAGGCCTGTACCTACGGTCTGGCCGATCGGGTGATCGACAAACGCGACCTTCCGAGCGAAAACGAGGAGACGTGATCCCGGCCTGGCGACCCGGATCGCGATGAACGCGCGCGGGATACCCGTACCCCGACGCCACAGTTAAAAAAAGCTCAGGGGAACCCCCATCCCCACCCATGCACCTCCCTGAAAGGGAGTCCATGGGAAAGAACGGTGCAAGGAACGAGTCACATTCATGGCCAAAAAAATCACGGATAGCGGTCCGCTGTTGCACTGCAATTTCTGCGGCAAGACCCAGCACGAGGTGCGCAAACTGATCGCCGGCCCCTCGGTGTTCATCTGCAACGAATGCGTGGATCTGTGCCGCGACATTCTCAAGGAGGACAAGACCGACGGCGGCCCGTTGCGCAAACGCGCCGGCATTCCGGCCCCGCGCGAGATCAAAACCATCCTGGACGAATACGTCATCGGCCAGGAGAAGGCCAAGCGTATCCTGTCGGTGGCGGTCTACAACCACTACAAGCGCCTGGAGAGCCGCACCTCCGAGGAGCACGCTGATGTGGAGATCGCCAAGAGCAACGTGCTGCTGATCGGTCCGACCGGCTGCGGCAAGACCCTGCTGGCCCAGACCCTGGCGCGCATCCTGGATGTCCCCTTCACCATCACCGACGCCACCACCCTCACCGAGGCCGGCTACGTGGGCGAGGATGTGGAAAACATCATACTGCGCCTGCTCCAGGCCGCGGACAACGATGTGGAAAAGGCGCAACGGGGCATCGTCTTCATCGACGAGATCGACAAGATCTCCCGCAAGTCGGAAAACCCCTCCATCACCCGGGATGTCTCCGGCGAGGGGGTGCAGCAGGCGCTCTTGAAGATCATCGAGGGGACCATCGCCAGCGTGCCGCCCCAGGGCGGACGCAAGCATCCCCAGCAGGAGTATCTCCAGGTCGATACCACCAACATCCTGATCATCTGCGGTGGCGCCTTCAACGGGTTGGAGAAGATCATCGAACGGCGTTCCAACAAGCATCACGGCATCGGCTTCGGGGCCGAGGTCAAGAACAAGGATGCCGATGGCAAGGTGAACGAGCTTCTGGCCATGCTCGAACCCGAGGATCTGTTGCAGTTCGGGCTGATTCCGGAGTTCGTGGGACGTCTGCCGGTGGTCGCCACCCTGGAGGAGCTTGACCAGGAGGCGTTGGTCAAGATCATGCGCGAGCCGCGCAACGCCCTCTTGAAGCAATACGGCAAGCTGCTCCACATGGAGGGGGTCAAGCTGACCTTCACCGACGAGGCGGTGCGCGCCGTCGCCCGCAAGGCGATCAAGCGCAAGACCGGCGCCCGCGGATTGCGCGCCATTCTCGAGTCCGTGCTGCTGGGGATCATGTTCGACATTCCCTCCATGGGGGATGTCACCGAGGTGGTGATCAACCAGGAGTGCATCGAGACCGACTCCGAGCCGCTGTTGATTCACGAGGAGTCGCAACGGGCCGCCCAGGCCTGAGGGAATTCCCGCTCCCGGACCAGCCCGCCGGGGTGGTTGGCAGGGCCCCGGATCGTCGGGAGCCGACGCCACGCCCCGGTTACGCCGGGAGTCCGCGCGATCGCACGCTTGCTTTAAATAACTCTACTTGCACCAGACCCTTAAATGATGGGGGGAGACCCCCCACCCCCGACCGTGGCGCTCCCCTTGGGCGTTCCACGGTCAATATTTCCAAGAGGATTCGTGCCACATGGCCATTCTGAAGGATCCGTTCGGTTTGCAGTCGATGCGCATTCCCGCCCTCCCCCTGCGGGATATCGTGGTGTTCCCCCACATGATCGTGCCGCTGTTCGTGGGTCGGGAACGTTCGATCCGCGCCCTGGAGGCGGTGACCGGTCGCGAGGAGAGCCGTTTGATCCTGCTCGTGGCCCAGAAGGTGGCCACCAACGACAATCCGGAGCAGGAGGAGATCTATTCGGTCGGCGTGGTGGGAAGCATCCTCCAGGTGCTCAAGCTCCCGGACGGCACGGTGAAGGTGCTGGTTGAGGGCGGGCGGCGCATGCAGATCAAGCGCTACATCCAGAAGGATCCCTATTATCTGGTCGAGGGGCGTTATCTGGAGGACGAACCGTCGGATGCCACCGAGTGTCAGGCGATGATGCGCACGGTGGTGGAGCAGTTCGACAACTACGCCAAGCTCAACAAGAAAATCGCCCCCGAGGTGCTCCAGACCCTGCAATCGGTCCATGATC
>JADGAY010000194.1 GCA_015231775.1 Magnetococcales bacterium | reverse complement strand
TCTTGGGAATGAACGACCACTTCATCCCCGCCGGAAAACCCGCGCCACCGCGTCCGCGGATCCCGGAACGCTTGACCTCCTCGATCACCTCGTCCGGACCCAGTTCGATGGCCTTGAGCACCGCCTGATAGCCCCCATTGGCGCGATAGACCGCCATGGTGTGGCTGTTGGGGAGATGGATGTTCTGATAGACGATCTTCATGAGGTGTTATCCGTGATGGCGTCCGCCCGCTCGAGGTTGATCCCGGATCAATCAGGGAAGCCGGTCGATGATCTCGACCACCTTGTCAGCGGTCAAATTTTCATAATAATCGTCGTTGATCTGCATCATCGGCGCGTTGACGCAGGCGCCCAGACACTCAACCTCCGCCAGCGTGAACCGCTTGTCCTCGGTGGTATGGCCGGGGGTGATCTTGAGCTTGCGCCGCAAAGCCTCCATCACCTGATCCGAGCCGCACAGCCAACAGGAGATGTTGGTGCAGGCCTGCACATAATACATCCCCACCGGGCGCAGGTTGTACATGGTGTAGAAGGTGGCCACCTCGTAAACCCGGATCGGCGGCATGTTGACGATGCCGGCGACGTAATCGAGGCTCTCCCGGGAGAGCCAGCCACCGAATTCGCGCTGCGCCAGATGCAGGATCGGCATCACCGCGGATTGGCGCCGATCCGCCGGATAGCGCTTGAAGATCGTGTCGATCTCCTTGAGCGACTCATCGGAAAACCGGGGCGTGACGCCCGTGGAGAGTGGACTCCGCTCGTTCATGCTCGCGCTGCCTCATGCAATGGTCCAAAACTACCCGACAAACTCTCAGGATGGGGGGAGAACCCCCGCACCCCCCGACCGCGGACCTTCCTTCGGGAACGCCACGGTAACACCCGTTTCTTGACCGGACAGATCCCTCCGGATCCTTGTGCAGGAGGCCCGGTCCGCCCAGGGATCCCGCTTACCGGTCGATTTCCCCGAACACGATGTCGATGGTTCCAACGATCGTCGTCACATCCGCCAGCATGTGCCCCTTCAAGATGCTCTTCAAGGATTGCAGATGGTTGTAACCGGCAGCACGGATCTTGACCCGATACGGCTTGTTGCCACCGTGGGAGATGATGTACACCCCGAACTCCCCCTTGGGGGACTCGGTGGCCACATACACCTCGCCGGGAGGCGCCTCGAACCCCTCGGAGAAGAGCTTGAAGTGGTGGATCAGCGACTCCATCCCCTCCTTCATCTCCTGACGATAGGGGGAGGAGGTCTTGAAGTTCTCGATCTTCACCGGCCCCTTGGGCATCTGTTGGAGGCACTGGGCGATGATGCGATTGCTCTGACGCAACTCCTCGACCCGCACCAGATAGCGGTCGTAGCTGTCGCCGTTCTTGCCGATCGGGATATCGAAATCGATCCGGTCGTAGGCATCATACGGCTCGGCCTTGCGCAGATCCCAGGCGATCCCCGAACCGCGCAGCATGGGACCGACATAGCCCATGTCCAGGGCCTCGGCGGCGGAAACCACGCCGATATCCACCAGACGCTGCTTCCAGATGCGGTTGTTGGTGAGCAGGGTTTCGTACTCGTCGATCTTGGACGGAAAATCCTCGATGAAGGATTGGATTTTCTCAGCCAGTCCATCGGGAAGATCACGCGCCACCCCACCGGGACGGAAATAGGCCGCGTGCACACGGGCCCCGCACACCGCCTCGTACATGTCCATGATCCGCTCCCGTTCCCGGAAGCAGTAGATGAACATGGTCATGGCCCCCACATCCAGTCCGTGGGCACCCAGGAACAGGAGATGGTTGAGCATGCGGGTCAGCTCCGCGAAGATCACCCGGATGTACTGGGCCCGCTCCGGGGCCTGGATCCCCATCAGCTTCTCCACCGCCAACACCCAGGAGTGCTCCTCGCTCATCATCGACATGTAGTCGAGACGGTCGAAATAGGGCACCCCCTGCAAGTAGGTCTTGTGCTCCAGAAGCTTCTCGGTGCCGCGATGCAGGAAGCCGATATGCGGATCGGCCCGCTCCACCACCTCGCCGTCGAGTTCCAGAAGCAGGCGCAACACACCGTGCGCCGCCGGATGCTGAGGTCCGAAGTTGACCGTGTAGTTCAAGAATTCGGTTTTTTTCGCTTGCGTTTCCATCGCCAACGTCTCGGCTCCTAGAGAGTGTGGCGGTAGGGTTCGCGATTCCCCCGCTCAAGGGAGATCGGTTCCCGGACAATACGGCCCAGCGTTTCGTCGTAGCGCACCTCGATCCGGCCCGTGACCGGAAAATCCTTGCGCAACGGATGGCCGTCGAAATCGTATTCGTTGAGGATGCGCCGCAGATCCGGATGGCCCGAAAAGAGGATGCCAAGCAGATCATACGCCTCGCGCTCGTACCAGTCGGCGCAGCTCCAGAGTGGGGTGATCGACGGCAACGCCTCACCCTCGGCGATGGCGCACTTGACCCGCAGCCGATGGTTCTTGTAGACCGACAGCAGTTGGTAGACCGCCTCCAGGGGTTTGTCCCGCTCCGGATAGTGAACACCCGCCAGATCGATCATCTGCTGGAAATTCAACGCCGGATCATCACGCAACACGGTCATGGCGGCGATCAGGTTCTCGGGGGTCACCCGCACGATCAGGGCATCGCCGATCCGCTCGCGCGGCAGATCCGGCAGCCGTTCGGCCACCGCGGCTTCGAGTGTGTCGAGGGTTTCGGGGGTCATCGCTTCACCCTACCAGTTTCTTGGGCAGACGCACGCCGTTGGCACCCCAGCCACCATCGAAGGTATGGGTGCGATGGATCTTCTTGTGGAGTTGCAGAATACCGTACAGGAAGGCCTCGGCGGTGGGCGGACAGCCGGGGATGTAGACATCCACCGGCACGACGCGATCGCAGCCGCGCACCGTGGCGTAGCCGTAGTGGTAATAGCCGCCGCCATTGGCGCAGGAGCCCATGGAGACCACCCAACGGGGCTCGGGCATCTGGTCGTAGAGCTTGCGCAGGGCCGGGGCCATCTTGTTGGTGAGGGTGCCGGCAACGATCATCACGTCGGACTGACGCGGCGAGCCGCGAAAGACGATGCCGAAACGGTCGAGGTCATAGCGGCTGGCGCCGGCCTGCATCATCTCCACCGCGCAGCAGGCCAGACCGAAGGTCATCGGCCACATGGAGCCGGTGCGCGCCCAGTTGGCCAGCGTATCCACCGAGGTGAGCATAAAACCGCGCTCACCCACCTCCTGGGCCACGCCCTGGACAAACGGATCGTTCAATCCCATTCCAATGCCCCCTTCTTCCAGACGTAGGCATAACCGACCAACAGAATCAGCAGAAAGAGAACCATCTCCACGAAGCCGATCACGCCGAGCTGCCTGAAGGAGACGGCCCACGGAAACAGAAACGCGGCTTCCAGATCGAACACCACGAAGAGAATGGCCAGCAGGTAGAACCGGACATCAAAGGGGATGCGGACACCGCTCAAGGGAGAAAAACCGCATTCGTACTGGGCGCATTTTTTGGGATCCGGTTTGCGCGGTCCCAGGAGAAAGGACATCACCTGGGTGACGACGGCCATGCCGCCGGCGATGGCCAGAAAAACCAGAATGGGGAAATAGTTCTCAAGCATCTCGGCCATGCTCCGCGGAGAGGTTGCGCTGTCATGCTTTGGTTGGCGCCATCAAAGAGACATCCGCATGATGACGCGCCGGAATTTCTACCATTGCACGGCCTCTGGGTCAAGCGGTTCCGCAATGCCGGGATCAAAAAAATTGTATATTCGTGATTGGATACATTATCGAACCGTATCGCGACACATCATTATACTATCAGAATATGTTAATTATCTGAGAACAATCAGCCATTATTCTTGCCTGATCGTCCTTCTCAGCCGTTCCAGGGACGATTTAACAGACATTTAACCATCCAGGACCATTGCGAGGACCAGCGACGCGCGGCCATGAGATCCGCCCTTCCCGCGATCAATCGTTCGAACAGTTCCAGATAGGCGGCGCACATGCGGTCCGCGGTGAATGGGTATTCCAGCACCTTTCGGTGCCAGGACAACCGTTCTTCCCGCATCGCAAGCAGGACATTTTCCAGTGTCTCGGGTGTATATGGAATGCCGTATCCATCCCCATACTCGGCCATCGAACCGCTCTCCAGATAGAGGAGCGGCAGACCGCACAGCGCCCCCTCCAAAAGATGATTCGGGCCGGCCTCGTGACGCGAGGCGGTCAGATAGACATCGTGGCCGCGCAACTCCTCGGCCAACGCCTCCCCGGTGCAGGGCTGCACATGCCGTCCGTTGACCATGCGCTCCCCCTCCGGCAGTCTGCCGACAAAGGTGAAACGCAACCATTCGTTCCAGGGCGGACAGCCCTGCAGGGCATCGAGTCGCCGATAGACATCCCATCCCTTGTTGGGGTGGGTGCTCCAGTGGTGGGTCACGATGCGCAGGCAACCGTCATCGGCTCTGGTACCGGCGTCGGCGGCGGGGCGCCACTGGCTGGCGTCCGCGCCATTGAGAATCACCGTGGCGGGACGATCCGCCCCGAATCCGGAAGCCAGGTAACACGACCGCGCCCACTGGCTGACGAACACCGTGTGATCGGCGACCTGGTTGGCGTGAATGCGGAACCGGTTGAAGGATTTCGCCCCATCGTCGCGCGCCTCGCTGGTGTTGTTGATGCGATGGACGACGAGAGCTTTTTTGTTGGAAAACAGGAGGTAACGCAGAATGTCGGCATGGTCGTAAGCGGAAATGCGCAACCGGCACTCCGGCTCGGCCAACAGGATGATGTCCAGATCCTGCGGGGTCAAGTCATGGCACACCTCATGGCCTCGCAGGCGCAAATAAGCCCCCAGCGCGCTGCCGAAGCGATTGCCGCCCCCCCAGGGGCCAGACTGCAGTCGCATGCCGATACTGATTTTCAATGATAGAACCTGTCCGAAGGAGTGCCACCGACATCATGAAAACTGTGACACATACGGACAATCTCATCAATCCATCTTGACACTTCTCCCGCAATTCTGTATTAAAGAGGGCCACGACGCGTGAAATGCGCGACGGTCAACCCGCAATGCCCAGGTAGCTCAGTTGGTAGAGCAGAGGACTGAAAATCCTCGTGTCGGCAGTTCAAT
>JADGAY010000193.1 GCA_015231775.1 Magnetococcales bacterium | reverse complement strand
CGCGCGCGGTGGGGGGCGTCGGGGCAGGGGGGGGGGCGGTGTCGGGGCCGGGTTGGGCGGCGTGGCCATCCGGTTTGGTCGCGGGAGCGGGGGGCTGGGTGGTTGTGTCCGCGCGTGGGGCGGGTTGGGTGGCGTGGCCATCGGGTTTGGTCGCGGCGGCGGGGAGGACGGTGATCCGTCGTTCCGGCAGGCGCGCGGTCTCCATGCGGCCCTGGTCGCTGTTCCACCAGGGGATCTCGATGGTCGGCAGGGTGACCTCGCCGGGGGTGGCGGGAATCAGGGCGATTTTGCTGGTACTCTTGCCGATGATGCCGGTGACCAGCTTCTGATCCTCCAGACGTGGTTTGTCTGGATAGCTCTTGATGGCGGGGGGGATGGTGACGGTGGGCTCGGGCAGTTGCGCGGCGGTGGCCCCGTCGGCTTGCAGGGTGATGGTGCGGGTGACCGGCTCCCCCACCTGGAAGCGGGGAGGCTCGGGAGTGAAGCTCTCCGACAGCTCCAGCCGATGGACCGGCAGCCAGGGTCCGCCGCGCCATCCGGTTGGAATCGGCTTGACCTCGATGGTGGTGGCTTCGGTGGCCAGGCGGACGGTTTTCCCGCTCCGTCCCGGACTGAGGGGAAAGTTCTTGATGAACGGGTCGTTGAAAAACTCCCGCAACAGCGAACTGCCTCCGTCCGTGCCGGGCAGTTGCGCGCTCAGAGGGATGGGGCCGATGGTGAGGGTGCCGCTTTTCTGGGGAAACAGGGCATAGCGGCGTTCGGTGACGATGAACCGGCGTTGGTCGCGGGTGGTTTCGTAGGCCTGATCCTCGCCAAGTTTCTCGATCAGCGCCTCGCCACTCTCCACCTTCGGCTCTTGCAGCGTGGCCCCGGAGATCGGGATCGCGTTCAAAAACCGCAGGGTGAGGATGATCTGCTCTTGCGGGTGGACGCTCTTGCCGCTCCATTCCGCCTCGAGTCTGAGGTCTGATTCATCCCGTCCGGCCTGCTCACGGGTGGGGGCCGGGGTGGAGAGCACTTTCAGGGTGCGGGGCGTGCTGCGATCCTTGCCGAAGGCGATGGCCGGGATGGGGATCTCGCCGGCCTTTTTGGGCAGCAGTTCCAGGGTCCAGGTGACCGAATGGCTCTTGTGGCCGTTGATGAACTGGAAATGGTTGCTTTTGTTTTGGTCGAGGATGTCGAAATCCCGTTTCAGGGGCGCGAAGTCGGGATCGCCATCCGGGTTTTCGGCGGTGGAGAAGATCAGCGAAAAGGACTCCCCCATCACCAGGGGGTCGCGGGAGGCGCGCACCTGGATTTCGGCAGCCTCGAGTGGACCGGCCACAACGAGGAAAAGAAACAGGATCAAGCCCAAGATCTTTTCAATCGGATCGCGGTTGACGTGACTCACCATGGATGTCCCTCCGGTCGGTTCTGCCCCTGCCCCTGCCGCTGATATTGATAGAGAAATTTCCGGCGCAACAACCCGCCCGGATCGTCCGGAATGCGTCGCAACCACTGCTCGTCCGCCTGGCGCGCCTCCTGGGCGTCGCTTGGCCGGGCATCGCTGGGGGCGAGGGGCTTGCCAGAGGGATCCTCCTGTCCACGGGGTTCCTGGCCGGCGTGGGCGCGTTCTTGCTCGGGGGAGTGCGGGTCGGATGTGTGTTGGCCTTCCGTCTCCTGACGCTCCTCGGAGGCCTTTTCCGGCTCCTGGCGCTCTCCTGCGCTCTCCCCATCCTTGCGCTCCCCGGAACCCTTTTCCGACTCCTGCCGGGACTCCCCCTGGTCGGCCCCCTTTGGTTTCTTTCCGTCTGGAGTCGCCTGCTCCCCGCTCTTTCCCGGCTCCTTCTTGTCGCCCGCCTGGGGGGGCTGGTCGGGTTGGCTGGATGGCTCCGGCTTCTTCTCCTCCAGGAGTTTCCGTAGCAGATCGCGGTTGTGGCGCGCGTCCGCATGGCCGGGGTCGAGTTTCAACGCCTCGTCATAGGCGGCTGCCGCCTCCCCGTGGCGCTCCAGACGGGCCAGGGCGTTGCCGCGATTGTACCACCCCTCGGCACCCGCTTGGGCCTGGAACGCCCGTTCCGCCTCCTCGAACCGCCCGGCCCGATAGAGCGCGGCCCCTTTCCAGGCCGGATCCACGAACTTTTGCGCCGCTTCGGAGGGCTCCCCGGTCTGCAAGCGCGCCATCCCCTGCTGGTCCGGGCGCAGCCAGAGACTCTCCCAGTCGAGTGCCAGCCCGGCGCGGGGCATCATCAACATCGACCCGGCCATCAGCCCGAGCACCCCGCGTCGAAACCCCAGCGCGGCCAAGGGGAGCACCAGCAGCAGCAGCCAGGGCCCCTCCTCGTGCCACAGATCCGCCATGCCGACGCCGCTTGCCAAACGGCTGGAGTCGGCATCCTCCGACGCCTCATCGGCAAGCAGGAGATCCAGATCCGAGTCATCGGTGGTCAAGCGGGCGAAACGGCCCATTCCCGTGCGCGCCAACCCCCGCAAGGGGGGCTCTTCCAGACGGGGGATGACGATCGCCCCTTGGGAATCTTGCAGGAATCCCCCTTTTTTCAGGCGGATCGGCGCCCCTTCCGGGGTTCCCACCGCCAGCACCGACAGACGCCGACCCGCATCCGTCAGCTTGGTGGTTTGGGCCAGGGTCGCGCTCGACAAATCCCCATCGGTGATGAGCAGAATCTCCCCCCGCGCCACCCCGGATTGCTGCAACAGCTTGCCCGCCAGGGCCAGGGCCAGATCCGGACGACTCCCCAACAGGGGCATGATCTCGGTGGTCAGGGCGGGGAGTTGGGCACGGATGGTCTCGGTGTCGGTGGTAAGCGGGGCGACCAGAAAGGCATCCCCGGCATAGGCGATCAGCCCGGTGGTCCCTTCGCGGCGTCGTTTCAGAAGGTCGGCGATCTTGAGTTTGGCCCGTTCCAAACGGCTCGGGGCCAGGTCGCCGGCCTCCATGGACAAGGAGAGATCGAGGGCCACCACCAGGGCGCCCTGCTTCTGGAAGAGCGGTTGGGGCAGTTTGCGCCAGGCCGGTCCGGCCAGGGCGAGGATGGCCAGCAGGGCCGCGACGAGCAGCAGACGCGGCAGGAGGGATGGGGTGCGGGGGCCATGGGCGGTGGTGAGGAAACGGGGCAGCAGATGGGGATCGCACACCTTTTCCCAGTCGTTGGCCTGGTTGCGTCGTTTGGAACGCACCAGCCAAAAGAGGGGGAGCAACGCCAGCAGCGCGATCAGCCAGGCGGGGCGCAGCCAGTGGAACGCCTCGATCACCGCCACCTCCCGCGCCAGGCGGTGATGGCCAGCAGCCCGGCCAGGAGCAGGGCGGGGGCCAGCAGCCAGGGGTAGAGGGCCCGGACCGGGCGCAGGGTCTGCTGTTCGCGGCTGACGGGCTCCAATTCGTCGAGCAGACGGTAGATCTCCTCCAACCGCGCCGTCTCCTTGGCGCGGAAGTAGCGCCCGTGGGTCAACTCGGCCATTTCGGTGAGGGTTTTTTCATCCAGATCGGTGGAGGGGTTGACCTTCTGGGTGCCAAACAGGGTGCGCACGGTCATCTCGTCGGCGCCGATGCCGATGGGGTAGATCTTGATCCCCTCATCCGCGGCCAGTTGCGCCGCCTTGAGCGGTGTGACCACCCCGGCGGTGTTGGCCCCGTCGGTGACCAGGATCAGGGCGCGGCTGTTCTTGGGGAGCGCGCGGATTTTCTTGACCGCCAGGCCGACCGCCTCGCCGATGGCGGTCTGGTTGCCCGCCATGCCGATCTCGGCCTCCTCCAGAAGACGCGCCGTGGTCTCCCGATCCAGGGTCAACGGGGCCTGGAGATAGGCATTGAGTCCAAAGAGGATCAGCCCCACCCGATCCCCGACCCGGCGGCGGATGAACTCGGCGCCCACCCGTTTGGCCACGGTGAGCCGGTCCACCGGTTGATCGTTTTCGCGGAAATCCTTGGTCTGCATGCTGCCGGAAAGATCCACCGCCAGCAGCAGATCCCGACCGCTGGCGGGTATCTCCAGGGGATCGCCCAGCCAGACCGGTCGCGCCGTGGCCCCGATCAACAGCAACCAGGCGCAGACCGCCAGAAGCATGCGCCAGCGCGGGGTGTCGGCGCGGATGGCGGAAGAGGGGTGGGAGAGGTCGATGAAATCCTCCCAGAACGGGATCAGAAACGCGGCTTCGTCCGGCTGGGGCGCGGGGGGCAGAAAGCGCCGGGCCAGCCAGGGCAGGGGCAGCAGCAGAAAGACCCAAGGCCATTCGAAGTGCAGCATGGGCGCGTGGGAGACTCGCAAGATCGTGGCTAAAGATGGAACCGCTTGACGGCTAACCGCACCAGGTTTGGAATGTGTCGTTTTTACTGTTGAAAAAAAATTGGCATTGGCCAAACAGCCTCTGCCTCTAAGATAGCCGTCAAGCACCCCCAGGATCAAGTCTCGACCCGCACCACCACCTCTCCGAGCAGGCGAATGTGCGCCCGCAGCGACTTTTCCACCGCTTCGGCGATCGCCACCGCGACATGGGTCGGCAGATCCGGATCAACGCGGATGAAGAGATCGCTGTACACCTTGTGGCCAATCCAGCGCGCCCGTACCGAAGTCACCTCCCGCACCCCCGGCACATGCTCCGTGGCGTGGGCGATCTGGTCGAGGATCTCCGGTTCGATGCCGTCGATCAGGCGCAGCCAGACCGCCTTGGCGGCATCCTTGACGATGAACAGAATCGCCACGGTGATGCCGATGCCCACCAGGGGATCGAGCAGGGGGAATCCCATCCAGGTGCCCCCGACCCCGATGAGCACCGACAGACTGGTGAACCCATCGACGCGGGAGTGGTGACCATCGGCGATCAGGGCCGCCGAGCCGATCTCCCGTCCCACGCGGATGCGGTAGACCGCGACGATTTCGTTGCCGACAAAGCCGATCAAGGCCGCCATCGCCACCAGGCCGAGGTGTTGCATGGGTTCGGGGTTGATCAGCTTGAGAAAGGCCTCGTAGCCGGCGACGCAGGCGGAAAAGAAGATCACCGCCACGATGATCACCCCCGCCACATCCTCGTTCTTGCCGTAGCCGTAGGTGAAACGCCGGTTGGCCCCACGCCGGGCCAGGGCGAAGGCGATCCAGAGGGGGATGCTGGTGGCCGCGTCCGAGGCGTCCTTGGGAACGCCCAAAATTTCATAGAGGTCTCTGG
>JADGAY010000018.1 GCA_015231775.1 Magnetococcales bacterium | reverse complement strand
CATCGGCACCACGGCCAGATCCTGCACGATCAGCATGCCGATCATCACCCGGCTCGACAGGGTGCCCATGTAGCCCTGATTCATGAGGGTTTTGAGGATCACCATGGTGCTCGACAGGGAGATCATCGCCCCGAACCACAACGAGACGGGGGTGGTGAAGCCCAGCCACCGTCCCAGGCCGAATCCGAGGGCCAGCGAGGCGATGATCTGGATGGGGGTGCCGATCAGCGCCACGCGGCGCACCGGTTGAAGCTCCTTGAAGGAGAACTCCAGCCCCAGGGCGAAGAGGAGCAGGGCCACGCCGATTTCGGCCAGCAGTTCGATGTCGTGGATCTGGGTGACGGTGATGCCGCCGGTGTGCGGACCGACCGCCACGCCGGCCAGGATGTAGCCGAGAATCAGCGGTTGACGCAGCAGGTGGGCGATACCCCCGCCGAGCAGGGCGGCCAGCACGATGATGACAAGATCGGTTGCGATACCCATGGTCGTTGGATCTTCAAGCGGGAAGAGAGTGAAGTCGGACCCTGGGTCCGCGGGTGGGACGGCCTGGTGGCATCAGGGGGTCGGGGCGGGCGCGGCCACGAGAATCCGCGCGGCCATTTCGCCCATGCGCCGGATCACCTCCGGATCGTTTTCCGCCTTGGCCAACAGGATCGCCCCCTCGAGCAGGGAGAAGATCGCCTCGGCCATGGCCTTGGCCTCTTCGTGTAGGGTGAGGGGGGCGATGGCCTCTTCCAGACGGTTGATCATCTCGCGCAGGACGCGGGTCAGATAGAGCCGGAAGGTTTCGTCCTCGTTGCTCATCTCCAGGGCCAGGTTGCCGAACGGACACCCCTTGACCGTGCCGGTCTCGGCGCGAAAGTTCTCCTGGATCGCCGCCGCCCGGTCGAAGAGTCGGGCGATGCGTCCCTCGGGGGGGAGGTCCGGGGCCAGGGCCTCGTCGAGGAGACGGTTGGATTCGTTGTGCAACCGCTCCAGCACCGCCAGACCGAGGGCGCTCTTGGAGGCGAAAAAGTGATAGAAACTCCCCTTGCGCACGCCGGCGCGTTCGCAGATCACCTGGACCCCGGCGCGGGCGTAACCGCCGGCGTGCAGGAGTTCCATGCCGCTCTGGATCAGGCGTTCCTTGGCATCGCTGGTGCGTCCCACGGCTCTGGTCTCCTCCGGATGATCAGGGGTCGCTTCGGTTCGGATGGCGGGTTTCCAGGTGCAACCGTTTCAGAAAGGAGGTCAGGGACTCCATGTAGAGCGGATCTTCGAGCAGGAAGGCGTCATGGCCATGGATCGAGCGGAACTGCTCGAAGGTGACGTTTTTCTGATGCCAGTTGAGCATCTTGACCAGCTCCTTGGAACGGGAGGTGTCGAAACGCCAGTCGGTGTCGAAGCTGATCACCAGGATTCGTGCCGCCACCTTGTGGAGCTGTTTGGCCGTGGTCTCCGGATCCGGGAAGGGATCGAAGTAGTCCATGGCCTTGGTGATGTAGAGGTAGGTGTTGGCGTCGAACTTGTTGACGAAGGAGGAGCCCTGATAGTGCAGATAGCTCTCCACCGCGAAGTCGCGCTCGAAACCGAAGGAGAGTTCGCACCGATCCTGGAGTTGACGACCGAATTTTTCGTGCAGCCCCTTTTCCGACAGATAGGTGATGTGGGCCACCATGCGCGCCAGGGCCAGTCCGTTGACCGGGCGGGGGACATTGTCACCGTAGTAGTCGCCGCCGTTGAAGTTGGGATCGACCATGATCGCCTGGCGCGCCACGGCGTTGAAGGCGATGTTCTGGGCCGACAGGCGCGGCGTGGAGGCGATGATGACGCAGGCGCGCGGGCTTTCCGGATAGTCCAGGGCCCATTGGAGGGCGATCATCCCCCCCATGGAGCCACCGGCCACGGCCAACAGGCACGGGATGCCGAGGTGATCGACCAGCGCCTTTTGCAACCGGGCCATGTCCCCGATGGTGATCATCGGAAAGCTCAGGCCAAAGGGCTTGCCGGTGGCCGGATCGATGCTCGACGGGCCGGTGGTGCCGTCGCAGCCGCCCAGGTTGTTCGAGCAGATCACGAAGTAGCGATGGGTGTCGAAGGGTTTGCCTGGTCCGATGAAGTTGTCCCACCAGCCCGGCTTGCGATCCTCCTGGCGATGGCGACCGGCGGCGTGGGCGGTGCCGGAGAGGGCATGGCAGATGAGGATGGCGTTGCTCTTGTCCGCGTTCAAGGTGCCGTAGGTCTCGTAGGCGACCCGCACCGGCGCGAGGGTGGCCCCGCAATCCAGGCGCAGGGCGGAGCGGCCATCGGTGAACAGCTCCACATACTGGGTCTGGACGATCCCGACCGAGCCGGGTGGCGAAGATTCTGCGGTGTTCATCGGATTCCTGGGATGATACGCAAGGGTGCGGTGGAGTGGACAAGGCGTGACCCGGCGCGGCGCGCGGACACGCATGGATCCATTGTACGGTCATGGCGGGGGCGAAGGGAAGGGGGATGACCGCGAAAAGGTTTCGGAATCCTGGGCATGATACTTGCTTGATGTCTGACAGGGATTCTCCGGATCGGATCCGGACGGCTCGACGTGGACTTGTGGGAGCTAGAGAAGCATGACACAATTCTTTAAACGATTCAAAGGACTGAACGATATCGTCATGGCGTTGGGCATCATCACGGTGCTGGGCATCATGATCATCCCGATTCCTTCCTGGCTCTTGGACGTGTTCCTGTCCGTCAACATCTCCTTGGGCATCGTCATCCTTCTGACGACCGTCTATGTGCATCGACCGCTGGATTTTTCGTCGTTTCCCAGCGTGTTGCTCATCACCACCATGTTCCGTCTGTCGCTCAACATCGCCACCACCCGACTGATCCTCCTGCACGGCGCCGAGGGCGAGGGGGCCGCCGGCGAGGTGATCCGCTCCTTTGGCCAGTTCGTGGTCGGGGGCAATCCGGTGGTGGGTATGATCATCTTCTCCATCCTGGTGATCATCAACTTCGTGGTCATCACCAAGGGTGCCGGGCGCATCGCCGAGGTGGCCGCCCGCTTCACCTTGGACAAAATGCCCGGCAAGCAGATGGCCATCGACGCGGATCTGAACTCCGGTCTGATCTCCGAGACCGAGGCCAAGACCCGGCGTCGCGAGATCGAACAGGAGTCGGAATTCTTCGGAGCCATGGACGGTGCCTCGAAGTTCGTCCGCGGGGATGCCGTGGCCGGCATCATCATCGTCTTCATCAACATCATCGGCGGTTTCATCATCGGCGTCGGCCAGCACAACCTCTCCGCCGCGGATTCGGCCAACATCTACACCATCCTCACCGTCGGCGATGGCCTGGTGGCGCAGATTCCGGCCCTGGTGATCTCCACCGCCGCCGGTTTCCTGGTCACCCGCGCCACCTCGGACGAGAATCTCGGCGATCAGGTCGGCGGCCAGATCACCGCCCAACCGCGGGTGATTCTGCTCTCCGCCCTGGTACTCGGTCTGTTCGCCATCCTGCCGGGCATGCCCACCGTGCCGTTCTCGCTGTTGGCGATCCTGATGGGCGGTTGGGCCTACACCCTCTTCAAGCGTCTGGAGAAGGCGGAACTGGTTGAGGCCCGCTCCGAGACCATCCGCGCCCAGAGCGAAGCCTTGACCGAAGAGCCGATCGAGAATTTCCTGGCCTTGGACCTGTTGCGTCTGGATGTGGGTTACGGCCTGATTTCGCTGGTGGATGAGAGTCAGCAGGGAACTTTGTTGGAGAAAATCCGCTCCATTCGTAAACAGTTCGCCTCGGACATGGGTTTCGTGGTGCCGCCGATCCACATCAAGGATAACCTGCAATTCCGTCCCGGTGAATACGCCTTCATGATCCGCGGGGTCGAGGTGGGACGCGGGGAGCTTAAGCCCTCCCAGTATCTGGCCATGGAGGGCGGCGCGGTCTCCGGGCGGATCGAAGGCGCTCCCACCGTGGAACCGGCCTTTGGACTGCCGGCGTTGTGGATATCCGGCAACGACCGCGAGCGCGCCGAGATGATGGGCTACACGGTGGTCGATCCTTCGACGGTGCTGGCCACCCACATCACCGAACTGGTGCATACCCATGCCCACGAGATGCTCAATCGCCAGGAGGTGCAGAACCTGCTCGACCTGACCGCCAAGGGGCAACCCAAACTGGTCGAGGAGCTGATTCCCCACGTCATCACCCTGGGCACGCTCCAGAAGGTGCTGCAAGGGTTGCTGCGCGAACGGGTGTCGATCCGCGACATGAGCACCATTCTGGAGACCATCTCCGACTATGCCCGGGTCGTCAAGCAGCCGTCGCAGTTGGTGGAACTCTCCCGTCAGGCCCTGGCCCGTTCGCTGGTGACCCGCTACCTGGATGACGAGGGACGCCTGTCCGCGTTGATCCTGGGGGCGGATGCGGAGAACCTTGTCAACGAGGCGATCGTCGATGGCGAGTACGGCTCTTATCTCTCCTTGGCGCCCAGGGCCGCCGGGTTGCTGATGGTGCGCATCCGCGAGTCGGTGGATCGCATCGCCGCGCATGTGCAGCAGCCGGTGATCATCACCGGAGCACGGGCGCGACCGTTCTTCAAGCAGGCGGCGGAGACGAGCCTGCCGCACCTGGCGGTGCTGTCGCAAAACGAGATCCCCACGAACATCCCGGTCCACTCCCTGGGCACGGTGACGCTTTCGTGATGGCATGATTGATTGAAAACGTTCAAGGATCTGACCGTATCATGAACATTTCCAAATTTCAGGCGCGTGACATGCGCGAGGCGCTCCAGATCGTCAAGGATCAACTTGGCGCCGACGCGGTGATTCTCTCCACCCGCAGCATTCGGGAGAAGGGACCGGGTGGTCTGGCCCTGGGCAAGACCATGATCGAGGTGACCGCCTGTCCGAGTCCGGCCTCCCAGGCCGCGGCAGGGGGTGGCACGGCCCGCGCCGAGGCGGGACGGTTCTCGGCGGTGGTGGATGATCACATCGACATGGACGAGGATGCCGCCCCACCGGCCCGTTCGGCACCCCGCGGCTCGGAGCGCGCCGCCCCTCGTCTGACCCCAGGCGGGGCGAACGCACGGGGTCGCGAGGCGGAAATGCCGATGCCGACACCGATCGTGCCGACTTTGGGGGATCTCCCCCCGGAGTTTCCCATCGTGGGCGATGCCTCGGGGCTCGACATGATGGGCAAGCGCCACTACGGCACCATGCTGATGCACGGCGTGGAGGAGCCGATCGCCCGCAAGATCGCCATGATGGATCAGTCCGGCAAGGAGCGCGGCCTGGACGTGGCCTTTGCCCGTACCTTGAAATTCCGCGACCCCCTCGATGGCAAGTCGCGGGTGATCGTGCTGGTGGGTCCGACCGGAGTCGGCAAGACCACCACCCTCGCCAAACTGGCGGCGGATCTGATTTTAAACCGTCAGCGTTCGGTGGGCATGATCACCCTGGACACCTTCCGCGTCGGCGCGGTGGCGCAGTTGGAGACCTATGCCAAGCTGTTGCAGGTTCGTCTGGTGGTGGCGCGTACCCTGTCGGAGGTCAAGGCCGGGCTCCATTCGCTCAACCGCTGCGACTTCGTGCTGGTCGATACCGTGGGATCGAGCCCCTACAACCGTCGTCAGGTCAACTCCACCGCCGGTCTGCTGCCGATCATGGGGGATGATCGCGAGGTGATCCTGACCATGGCCGCCAACGTGCGTGAAACCGAGCAACAGGCGATTTTCAGACGATTTTCGGTGTTGAAACCGACCGGACTGATCTTCACCAAGCTCGACGAGACCGTCACCTATGGGGGCATCCTCAACGTGGCGGTGCGCGCCGGATTGCCCTTGACCATGTATACCGATGGGCAGCGGGTGCCGGAGAATCTCGGTTGGATGTCACCCAAGACCATGGCGCGCTGGTTTCTGGAGGAGCGCGATCTGGAACTGTGATCGGGTGGCGTGGCGCGCATCACGCTTGGAATGCGAATTGCTAGAATTGGTGGGGTTGTGAAAAGAAATTCACCTTTTTTCCGTGCTGAACCGGTGGATCCCGACCAACGGGATGGCGGTGTGGCGGGGGAGTCATGATCAAGGATCTGGACAATCAAGTCGCGACGTTGATGGAGTTGGCCGAGCGCCGCAAGGCGGCTGGGATGGTCAAGGGTCCGCTTGCCGCTCCGCCGGTTAACGAGGAGTTGTCGCAACGCAAGGTGCCCCACACCATGGCCATCACCAGTGGCAAGGGTGGTGTCGGCAAGACCCTGATCACGGTCAATCTCGCCATTCAGTACGCCCGACAGGGCCTCAAGGTGCTCCTGATCGACGCGGATCTCGGCCTGGCCAACATCGACGTGGTGTTGGGCATCGAGTCCCCGCAATTCACCATCCAGGACGTGCTCGAGGATCGGTTGACCCTCGACCAGGTGGCCATCCAGGGTCCGGAAGGGATCACCATCCTGCCGGCGGCATCGGGTGTCGCCGGACTCTCCTCCCTCACCGAGGAGCAGAAACTCTCCCTGATGGATCACATCGACCACTGGAACGCCGATTTCGACGTGGTGTTGGTGGATACCGGCGCCGGAATCTCCGAGAATGTCCGCTTCTTCGTGCTCGCCGTGGAGCGGATCATGGTGATCGCCACCCCGGATCCCACCAGCGTCACCGATGCCTATGCCCTGATGAAGGTGCTGTTCCTCAACCATCGCGCCTCTCATTTCGACCTGGTGATCAATCAGGTCCGTGATGACGCCGAGGCCAAGGATGTCTACCGCACCCTGGCGCAGGTGGCGGACAAGTTCTTGAACGTGGTGTTGAATTTCGTCGGATCGGTCCCCGAGGACGCGCTTCTGGCCCAGTCGGTGCGGGTGCAGAAACCGGTCTCCATCACCCATCCGGATGCGATGGTCTCCCGGTCGTTCCAGAAGATCGCCACCAGTCTGATGCGTCTGTGGCGCGAGAAACGTCACGAAGAGGGACGGATGATCTTTTTCTGGCGGCGTCTGCTCGACGATACGCTCATGAATTCGGAGTCGCAGGGGCGATGATGGCGGCGGTCACCCAGAAAAAGGCGGAGAGCCTCAAGGATCCGGCGGACAACGATCAGGGCGCGACCTGGGAGGGGCTGAGTCGCGACGAGGTGATCCTCAAGTATGCGCCGATCGTCAAGTACGTGGCCAGCCGCATCTCGATGAAGCTGCCCCAATCGGTGGAGATCGATGATCTGGTCCAGGTCGGGATTCTCGGCCTGATCGACGCGGTGTCGAAATTCGATCCGCACCGGGGCATCAAGTTTCAGACCTACGCCGAATTCCGGGTGCGCGGGGCGATTCTCGATGAACTGCGCTCCATGGACTGGGTGCCGCGCGCGGTGCGTCAGACCGCGGCCCAGATCCAGGAGACCTATCTGCTGCTCGAGGGGCAGATGGGCAAGTCGGTCGAGGATCAGGAGGTGGCCGCCCATCTCGGCCTCTCCCTGGACGAATTCTATCGCAGTCTTGACGCGGTGCGTGGCATCGCCATCCTCTCCTTCGACGATCTGCGCCCCTCCCTGGACGAGGAGGAGTGGGACGTGCTGGAGATGCTCGCGGATCCGGAGATCATCGATCCGGTGGAGAGCATCGGTCTGCAACAACTGCGTCTGGCCTTGTCCGAGGCGATCTCCGCCCTGCCGGAAAAGGAGCGACTGGTTGTCACGCTGTATTATTTCGAAGAGTTGACCATGAGTGAAATCGGGGAGGTGCTCGGACTCACCGAGTCGCGCATCTCCCAACTGCACAGCAAGGCCGCCTTGCGCATGCGGGCGCGGATGAAACGGGTATTGGGGCGAATCTCGTGAACATGTGGAATCTTCTCGTTGTCGTCTGTTTCCTGGTCCTTTATTTGGCCGTCTTCATGGTGTTCCAGCAGGTGCAGAAACTGCGCGAGGAGACCAGGGCCACCACGCCCGCCGAGCCGGACGTCGAGACCTTCGATCCCGCCGAGTGCATCAATGCCATGCATCGGGAGATCGCCGCGCTGGAGGCACGCCTGGGGGAGGCGATACGGACCATTCCCGAGCAATTGAAAAAGGATCTGCAAGGGATCCAGGCCGATCTGCACTACATGTCCCGTCCGAATCCGGGGAATATCGGCATGGGGGCGGGCATGGGCCATTCCGCCAAGATGAACGAATCCGGCCAGCCCGCGAGCATGTCCGATGCCTATCGCGAGGCCCGTCTGTTGCTCTCCAACGGCGTGGACGAGGATCGGGTGGTCACCGAGACCGGTCTGGCGGTGGAGGAGGTGAGTTTGCTCAAGCGTCTCCACCGGGGCCAGCAGGATGAGCGCGATTAAGGGGTGATATCATTCCCGTGGTACCGGGTTCCGGGGGGCATCATCCTCCCGGAACCCTTTTGATGGATATCCCAGCACCCAATTCCCCCATTTTTCCACCCTCGGTCCGCGATGATCCTCTCCTTCATCCCGCCATCCCCCGGCGCAAGCGGTCCCGTCTCCTCCACGCCGTTCTCCGCGCCCGACATTCCGGAACTCTTCGAAGGTCAGATGCTGGCCGGTCGCGTCGCGAACGTGGGCGCGGATGGTCAGGGGGTGATCCGTTTTCCCAATGGTTCCGGTATTTCGTTCTCGGGTGGTTACGCCCTGCAAGCGGGTGAACAGGTGACCCTGGAGGTGACCCGTTTGACCCCGGAGGTGGGGGTGCGGCTGGTGGCGAGCGAGTCGGGTGGGGCGGCGCAACTGGCCCAGACCGCCGAACAGAGCCTGGCGCGGGGGCCGGAGCTGCTGGGTCGTCTGATGCTGCTCTCGGGTCTGGCGCGCGGCGCCACCGGCGGGACCGGGGAGTCGGCGCTGCTGGCCGGGGGGCGCTCCGGGGTGCTGGTGGCGGGTCGCGAAACCCTGGCCGGGGTGCTGCAACGGGCCCTGCCGAACGTGGGGCTGGGGGATCTGATGAAAGGGGATCTCGCCGGATTGACGCGGGTACTCGAGGCCGGCAGTCGCCAGGAGGTGGCGGACGCGGTACGTCTGGTGCGTCAGGCCGCCGAGCATCTGCGACACGAACCGACTCAGCCCGCCAATGCCACCACCCCCGCCACCCGCGAGGAGGTGGCCGCCGAGGTGGCCGGCGCGCGTCATGCCTTGCAGCGCCTCGGGGATCTGCTGGCCTTGCAGCACATTCTCCCCCAGGCGGCGGCCTCTCCCGAGGAGGGGGCCTATCTGTTGGGGTACCGTCTGTTCTGGATGAACGATGGGGGGCTGGGCGAGGCGGTATGGCGCCGCGAGCGCGACCGGCGACGCAAGGAGGGGAAAACCGGGGATGGGTCGCTGCTGTCGGTGCTGCTGTCGTTGAACATGACCCGCATGGGCATGGTGCAAGCCCGGCTGGAGCATGGGGCGGGTCTGGTGCGGGTGGCGATCTCGGCCCAGGAGGAGGCGTCGCTGGTGGCCCTGCGCGGCGGGGTGGGGGAGCTGCGCGGCGCGTTGCTGGAGGCGGGCGTGCCATTGCACTCCCTGGATCTGGCCATGCTCGGCGCGGGCGGCATGAAGGCGGAGCGGGCGCAATTCCTGGGTCTGGGGAGCGGCTTTCACACCGAGGCGTGAGGACGTCCCCCAGGCGTGAGATGGAGTATGACGTTCTTGAATCGTCTTGTTTTTCGCTTTGCCAGTGGGTTAGAATTCCGCATCGTTGTCAATGCAGCCCAGGAGGGGAAGATGAATCCCGCCGCCATGGAGATCATCGAATGCACGCTGGGAAGCTCCCTGGAGAGCTGTCGCGGCGTGGGCTCTCTTCGGCACGCAAGGTCTGGGTGGCGGTCGATCCCGAGGATGAGGTGGTTCCTGGCCGTCTGGAAGCGCGGTTGCGTGTTTTGTCCACTGGCCTTGGCGATGATGAGGCGATCGATGCCCTGATCGAATCGGCTCGCGAAGAGGTCGAGAGGGTCACGGAGGCTGTGGCGCACCAGAATCCGTTCTGGACATGAGAGTCGTCCTTGATACCAACGTGCTGTTGCGTGCGGCGATGAAGGAGTCATCCACGCCAGCGCGGTTGGTACGCTCGGTCGCGCGGCATGCCACGCTGTTGAGGTCGGATGCCACGCGCGACGAATTGCTTGGGGTCGGCACGCCCGAAAATATCAGCATTGTTGTCCCCCCCTTTGTGCACTTTCTGGGAACGCTCCTGATTCAGGCCGAACGCGTATCCATCACCCATGCCATATCCGTTTGCAGGGATCCCAAGGATAATAAATTTCTGGAGCTGGCGCTGTGCGGTCGCGTCGATCTCCTGATCACGGGTGACCGGGATCTCTTGGAGCTTGGCGAGAGCTTCGGGTTCCGGATCGTCACGCCGCAGACCTTTCTGATGGCCTGGCACCCATCCGGGAACAACGTTCCAGGTTCATGACTGGCAAAAGGTGTGCGCCCACCATTCCACGCTTGCTCACGGCGTGGGGAGTTGCCCCGCCGGGCGCGGCAGATGGATGGCGTGGCGATCGAACCGCCCGCTCAGGGCGTCGTGATGGCAGACCGGACAGTTGTTCGGCTTGTTGACTGGCGGGGTGGCAAACAGGTTCGGATCCATGCGGGCGTGGAGCTTGCGCCAGACTGGGTGGTCGCTGATCCCCTTGACGGTCTCGTCCGCGTATTTGCGGAAGCGGTGCGCGGCTTCGGTATCCCAGTCCTCGGAGGCGTGCACCAGCACGAACGAACTGATGGTGATCGCCTCTTGGCCGGTGAGGCTGACGCGCTGTCCGAAGTGATCCCCCAGATGGTGCAACAATTCGCGCCAACGCTCCTCGGGCATCAGACTCGGATGGATGGTCCAGTGGCAGGACCCGCACCGGCCCTGATAGATCGTCGGGTAGTGGAGGGGACGCCAGCCGTCCATGGGAAGTTGGCCGAGGGTTTTGGAGGCGTGGTCGATGGCGAACATCAACACCATGCCGAGCAGCATCGCCCACACGGCGTGGGCGGAGCGTTCCGAATCCCGCGGGAGTTCCGGATCCAGGGGCTTGCAGCCGGTGATCATCCCCCGGATGAGTGGGATGCGGGTCAACCGGCTCTCCCTGGAGACGATCCAGTAGTGCAATCCGGCCAGGGCAATCAGAACCAGGGACAGGAAAGCGTGGATCCGCTGCGCGGTTTCGCCAGCCTTGAAGGAGACCAGGGAAGCGAAGGGGCCGAGATGCTCCTCGCCACCGTAGGCCATGAGCCCGCTGAACATCAGAGCGATCAGGATCAGCCAGAGCATCAGGCTGATCAGGCCATTGGCCGGGGAGATGCCGGGGGTGGGGAGTTTGAGGCGATCCTGCAAGAGGGAGGCAACATCCGCGCGCAGCGCCTTGGAGGTGGGCATGAAGTTGGTGAAGCGGCTGAACTCCGAACCGAACAGCCCCCACACCAATCGGAACAGCAGCAATCCAGCGATCATGCCGCCGATCAGCAGGTGTCGATCCAACTGCCAGGAGGGGTCAAACCAGCCGGTGAACAGGGCCGCGACCAGCATGGCGGCCAGGGCCCAGTGGGAGAAACGGGTCGGACGATCCCACACCTCCCGTTCGATGAAGGAGCAGGCGCGCAGGTAGCGTCGCAGACGTTGCCAGCGCGAGAGGGGTGGAGTCGGGCGGGTGGTCACGCCTGATCGGTTTTGGGTGCGCCCTTGACCACCAGAACCGGGCAGTTGGCCTTGCCGATCAGCTTCACCAGATCGTTGATGTTGAACAGCCGGTCGAACATGGAGCGGTCACGCGGTTCGCAGACGATCAGATCGTCGGACCGTTGTCGGGCCACCTCCAGTACCACCTCGTCCAGATCACCGCCATGCACCAGTCCCTCGGCGGAGACCCCATGCAGTTGCGCCATGGCGACCAGCCGGTTGACGATGAGATTGGCGTCGCGACACGCTTCATCCTTTTCATCCACCACCAGCAGAATGGTCAAGGGGATGTTGGCCCCGTGGGCCAGACGGATGGCCACCAGGGCGGCCTGGTCGCCGGCGGTTTCGTCCGGATCGATCACCAGCAGGACGCCGCTGCTCCAGAAGGAGAAGAGGCGGGGGACCACCAGGATCGAGCACTCCAGTTTGTCGAGGAGCTTGGTGGTGGCCTCGCCGACGTTGTTCTTGGCCAGTCCCCGGCGTCCGCGCCGGCCCACGATGACCAACTGGGCATCGATCTCTTGGGCGGCGGTGAGGATGCCGGTGGTGGGATCCTCGGCGGGGCGGATCATGCGGGTATGCTCGATGCCGGAGGCGAGGCACTGGTTGGCGATCTGGTCGAGTTTCAGGTTGGCGTCCTGCTCTTCGACGATGGAGGCGTCGGTGCCGGGTTCGGCCAGGAGCAGGCGCAACAGGTGGAGATGGGATTGGCTGTGTTGCGCCAGTTCGAGGCCCACGGATTCGACCCCGGCGGAGAATTCCGACCCGTCGGTGGCCAGCAGCACGACCTTGCAGGGATCTGTCATCGCGACATCGGTATCGTTCATGGTGATAGCCTCGTTTCTCGTTCGTTTTGTGTTGCTTGATTTTCTTGTAGTTGTATTTTGTGATCCATCGGTATTTTAGCCAACAGAATAGCAGATAGCATCCAGGCAGTTCAAGTTTCTGTTCAGGTTCAATCCCGATTTAGAGAATTTTTTTTCACATTCTTAACAGAATCTATTGACACAATTCACATGATTTGCTAAACTGTGAAAAGTGTTAACTTTTAACGGAGGATGTGTGGACGCACCGAGTTTGGTGACTCTGACGCGCTGTCAGGAGGGTGACATGGCTTGAATCCGTTCCGCCATCCGCATCCCCCCTCCTTAGCAAAGCCCGCCAGAGTCCATTCCCAAACCTGATTGAACGCCTCGTCAGGGATTGTTTTTTCCAAAAGCTTCCTGAAAATGGGTTGTTGTATCGCAACAGCTCCGAGATGGCGTTTTGTATGTTGTCGCCTGCCCCATTTTCCAGCGCGCGACAGCTCCTCGTACCGGTGCGTCCAAAACCTCTTGCCACCTCTTCTTTTTCGTTAATCGGATATTCCAATCTTTTTAAGTAAGGAAGGACGCGACATGAGCATGATCGTGGTTGACGAACCGCAAGCACCCATGGAGTCCGGTCACGCTCCCCGATTTGTGGAGACGATCCGTCGCCTCTACCGCAAGGGGGCCAATGCCCAACTCTCCCGCATTCTCGACAAACTGCTTCCCGCCGACATCGCCCAGGTGATCAACACCTCCGAGGATCTCGACGAGGCGGCGGACATCTTCAATTTCATCACCTCGCCCCAGCACGCCGGCGAAACCCTGAAGGAACTCAACGAGGATTTCCAGATCCACATCATCTCGGTGTGCAGCCTGGATCGCGCCGTGCCGATTTTGGAGAGCCTGCCGCCGGATACCCGCGGTCACATCATCGGTCAGCTCAACCCTGAGGTGGGGCAGCACCTCATGAACGCCCTGGACCGGGAGACCCAGAAGGAGGTGCAGACCCTGCTGCAATACCTTCCGGATACCGCCGGTCACATCATGAACTCCCAGTTCTTCGCCATCGAGGAGAGCGTCACCGCCAAGGAGGCCCTGGAGGCGTTGCGCGGTCTGCCCTATCACGAGTTCGTCTTCTACGTCTACGTGCTCGACGAGCAGCAGCGACTGACGGGTGTAAGCTCCCTGAAACGTCTGCTGCTCTCGCCGCCCAACCGGTTGGTGCGCGACATCATGGACGACCGGGTGAATACCGTCAACGTCGATACCCCCCAGACCGAGGCGGCCAAGATCGTCACGGAAATGGATCTCATGGCCATCCCGGTGGTCAACGATTTGGGGGTGATGCGGGGCATCATCACCGTGGACGATCTGATCCATGTGATTCAGAACGCGGATACCGAATCGATGATGAGATCGGTGGGCGCCGATGCCGAGCATAAACTGAGCCTGCTCTCCGAATCGATCACCAGCGTGGCGCGCAGTCGTTTGCCCTGGTTGGCGGCCCCGTTTCTGGGTGGACTGGCCGCGGCCTGGATTCTCGGTCGTTTCGAGGACACCATGTCCAAGGTGATCCAGTTGAGCTTCTTCATGCCCATGATCTTCGGCATGGCTGGCAATGTCGGCAGTCAGACCGCCGTGGTGGCGGTGCGTGGTCTGGCCACCGGCGTGATCCAGGTGAGCGACTACTTCGCGCTCCTCTTCAAGGAGACCCAGACCGGCATCCTCATCGGGCTTTTCTACGGGGCCTGTCTCTCCGGTTACGCGCTGGTGGTCTTCAAAAGCACCACGTTGGCCTTCGTGGTGGGAATCAGCATCCTGAGCAACATCACCTACGCCGGGGTGATCGCCTCGAGTCTCCCCCTGTTGCTCCAGAAGATGGGTCATGATCCAGCGGTGGGTGGAGGCCCTTATGTATTGACCACGGTCGATGTGCTCGGGGTGATCAACTATCTGTTGATCGCCACGGCGGTCTACGGCTTGTGAGACGGCTTTCGTCCCGTGCGATGACGCGATAATGACTCTTTGATTCGATGAGGATTCCGCCATGGCCATGATGGTTCTGGATGACAATAAGGCAGCGGCCAAGCCCGCCCAAAAAAACAACAACATCGCCGAGGCGATCGTGCGTCTGCACCGTCGCGGGGCGACCGCCCATTTGACCCAACTGTTGAGCAAACTCAAGCCCGCCGACCTGGGTGAGGTGCTTAACGGTTTTCCCGGCCCGCGCGCCATGGAGCTTTTCTGCCGGATCGCGCCTCCCTCCCATGCCGCCCAGGTGTTGACCGAACTCGATGATGATCATCGTCGTTACGTGGTCACCAACTGCCCCGGCGAGCATATCAGGAGCATCCTAGACACCCTCCCCCCGGAGGTGCGGCAGATGGCCCTGACCGGTCTGGAGCCGGAGGTGGCCGAGCGGCTCTCCCTGGTATTGAACCGCTTCGAAAAACGGTCCGGAGATGAGGACGATATCATCTACAAGCCGGGTACCGCCGGCAGTCTGATGGAGACCAACATCATCGCCATGTCGGATCAGACCACCGCCGGCGATGCGATTCTGGCAATCCAGGCCCTCTCCTCCCACGATGCGATCTTTTATCTCTATGTCCTCGACGACATGCAGCGGCTGATCGGTGTCTGCTCCCTGCGGCGCTTGATTGTGGCCGATCCGAAGAAGAGCCTGCGGGAGTTCACCCAGACCCGTTTGATCAAGGTGCATGTCGATACCCCCCAGGGCTCGGTGGCCAACCTCATCAGCCGTTATCGCCTGCTGGCCATGCCGGTGGTGGACGAATTCGGCGTGCTGGTGGGACAGATCACCATCGACAATCTCATCGAGATCATCCAGGAGGAGAACACCAACGCCATCCTGAAGATGGCCGGTATCGGCTCCAAGGATACCAATGTCCTGGCCCAGTCGCCGTTCAAGATTTTCCGTACCCGCGTCCCCTGGCTGATCACCGCCTTCATCGCCTATATCCTGGTTTCGGCGATCCTGGAAGGGTTCGAGGAGATCCTGGAACGGGTGGTGCAACTGGCCTTTTTCTTCCCGATCGTCATCGGCATGTCCGGCAACGCGGGCAGTCAGACCGGCGCGGTGGTGGTGCGCGGCCTGGCGCTTGGCACCATTCACAATTCACACTTTTTCCGACTGTTGTTCAAGGAGCTTGGGATCAACGTCATTCAAGGGTCGGTGTACGGTCTCTGTCTGGCCGGGGCATCCTACCTGATCTTCCAGAATCCGTTGCTCTCCATCACCCTCGGGATCGCGATGACGTTGAGCATCACCTTCTCGGCGGCCATCGCCATGTCGTTGCCCTTTTTCTTCAAGCGTCTCGGCGCGGATCCGGCAGTGGCCGCCGGGCCGTTGGCCCTGGCCTTCATCGACATGGTGGGCTCGATCAACTATCTGACCGTGGCCTTCCTGGTGTTCAAACTGTAGCGCCGGTCGCCGTGGCCGACCGCCCCGCGCGTGAACGTGGCGGTCATGGTTCGAGGAAAGCGAAAAGCCCACTTCGGGAATCGAAGTGGGCTTTTTTTTGTTTGATGGCGAGGTGTGCACGGGGTGCTTGTGGCATGACGGAATGTCCGTGCCTCAATCCTCCTCGAACCACCGCAACCGTTTGAAGACCATGTAGCAGATCACCATCAACGCGAACAGACCGATGCATTCGAACAGAAAGCCATACGGGGTGTTGGTGCCGGCCTGACCGGGTATCCCCTCGATGTTGGTGCCCAGAAGGCTCGTCACCGCGTTCATCGGCAACAGGAAGGCAGTGAAGACCGCGATGATTTTCATGGTGCGGTTCATGTTGCGATCGAGCCGGGCCATGATCTCGTCCTGTAACAGGGCGGCATGCTCGCGGCAGGAGTTGATGTCCTCGATGGCGCGGTTGATGTGGCTGTTGGCCTCGCGGAGTTGCCGCTTGCAGGGGTCCGAGAGCCAGAAGGCCCGGTCGCCGTACAGGGAGGTGAGCACCCCGTGCTGGGGCATCAGATAGCGACGGGCGGTAATGATGCGATGGCGCATCACCGACAGCTCCTGCTGGGTGGTGCCGATCTTGGACGCGAGCAGAATGCGGTCCTCCAACAGATCGAGTTCGTGGTCGATGCGGCTGGTGAAGGGGCTGAGGCGGCTCATGATCCGATCGATCAACCGGGCGAAGAGTTCGCCGGTGTCGCGGGGGACCTGTCCCTCTTTAAGCTCGTTGCGCACGTCGTCGCAGGCGAGGATTTTGCGCATGCGGATCACGATGATGCGCGTCTGATCCACCCAGATGTTGACGCCGACCAGATCGTCGTCATCCTCGTTGGCGCGTCCCTGATTGATGGCACGCAGAGTGATCAGGGTTCCCTCGGCGGAGAAGGTGGTCTGGGGGCGATTGTCGTCGTTCAAGAGCGTGGCGACCACCTGGGGATCGAGTCCGCTTTCGTTTTGCAACCAGCGGCGCGTCTCTTCCCCTTCCGGGCGGCTCACCAGCCAGTAATAGCCGTTTTCCGGTTTCCAGGTGCGGATTTCATGCCATCCGATGGCCTGGGCCTTGCCTTGTTTGTCGATCTGATAGGCGTAGATCGATCCGGCGTCATTGCTCATGGCGCGCCTCCGTTCGGTGCCGAGGGTGGGAGAGTGTCAATGTGGATGGCTCCAGACAACCGTCAATCGATGAAAAAGTGGGCGATCAGGAAGTAACTGGCGATTCCGGAGACATCGATGATGGTGGTCAGCATGGGTCCGGTCAACGCGGTCGGATCACCGCCCTTGCGTCCCAGGATCAATGGAACCGTGGTGGCGATGAGACTGCCCAGGGTGATGGTCAGGGCGGCGGCGGTGGCCACGACCTGCACCAGATCGATCTTCTGGAACAGGATGTAGGCGGTACCACCGAGCAGACCCCCTGCCAGGATACCCATCAGGAAACCGGCTCCGACCTCCCGCAAGACCACCTTCCAGAAGGCGTTGGCCTTGATCTCGCCGGTGCGCAATCCACGAATCACCACCGTGGCCGACTGGTTGCCGACATTGCCGGCCAGGGCCGTGACCACGGGCAGGAAGTAGATCATGGAGATCATCTCCAGCACCTCCTGCTCGAAATAGTGGTAGATGCCGACCCCGGCGATGCCACCCAGGAACACCAGCATCAGCCAGGGGAGACGGATGCGCACGATCGGCAGGGATGAGTCGGCCTCGATTTCGTCGCTGTGGGCACCGGCCATCTTGAGCATGTCCTCGGTGACCTCGTCCTGGAAGATCGGGAAGATGTCGTCCACGGTCACCAGACCCACCATCACCCCCATTTCATCCACCACCGGGATGCCGAGCAGACGGTAGTGACGCACGATCTCCACCACCTCCTCCTGGTGGTCGTGGGTGTGGATATGGACCACCTGGGTATTCATCATCTCCCGCAGCGGTTTGCGCGGGTTGGCCAGAATCAGTTGGCGCAGGGAGCTTACGCCGGTCAGGCGTCCCGATTCGTCGGTAACGTAGAGGTAGAAGACCATCTCGTAGGTGGGCAGGGTGCGCACCGCCGCGATCGCCTCCGAGACCAGGGTATCCTCGGGCAGGGCAAAGAACTGGGAGGTCATGATGCCGCCCGCGCTCTCGGGGGGATATTGCATGAGATTTTCGATCTCGGTCTTGGTCTCCTGGTCGAGCTGGGCGATGATCTTTTCCGCCATCTCCTTGTCCAGATGGCTGAACAGATCGGTGCGCTTGTCCGGAGCCATGCGGGCGACCACCGGGGGGAGGGTTTCGATGCGGCAGGCTCCGACCACGGTTTGCTGCAACGTCTCGCTAAGTTCGCCGAGCACGCGGGCGCGCTGATCGTTCTCCTGGATCAACAGAAACAGCTCCGGAACGATATCGGACGGGAGCATGTCGAAAGCGGCGGCCAGATCCGCGGGATAGGCCTTGCCCATGATGTTCTGGAGGGTGCGGTTGGCGGCCTTGGCATGGAAGGTCTGGATGTTTTCGAACAACATCTGGGCCTTCTCGAGATTCTTCGGGGCGCGGTCGCTCGAGACGCTTTTTTCCGGGCTGGTGCCGTATTCGTCATCCGGCGTGGCAACGGAGCCATCGGCATTCTCGGATGAGCGACCCATCATGCGGTCATCGATCAGGTTGGTGGGACGTCGCCGCATGTTGAGCAGGATCTGGATCTGCTCCTGTTTGGGTTTGTCAACCCGACTGGCCAACTGGTTAAGCTCGTCGGGGGGCAGATCCTCGAGAATCGGCATGATCTCCCGGGTCTCGGCCAGGGAGACGAGGTGGGCCCGTTGATCCGTGGAGAGGGCGCCTAGCACGCGGATGGCCTTGACGCGCGGCAACAGGGGCAGGATGCGTGCCCCCTCTTCGTCGCGCATGGCCTTGAACAGGGCGATCAGCTCGGTCTCCGAGGTTTTGCCGAGCAGGTTTTCCAGATGGGGCAGTGATTGCTTGCGATGCAGACGGGAAACCGTTTCGAGCATCACGCCGATGCGATCCTGGGCCATGGTGCCTCCCAAGGGATGGATGAATGGGGGTTGGAGAGCGTCGCGCCGTGCTGCCGAAAGAGGAGCGGCGGGGGCGTTCGGGAACCGCGCGGGATCAGCTTTCCGGAGGCTGCCAGCAGGCGGTGGTGTCCGGACCGCGCGCGCTCTTGGCCATTCCCTGTTTGGTGAGGGTCAGGCCGGCGCATTTGGTGTCGGCGAGTTGTTCCTCCTGGGGTTCGGCGGCGAGGGCGTAGTTGTTTTCGTCCGCGGAGAGGATCACCAGTTTGTAGTGTTTTTTCGGGGAGAAAACGCTCAGATCCGTGATGTCCGCATAGCCGAGGGCGGCCAGATCGGTGGTGTAGGCTTTGGATTTGGCGAAAAAGATCTCCTGGCGTTTGGCCAGTTCGAGCAGGGCGTCACGCCCATCGGCGCGCTGCTCCTCGACTTTGGCGGTTTGCGCCAGGCGTTGGCTGTAGCGGTAGTCGTAGACGCCGACGCCGGTGAGCAGGGATGTGAGGATCAGACCCAGGATGACGATCATCGAGGTGTTCATGATGGCGGCTCCTTTAATAACTTAAGTAATTGATGTTTTAAACAAAATAAAATTATGTCACAACTTTGTGGGTTGTGATGGGGTCATGCGAATGGGTTGATTGAAGCTTGGCAGGGATTGGCGTGATCGTGGCGTTGGATGGACCAACTGAGCTATAATCAACTAAATAGACTCATTTTGTCAAGGCAGGATTTCATCAAGATTTCATCATCTGATCATTTTTTTTCCGGGACGGGAGCGGAGGGAAGGGGTGTTGGGATTTCGATGATCTTTAGAATTTTATCGCGATGCAATACAACTATAAAAGGTATAAATGTGAAGAATATTTCACAAAATCAGCATCTATGATAAATCACGTTCAACTGTTAATGAACGGTCCGGATTTTGCTTAATTTTCTTTGTTGGCGTCCCTCCGCGCGATGCGTGGGGCCGGAAGCCTGCTGCGTGCGTGTCTGGTTCAAGTTTGAGGAGTGACGGCTGGTGTCCACCGATCCATTGATTCACGCCTGGCGTTTCGAGGCCCAGGGAGCGGGACGGGGGCTTGCCTGGAGTGAGGTGGGGGCCACGAACATCTTCTCCCTCGGACACTTCTGGCTCCATCTCCATCACCGCTCCGAGATGGCCATCGACTGGATCAAGAGCCGCTCGGCCATCGACGAATGCGCGGTCAAGGCGCTGCTGGCCCACGAGACCCGCCCCCGCTATACCCGCTTCCAGGATGGCGCGGTGTTGATGCTGCGCAGCGTCAACGAAAACAGCGGCAACGATTACCACGACATGGTGGCCCTGCGCATGTGGGTGGATGACATCGGCATCGTCAGCCTGCGTGGACGTCCGATCGCCTTCATCGACGAGATCCGTCGCACCATGGAGCATGGATCGGGGCCGCAATCGCCGGGAGAGCTGCTGGTCGCCTTCCTGGAACAGCTCACCGCGCGCATCGGCACGATTCTGGAGCGCATGGATGATCAGCTCGAAGATCTTGAAGAGTATACCCTGACCCAGCACGAACCCTATGAGACCCGCCGGGACGGGCCCAAGATCCGTCAGCAACTCGGGGATCTGCGTGTGGCCGCCGTGGCCATGCGTCGTTATCTGGCCCCCCAGAAGGAGGCGATCGCCCGGCTCATGGCCGATGATCTCCCCTGGGTGGGGGAGTCGCTCAAATCCCGTCTGGTCGAGGTGGTCAACGAAACCATCCGCCAGTTGGAAGATCTCGACGAGATCCGTGACACCGCCGGGATCATCCAGGATTCGGTGGCCAACGCCATCAGCGAGGGGTTGAACGATCTGCTGTTCAAACTCACCATGATGTCGGCCTTCTTCATGCCGCTCTCCTTCATGGTGGGTTGGTTCGGGAGCAACGTCAGCGGGTTGTTCCTGAATGCCGACAGTGCCTGGTTTCCCAGCCAGCAGGGTTTCGCGATGGAGGGGTTGCTGCTGGTGATCGTCGGTCTGATCGAGGTGTGGATCTTCAAACGTCTCAGATGGTTGTGACCGGGGTGATTCGATGTGCGCGGCCAAGGTCAAGGATGAGGATGGTGAGTCGGAACTGCCGGTGCATCAGCGTCGGGCGGTGGCCTTGCGCTATCAGCGCGCCCGGGACACCGCCCCCCGCGTGACCGCTTCGGGCCGGGGACTGGTGGCGGAGACCATCTTGAAGAGGGCCCGCGAGGCCGGCGTGACCTTGATGGAGGATCCGGATCTGGTGAACCTGTTGGGCAAGGTGCCGGTGGGGGAGGTGATCCCCGCGGATCTCTACAAGGCCGTGGCCGAGGTGTTGGCGTATGTCTATCGGTTGAACAAGAACTTTCCCCACTGAGCGTCCCTATGTTAAGGTGGGCGGGTTTGGCTGGGTGGAAGGTGCCGGAGGGATGGAGCGGGTTGGAGGCGTGGCATGGCCAGGGAAAAAAAGTGTGATCCCACGGATTGTGATCTGCTCGCCGGCGAGGTGCATGCGCGCATCGATCACCTCTATCAACGTCAAGCCAAACTGCTGCGCCGCATGGACGAACTCGAACGGGCCACCCGCGAGCAGTTGGATCGTTTCGCCGCCGCCTGGCCGAGTCAGATGATCGAGGGGTTGGCCGCCCGTCAGGAGGAGTTGTCGCGCCGTATCGAGGAGCAGGAGGAGGAGAGCTCGCGCATCTATGCCAATCAGAACGACCTGTTGCTCTCCCTCGACGCCACCCTGAACGATATTCGACAGCGTATCCAGCAGATCGCGGAAAGACAGGAGAGTCTGTCGCCGTCGGTTGCCGCTGGCGCGGGATCGGAGTAGGATTCATTAAGAGGCTGTTTGGCAAATGCCAAACAGCCGACGCGGGCCATTCTTGGCCCGCCAAATTGCGCAGCAATTTGAGAAGCACGAATCGATTTTTTCGATTCGTGCTGGTTTGGTGATTCCATGCATGGAATCACCAAACAGCCTCTAATATTTTCTCATCCAGAGTTCCCACAACACCCTATCGGAATACGATTCATCATACGCTCATGAACGACATCGCGCCCTCCGCGGATTTCATTCGCGACATCATTGCCCACGACCTGGCCAACGGCATCAACGATGGTCGCTTGCAGACCCGGTTTCCGCCGGAACCCAACGGCTATCTGCACATCGGTCATGCCAAGTCGATCTGTCTGAACTTCGGCGTGGCGGCGGAGAATCCGGGTGGACGGTGCAATCTGCGTTTCGACGACACCAATCCGGCCAAGGAGGATGTGGAGTATGTGGATTCGATCCAGGAGGATGTGCGCTGGTTGGGGTTCGACTGGGAGGATCGCAAGTACTATGCATCGGACTATTTCGGCGATCTCTACCGTTTCGCCGAGGAGTTGATCGAAAAGGGCAAGGCCTATGTGTGCGATCTGACCGCCGATGAGATGCGGGCGTATCGTGGCACCCTGACCGAACCGGGACGTGACAGCCCCTATCGGGAGCGGTCGGTGGCGGAGAATCTCGATCTGTTCCGGCGCATGCGGGCCGGGGAGTTCCCGGACGGGGCGCGGGTGTTGCGCGCCAGGATCGACATGGCCTCCCCGAACATCAACATGCGCGATCCGGCCCTGTACCGCATCCGGCGCGTCGCTCATCACCGCACCGGCGACGACTGGCTGATCTATCCCACCTATGATTATGCCCATGGTATCTCCGACGCGCTGGAGTGCGTCACCCACTCCCTCTGCACCCTGGAGTTCGAGGATCACCGTCCGCTCTACGACTGGATCCTCGATCAATTGGAGATCCCGTGCCGTCCCCGTCAGATCGAGTTCTCCCGCCTCTCCCTCGAATACACGGTGATGAGCAAGCGCAAGCTCAACGCCCTGGTGCAATCCAAGGTGGTATCCGGCTGGGACGATCCGCGCATGCCGACCATCTCCGGTCTGCGTCGGCGCGGTTACACCCCTGAATCGATCCGGGAGTTCTGTCGGCTGATCGGCATCTCCAAATCCCCCAACCGGGTGGAGCATGCCCTGCTCGAGACCTGTCTGCGCAGCGATCTGGATTCCCGTTCGCCGCGTACCATGGCGGTGTTGCGGCCCTTGAAGGTGGTGATCGATTCGTTGCCCGAAGGGTACGAGGCGTCGATCGTCGCGCCCAATCACCCCCAGAACGAGGCCATGGGGCGGCGTACCATCCATTTCACCCGTGAGATCTTCATCGAGGAGGAGGATTTTCGCGAGAGCGCGCCCAAGCAGTTCAAGCGGCTGGTGACCGGGGGTGAGGTGCGCTTGCGCAATGCCTATGTGATCCGTTGTCGCGAGGTGGTGAAGGATCCGTCCACCGGGCGCATCGTTGAATTGCGTTGCGACCACGATCCAGCCACCCTCAATGCCAATCCGGTGGGTCGCAAGGTGGCCGGCGTGATCCATTGGGTCTCGGCGACCCGTTCCGTGGTGGGGGAGGCGCGTCTGTACAATCCGCTGTTTGCGGTACCCGAACCCGATGCCCTCAAGGGAGATATCGTGGAGCAGGTCAATCCGGAGTCGATCGAGGTGCTGGATGGCTGCCGATTCGAGCCGGCGTTGGCCGAGGCCGGACAGCCGTTGCCGTATCAGTTCGAACGGCTCGGTTATTTCCACCGGGATCTGGACTCCACGCCTGCCCATCCGGTCTTCAACCGGGCGGTCGGGTTGCGGGATGCCTGGGCCAAGATCGAGCAGAAATTATAATCCTGACGTGACCCAATGGTTACCGTGGGGCTTCCTGTGCGTGGCTCCACGGTAACACCCGCCTTGAGTCTTTCCTGGTTGTTTCCCATCCTGTTTGGTCTGTTTGTTGCAATATTGCTACTGCTTGGCCATCGAACGCCTGTCGATGTGGTTGACATGCGCCGATTTTCCGGGCGACTGGCTCCGTCAATGCGATGGATACCGGTTCGGTTCGTCAGGATTTTGGCATTTTGACCAGCTCTGGGGTGCGCACAATGAAACTGGATATCTCTACCGTCATCGGCCTGGTTCTGGCCGTTCTGATCGTCTTCGGTCTGATGGGTCACAACCTGCCCCTGTTTTGGAGCATGCACGCGTTTATCGTCGTGGTCGGTGGTCTGATCGCCAGTACCTTCGTGAAGTTCAGCATCGAGGACATCATGAACACCATGGCGATCCTCTCCAAGCTGTTCAAGATCCCCAAGGAGCATCCGAAGGAGATCATCGAGCAGATCATCAACTGCTCCAACATCGCCCGCAAGGAGGGCATCCTGGCCCTGGAGAAGGTGCAGATCCATCACCCGGTCCTAAAGACCGCCATCACCTTCTGCGTCGATGGCGTGGATCCGGCCTACCTGCGCGAGATCCTCACCAAGGAGATGGAGTACATGCAGATCCGCCACCACGTCGGGGTGGTGATGTTCGAAAGCATGGGTGAGGCGGGACCGGCCATGGGTATGGTGGGTACGCTCATCGGCATGGTGGAGTTGCTCTCCAACCTCTCCAACCCGGATGCGATCGGTCCCTCGATGGCCACCGCGCTCCTGGCCACCATGTACGGTGCCATCGTCGCCAACATCGTCGTGATCCCCTTCGGCATCAAACTGCATCATTACAGCACCCACGAATCGGTCATCTACGAACTGGTCATGGATGGCGTTCAGGGGATTCAACGTGGCGTCAATCCGCGTATCCTGGAAAAGTCCCTGATCTCGGCCCTGTCGCGCAAGCATCGCGAACTGACCGCCTGATCAACATGAGGCGTGGATCCTAGCACCAGATTAAGGATGCTTGAGAATGGCAAAGAAATGTCCAACCTGTAAAAAGGGAACCCCGCTTTGGTTCATCTCCTGGGCGGACATGGCCACGCTGCTGCTCTGTCTTTTCGTGATTCTGTTCTCGATGTCCACGGTGAACGCCACGAAGTTCAAGAAGTTGCAGGGAACCATGAAGAATGCCTTCGGCCTGAACCGCTCGGAACAGGTCAATCCCGTGGGTGGGGATAGCCTCGTGAGCGTGGATTTCCAACAGGAGATCAAGCTGGTGCAGTTGATCGAAAAGTTGGATCTGATGGTGAACAACCTGGTGGACAACGGCGAGGCGGAGCTTAAAGAGACCGAATCCGGCATCTTTTTGAAACTCTCCAAGAAAACGTTGTTCAAACCGAAAACACTGGAGATTCATCCGGAAAGTAAGCTAAAATTGAGTCAGATCGCCACCATGTTGCAGAGCCTGCGCAACGAGATCCAGGTGACTGGCTTGCCGGATCCGTCACCGCCGCCGCCACTGGCCGGAATCCTGAATCCGTGGGCCGCCGGCGTGGTCGAGGCCCAGGCGATCGCCGAGTTCCTGATCGGCGAGGGTGGCATCGATCCGCGGCGCGTGCGCGTGGTCTCGCCGGCCCGCAAGCCGGGTGAAGTGCCGGGGGCGCGCCACGATCCCCACGAATTCGTCGTGGAGATCGGCGTGATGCGGACGTCCGAGTCTCGAGGCGAGGGTGACTCGACCGCGCCCGGTGACCAATGATTCTTGATTGCTTGGAGGGGAACTGACCATGGCTGCGCAGGAAGAAGTGGTGGTCCGCCGCAAGGAGCGGCGTAAAACACTCCTCAATCCGGCTGGCAATCCCTTGCTCTGGTGCAAGTGGGTGAGCTTTCTGTTCTGGTCCATGGGGATGTATTTTGCCCAGAACGCCAAGCCAGCGGAGGAGTCGTTCTTTCACCGGATCATGAACATGGGGGTCGCCCGACACTGGAATCGCGACCTGATGACCTTGAGCTGGTTCTTCCTGTGGATGACCGCGCTGGTGGCCATCGGTGGGTTGATCCTCAACGGCATGCGGTTGCGGCGCAAGGATGATCATCTGAGCGTGGCGCTGCTTCTGATCGTGGTGGTCACCCTCTTCTCCATGGCGGTGCTGCCGGCTGGCAACTCCATTGCCACATTCCTGATGCATCTGAAGAATTAATCCTCAAACTGGCCACGGCCATGCCATTGAGAAACAGGGTTCGATCGCCATCGAACCCTGTTTTCGCATGTGGTTCCATACAGGCAATCCACCTGAATAGTCTGGAAGAATCTGGTTTGTTTTTTGCTTTATAGTCCGGCATGCGTCAAGCAGGCAACGGTTCGTGATCCGGGGTTTGGGGTGGCTCCGGATCGCGAACCGGACCCGAATCCCACCGTTGCCGTGGAGCGCCCGCAAGGGAGGCTGACGGTCGGGAGGTGAGGGGGGTGGGGCCCCCATCCGGTAACTTTTGTCACCCCGTGCGTCTAACATGAGGAGTCAAGCTGGAGATGAGCAGCGAGCAGAACGTGGCCGAGAGCTCGAATATCACCGTCAAAATCCTCAATGCCCTCTATGTGGGTGGGGCTTATGGTCTGATCCTGATGACCGTGGTGCAGGTGATGATCCTGGTCTCCTGGATTCGCCACGGGTAGTGTTTGCCCCTTGATTCATTCGGATTTGCCGATTTTCTTCCCTTCCAGAAGTCTCATCAGGGCCAACAGCCCTTCCAGGAGCGGCGCGGACCGTTCGACGCGATGGGCGGCGCGCACCGCCGCGCCCAGAATCGCGTCGATCTCCATGGCCCGACCGGCCAGGTGATCGAGGGCCATGCTGGTGTGATAGGGGGGAATCGAACGGGTGGCCTCCAGATGGGTCTCGATCAACGCTTTCGGCAGTTGATGGCCGTTGGCGGCGGCAACTTCGATGACTTCAAGCATAATTTCACGTACCAGCCGTTCCCCCTCGGGCAGCGACAGAATCGCCTCGGTGGTCAGATCCCCGGCCAGCACGGAGGTCGGGTTGAAGGCCGCGTTCCAGACCAGTTTGATCCAGCGTGCCCGTGCCGGGGTGTCGGTGATCTGACAGGGGAGACCGGCGGCGGTGAACAGATCCGCCAGTTGACGCACCTTGGGTGAGGTGCCGGAGGGGTGGCGTCCCAGGGTGATCTTGCCATGGCAGAGATGGCGGATGTGGCCTGGCGCGATCTTTTGCAGGCAGACGAAGGCCAGGCCGGCGATGATTTCGTGATCGGGAAACGCCTGTTGCACCGGTTCTTCGATGTCGAGTCCGTTTTGCAGCAGGATGATGACGGTCTGCTTGCCAACTGCCGGACGGATGATCTCGGCCACGGGCGGATCGGGCAGGGCCTTGAGGCTCACCAGCAGGAAATCGGGTGGGGAGGGCAGTTCTTCGAGCCGGTTGATCACCCGATGGGGATGGAAGATCTCCTGACGTTCCAGGCCATCGATGCGTATGCCGTGTTGGCGGACATGATCGAAATCCGAGCGGTGCAGGGTGGTGACCTGGGCGCCGGCGCGAGCCAGGGCCGCGCCGTAGAAGCCGCCAACCGCGCCCGCGCCGATCACCAGCACCGTGGTGGGAACCTTGGAACCGCACATGGGCTCCGTGACCACATCGTCAGGTGTCGTGGGGTGCGTATTCATGGGCTCTCCAGCGTGAATGGTCGGTCTCGCTTACTTAGAGGCGGTTTGGTGATTCCATGAATGGAATCACCAAACCAGCACGAATCGAAAAAATCGATTCGTGCTTCTCAAATTGCTGCGCAATTTGGCGTGCCAAGAATGGCCCTCGTCGGCTGTTTGGCATTTGCCAAACAGCCTCTTAGTGAAACACCACCGTCCGTCCCTGCCACTGAATGATCTTGCGCTCCGTGAACTTGCGCAACGCCGAGGCGAGTACCTGCTTTTCGATGTCCGCACCCACCTGCTTCATGTCGGATACCGAGAATTGATGACCGATACGCACCACATCCTGATGGATGATCGGTCCTTCATCCAGTTCACTGGTCACGAAATGGGCCGTGGCACCGATCAACTTCACCCCGCGCCGATAGGCCTGCTCATACGGGTCGTTGCCGATGAACGAGGGGAGGAAGGAGTGGTGGATGTTGATGATCGGCGTGCGCACCTGGTCCAGGAAACGGGGTGAGAGGATCTTCATGTAACGGGCCAACACGATCAGATCCGGGCTGTGCTGCTCGATGATGCGCATCTGCATCGGCTCGAACTGCGTCGCGTCTCCGCTGGTCGGGGTGTGATAGAAGGGCAGATCCAGTTTGCGGATGATCGGTTCGATCGCCAGATGGTTGCTCACCACCGCGCGCAGGTCGATGCGCATTTCACCGCTCAACCAGCGGGAGAGCACCTCCAACGGACAGGGCAGGGTCTTGGAGCAGAACATTACCACCCGCAACCGCTCCAGCGGGTCGTGGAACGAATAGGACATGTCCAGTTCGCGGGCGATGGGAAAGAACTTTTCGGTCCAGGTTTGGATGGACTGGGGACTCCCCTCCTCGCTCCCCTCGATGCGGATGAAGAAGCGGCCCCGTTCCGAGTGTTGGGAGAGGTCGAGGATGTTGAAAAGCTCGTCGGCAAAGAAACCGGTGATGCGCGCATCCAGACCCACACGGTCCGGACAGTGGCTGAGGAAGATGATTTCCGAGGTTGGCTTGGTCATGAGAGAGGCCAAACCGATGAAGAACAACCATTCAAAACCGTCATGCCCCCCTCCCTGGTCTGTCGTTACCAGCGCACCAACGCCGATCCCCAGGTGAAGCCGCCCCCAAAGGCCACCATCATCACCCGCTGACCCGCATGGATCAGGCCGGCCCGCGCCACCTCATCGAGCGCCAGGGGGACACTCGCCGCCGAGGTGTTGCCATGCCGGTCCACGGTCACCGCCACCCGCTCCATGGGCATGCCCAACCGCTTGGCCGTGCTCTGGATGATGCGGATGTTGGCCTGATGGGGCACCAGCCAATCGACCTGCTCCTTGGAGATCTGGTTGGCGGCCAGGGTCTCGTCCACGCAGGACTCCATGGTCTTCACCGCCTGTTTGAACACCTCGTTGCCCTGCATGCGGATCACCCCCATGCCGCCCCCCGGCGCCGGACCTCGGGAGATCCCGCCGTCGGTGAGCAACAGATCGATCTGCGAGCCGTCGGCATGCAGGTGGGTGGAGAGCACGCCCCGTTCGCCGTCCAGCTCCGCCTCGAGCAGCACCGCCCCAGCCCCATCCCCGAACAGGATGCAGGTGCCACGATCGGTCCAGTCGAGGATGCGCGAAGCGGTCTCCGCGCCGATCACCAGCACCCGCCAGCAGGTGCCGGCGCGAATGAACTGATCGGCCACCGAAAGGGCGTGCATGAACCCGGCGCACACCGCCTGCACGTCAAAAGCCGGCATGCGGGTGTGGGAGAGTCCCAGTTTGTGTTGCACGATGGAGGCCGTGGAGGGGAAAACCAGATCCGGGGTGGTGGTGGCGACGATGATCAGATCGATGGTGGACGCATCGATGCCCGCGGCCTGGATGGCGTTGCGACTGGCCTGCACGGCCAGATCCGAGGTGTACTCCCCCTCGGCGGCGATGCGTCGTTCGCGGATGCCGGTGCGCGAGAAGATCCATTCGTCGGAGGTATCGACCATCCGGGCCAGTTCGTGATTGGTGAGCCGTTTTTCCGGGAGGTGGGAACCGGTGCCGATGATGCGCGCCCTCAACCTGGACATGCCTGCTCTCCCCCGTTACCGGCGGAAACGCCGGCATGTGCCGCGATGTCACGGCGAATTTTCTCGTTGACGCGATTGGCGGCCAGATCCACGGCCACCCCGATGGCCCGGCTGAAGGCGTAAGGATCCGCCCCGCCGTGACTCTTGACCACGATGCCGTTGAGCCCCAGCAGGATGGCGCCGTTGTACTTGCGCGGATCGACACGGGAGCGGAAATTGTTCATGGCGGGCCGGGCGGCCAGATAGCCGAGCTTGGTCCAGACCGAGGCGCCGAACGACTCCTTGAGGAAATGGGTCAACATGCGCGCCATCCCCTCGATGGTCTTCAAGGTGACGTTGCCGACGAAACCGTCGCACACCACCACATCGACTCCGCCGGCAAAGATCTCCGAGGCTTCGACATTGCCGATGTAGCCATCCCCGCCATCGGCCTTGAGCCGTTCGCCGGCCTCCTTGACCACCTCGTTGCCCTTGATCTCCTCCTCGCCGATGTTCAAGAGACCGATGCGCGGCCTTTTCAGTCCCATCACCGCCGATGCATAGACCTTGCCCATCAGGGCGAACTGACAGAGATGATCCGCCGAGCAATCGACGTTGGCCCCGACATCGAGCATCAGGGTTTGACCGGTGATCGAGGGCATGACCGCCATGATGGCCGGTCGATCGACGCCGGGGAGGGTTTTTAAGACATAGCGCGCCGTGGCCATGAGCGCCCCGGTGTTACCCGAGGAGACGAAGGCGTCCGCCTCGCCACGCTTGACCAGATTGGCACCCACCCGCATCGAGGAGTCCTTCTTGGTGCGCAGCGCCACGGAGGGCTTTTCCGCCATGCCCACCACCTCGCTGGCCGGGTGGATGACAAAGCGTGCCGGATCCACGCCAATGCGCGCGAGTTCCCTGGCGATCACCTCGGGTTGTCCCACCAGGGTGAACGTGCACTCGGGGTGCTGTCCCAAGGCCAGCACAGCCCCCTCGATGGGGGCCGCGGGGGCCTTGTCGCCCCCCATGGCATCCAGGGCGATGCGAATGGTCACGATCGGTCGTTCCTTTGGCGCGCTTGATACGCCCCGTTACTCCTTGACCGTCACGACCTCGCGCCCTTTGTACCAACCGCAGTGCGGACACACCTTGTGGGGCGGACGCGGCTCCTGGCAGTTGGGGCAGAGGGACAATGCCGGGGCGGTCAGGGCATTGTGGGCGCGACGCATGCCGCCACGCGCGGAGGAAACTTTCTTTTTTGGTACGGCCATGGGTGTTCTCCTTGCTATAAGATCAAACCAACGTGTTCACGCGACTCTCGTCTCCCCAGATCCCAAGGGGACAAGCATTCAGAGGCGGTTTGGCAATGGCCAAACCACCGATGCGGGCCATGGAGGGCCCGCCAAATTGCCAGGCAATTTGTTCAAGCACGGTTCGAAGGTGTTCGAACCGTGCGTATTTGGGGATTCCAGGGGTGGAATTCCCAAATACGCATCAAGACCGCAACGATTTCAATGCCGCGAACGGGCCTTGCGGCTCGATTTCACGGCAGGTACACGGGGCGCGATTCAGATCCGCCCCACACCCCGCGCACAGTCCAGCACACCCGGAGAGGCAGATCGGGTTCATGGGCAGGGTAAGCAACAACTCCTGTTCAACCAGATGGCGGAGCTTGAGCGTCCCATCCGGCAGATATTCGACATCCTCCTCGAAGCGCCAACTCTTGTTCTTGGCCGCCGGATCGCTCCCGACCGCGAAGGCGGCATCGATGTCGGCTTCGATCGGCGCACAAAAATCAACCAGACAGCGCACGCAGGTCAAGCGCAGCGTGGCGCGACAAATCCCCCGTACCCGCGCGACCAACCGTCCTTCCTGACGCACCGATCTGGCCTCGAGCAGCAGCTCGGCCTGTCCCTCCAGGGGAGCGGTCTCGGCCAGTTCGGTGAGATCCGCCGGTCCGAGCACGCCGCAAGCTTTCCAGGGTTGGGCGCGATGCAGCAGGTGGTTCAGATCCAGGGTGATATCCCCCAAGGGGCGGGGATGGTCGCCCAACAGCTCCCAGCGCGGCTGGAAAGCGTCGTCATCCCGATTCCCATCCATTCCGAGTGGTGCCATCGTCTCACCCGCGCGCCAGATAGACCAACCACAACCCGACGGCCATGAGCAGAAATCCGGTGCGTCGCAACATCCCCTCCGGCAGTTCGGCGATGGCCAGAACCCAACGACGCATCCGCTCCGGAGCCAGAAAGTAGGGCACCCCTTCCACGATCAGAACCATGCCCAACACACTCAAGAAATCCTTCATGCCACCTCGATCACGCCGCCGGTTTCAAACCTGTAACAAGGAGTCCCCATGGGCATCAACGACCCGACGGATTCATCCCTTGCAGATAGCGGAAGAAACCCGAGGGTTCCAGCACCACGGTGGTGGTATCCTTGCCCATGGACTTGGAATAGGCCTCCAGGGTCCGGGTGAACTGGTAGAAACGCGGATCGGACTGATAGGCATCGGCATAGACCTTGGTGGCCTCCGCGTCCCCCTCACCCCGGATCTCCTGGGCGCTCTTGTAGGCATCGGCGAGCAGAATCTCCCGCTCCCGCACCGCCTTGGAGCGGATCTTCACCGCCTCCTCCTCGCCCTGGGCGCGATACTGCTTGGCCTGGCGTTCGCGTTCGGTCTGCATGCGCCGAAACACCGCCTTGGAGTTCTCCGCCGGCAGATCGGTGCGCTTGATCCGCACGTCGATGATCTCGATGCCGTATTTGTTGGCCTGGACGTTGGTCTGCTCGCGGATGCGCTGGGTCAGATCGGAACGGGAGGCCGAGACGATCTCCATCATGGTGAACTGCCCCAACACCTCGCGGATGTTGGAGTAGATGATGTCGTTGAGCCGGTCGGCGGCGCCATTCTCGTCGCGCACGGTCTGGAAGAACTTTAGCGGGTCCACGATGCGCCAGCGCGAATAGCTGTCCACCTTGAGATTCTTCTTGTCAGCCGACAGGATCTCTTGTGGCTCCTGATCAAAATCGAGCAAACGGCGATCGAAGAAGTGAACCTCCTGCAAGAAGGGGATCTTGAAATGGAGCCCCGGTTCGCTGATGGCCGGTTCGACCGGTTTGCCCAACTGCACCACCAGCGCCTGACGCCACTGGGCCACGGTGTAGACCGATTGGGTCATCAGCACCAGAATCGCCACCCCGACCAGGGAGAGCCCCAGGGAAAGATTCTTGTTCATGGCGTCACCTCCACCTTGCCCGAAGCGGCGCCGCCCCGGTGACCACCTGGCATCGGAATCGGCAGATAGGGCAGCAGATTGTGTCCGGCACGGGGCTCGATGATCACCTTGTTCACGTTGCTCAGCACCTCTTCCATGGCCTCCAGATAGAGGCGGGTCTCGGTGATGTCCCGCGCCTTCTCGTACTCCTTGAGGATCGCCAGGAAACGGTGCACGTCGCCCTGGGCGCGGGTCACCTTGGCGGCCCGGTAGCCCTCGGCCTCCTGAATCAACTTGGCCGCCTCGCCCTTGGCCTTGGGCAGGATGTCGTTGGCATAGCCCTGGGCCTCGTTGATCGCCCGTTCCCGATCCTCCCGCGCGCTGGCCACGTCCTTGAAGGCATGCACCACCTCCGGCGGCGGCGCGACTTTCTGCAACTGCACCGTCATGATGGTGATGCCGCTGTTGTAGCTGTCCAGGATTTTTTGCATGGTCAGCTTGGCGTCGGACTGGATCTTCTCCTTGCCGGCGGTCAGGGCGCTGTCGATCTCGTTGCGACCGATCACCTGACGAATCGCCGATTCCGCCGCGTCACGCACCACCTTGTGGCGATCCGCCGAGGGGTTGCGCAGATTGAACAGATTGTTCGCCGCGCCCCCGTCCTTGATGCGGTACTGGACGCTCATGTCGATGTCGATGATGTTCTCATCCCCGGTGAGCATCAGCGACTCCGCGGGCACGTCCACCTCGTCCCCACTGGCGCGGGTGTCGCCGCGGGCACGGGTCCGGTAACCGATCTCGATCCGTTCCACCTTGGTCACCTTCGGGGTGAGCACCGTGGCGATCGGGTAGGGGAGACGCCAGTGGGGGCCGGGTCCGGTGGTCTCCACATGCCGCCCGAAACGCAACACCACCCCGTTCTCGTCCGGTCCGACCACGTAGATGCCGGTGGCCATCCAGACGACCAGGGCCAATGCGAGCACGACCGGCCACAACCGGGCGATCGGATTCCCGCCCTGGAACCGGTCACGCAACATCTGGACGATTTGATCAAGGTCCGGTGGCTGCGGGGGCACACCGCCGCTCGGCCCCCAGGGGCCCGGATTCCCACCACCGTCGTTCCACGCCATGGCTTGCACACTCCTCGTTCAAGGTCTGAACGTCAATCAGTGACCCGTGTCAAACGCCATTGGGCGGATGACTGGATAAATCGTACATTTTCACACAAAGATCCGACCAAGTAAAGCGTTACCCGCTCTCCTTCCCAAACCAATTCCGTTCAGCGCTCCCTGAACAGTTCGTCCAACGTGGCCGCCGCCATGACCTTGGGAGGCATGGGGCGCAGGCGATCGTTTCCCATCCGCTTGTGAACGTCAAGGGGTTCGCGGATCTCTCCTCGATCCAGGCGCGTTCAACAGGCCCTACAGGTTCCTGAATCGATCAGGGCATGCCCGGTGGCTTGTTGCCGCCGAACAGCCCGGCCCCCGGAAAACCGCCGCCCCCGCCCAGACCGGGCAGACCGCCCCCGCCACCGCCGCCCAGTCCGGGGAAGCCGCGCAGGAACCCCTTGCCGCCGAGTTTTCCGAACCGTTTCATCAAGGTCTGGGTCTGGATGAACTGCTTGAGGAGTTGGTTCACCTCCTGGACCGTGGTGCCGGAGCCCACGGCGATGCGCTTTTTGCGCGAGGCGTTGATGATCTGGTGTTTGCGCCGTTCGGTGGGGGTCATGGAGAGGATGATCGCCTCCACGCGGCGCAGGTGCTTTTCGTTCACCGCCATGTCCCGCCCCTTCATCGCCTGCTTGACCCCCGGGATCATGCCCATGATCTCCTCCAGGGGGCCCATTTTCTTGATCTGGCGCATCTGGACCAGAAAATCCTCCAGGGTGAAGGTCGAGGAGAGGAGCTTTTCCTGTAATTTCGAGGTCTCCTTGAGATCGACCTTCTCCATCACGTTCTCGACCAGCGACAGGATGTCGCCCATGCCCAGGATGCGCGAGGCGACCCGGTCGGGATGGAACGGTTCCAGCCCCTCCATGGTTTCGCCGGTGCCCAGGAACTTGATCGGCTTGCCGGTGACGTGACGTACCGACAACGCCGCGCCGCCGCGGGCATCGCCATCGGTCTTGGTGAGGATCACGCCCGTCAGGGCCAGTTTTTCATCGAAGTTGCGGGCCACGTTGACCGCGTCCTGACCGGTCATGGAGTCCACCACCAGCAGGATCTCGGTGGGCTTGACCAGGGCGGCGACATCCACCAGCTCGTTCATCAGCTCGGCATCGACATGCAGACGCCCGGCGGTATCCAGCAGCAGCACGTCGTAGCCGCCGGTGCGGGCGGTCTGGAGCGCCCGTTTGGCGATCTCGCGGGGATCCTCCCCCGGCGAGGTGGGCATCACCTTGGCCCCCACCGATTCACCCACCGTGGCGAGCTGGTCCATGGCCGCGGGACGATAGACGTCCAGGGAGGCCAGAAGCGGTTTGCGACGCTCCTTCTCCAGCAGGCGCTTGGCGAGCTTGGCGGTGGTGGTGGTCTTGCCCGAGCCCTGGAGTCCCACCATCAGCACCACGACCGGGGGTTGGGCGGCGAGGTTCAACCGTTCGTTGATCCCACCCATGACGTGGATCAGCTCCTTGTGGACCAGATGGACCACCTGCTGCCCCGGCGTCAGCGAGTTCATCACCTCCTGGCCGAGGGACTTCTCCCGCACCCTGGCGATGAAGGATTTGACCACATCAAGATGGACATCCGCCTCGAGCAGGGCCATGCGTACCTCGCGCATGGCGTCGCGGATGTTCTTCTCGTTGAGCGAACCCTGCCCCTTGAGTTTCTTGAAGACCGCTTCCAGGCGGTCGGAGAGGGAATCAAACATGCTGCTCCTCCAATGAATGCCTAACGTGGAGAGTCGCCGGCCACCACCGGCAGATCGTACAGACGCCATTCGGAGATCGAGCCGTCGTAAAGACGCACTTTCTCCCAGCCGAGATGACGCAACACGGCCCAGGTGTGCGCGGCGCGATGGGCGGTTTCGCAGTAGACGATCACCTCGCGGGTTGGATCGTCCAGGCCGATGGCGGCATACAGCGACCGCAACGCCTCGTCGGATCGCAGTCGGGGATCCTGACGTCCCATCAGGGTGTCGATCCAGTCCAGATGCACGGCACCGGGCAGATGGCCGCGGGGTCCGCGCAGGGTGAGCCCCAGATATTCGTTTCGCGAGCGGGTATCGAGCAGCGCCCCCTCCGCGTGACTGGCGATCGTCGCCAGAACCTGTTCCCGATCCGCCTCCCACGCCTCGACCGGACGGGTCTGGAAGCGCACGGCCTCGATGCGGGGGATGGCCGTCTCCATGGGGAGTTGGCGTTGATACCACACCGGCAGACCGCCATCCAGAATCGCGCAGCCCCCCGCGTGTCCGGCCCGGGCCAGGGTCCAGGCAAAGCGGGCCGCGTCGGTCCCGCCCACCAGGTCGTAGGCTACCACCGGTGTCTCCACGCCGATCCCGAGCCGCCCGAACAGCCGTTCGAGATCCGCCAGTTCCGGAAACATGGCCGGCAGGCCATCCCGCTGCGCGGTGAATTCCGGATAGGTCACCAGGCAGGCACCCGGCAGATGCATGCGTGGGTAGTGACTCTCCCCGCCCACCTGTACCAGGCGGATGCCGGGATCCCCTCGCTGTTCCAACAGCCAATCCGCCGCGACGAAACCACGCCCTTGATCCAAACCGTTCATGCCAAGACCATCCCCTCCCATGAATTCCCGACCTGTCATCCGAACCGGATCATCCATCCTCGTGATCGGCCATGATCTCCGCCATGGCCACCGGCTCGCCCCGACCCAGGGCGCCGAAGATCTCCCGATTGAGCAGCACATGATCGAACGCCAGACCGACGTTGGTGGAGTAGAGCCGGATCAACTCCCGATCCCACTCCTCGAACGGGCCGACCCCGCGCAGGTGCAGGAGGTTCACCGACCCCTGGCGGGTCTGGAAATAGCCCACGAAGCGCTCCCCCTCGAACAGGCTTTCGCGGTTTTCCAAGGAGCGATGGATCAGGGCCAGGGTGTCGGCATCGACCACCGCCTCGACCGTCTCGCCGATCCGGTCCCTGTAGCGTCCGGTTCCGGCATACAACACCATGCGTCCGCTGTCGCCGTTGACCGCGAATCCCGACGCCTGGGCATAGAGCGCGCTTTCGTCCAGGCCGAGAATCGACACCAGTTGCGTGAGCACGCCGTTGGCCAGTTTGCGGATCGAGCGCGGCTCGAACAGACTGCCGGTGGCCTGGATGATCTTCTGCAACCCCTGCCGGTTCTGTTCGATCACCATCATGTCGCGGTAGGAGCGCAACGCCGTGATCACCGCCGTGGTCAAGCGGATGTCGGTGAGATCGGTCTTTTCCTTGTAATCGTTGATGTCATAATCCAGGATCACCCGTTGTTCCGGCGCGTGACCTGGTTGACCGGTGCGAAGGATGATGCGCACGAAACGATTGCGCAAGGTTTGGCGAATGAAATGGACCGCCTCGAGTCCCGCCTGATCGCTCTCCATCACCACGTCGAGCAGCAGTACCGCCGTATCCGGGTTTTCGCACATCAGGCGTTCGGCATCGGCGCGGGAGTAGCCGTGCAGAAACCGCAACCCCCGACCTTCGAAGCGGAAGGTGCGCAGCACCATGGTGCTCAAGGCGTGCACATCCGGATCGTCATCGACGATCATCAATTTCCAGGTCTGCGGTTTAGAAGCGCGTCCGGCTCCGTCCGACGGACGTGGGGCGGCCTCATCGGCAAAAAGAAGGTCGCTCATGTACGACTCCATCCTTCTAAGAGGCTGTTTGGCCAATGCCAAACAGCCGACGCGGGCCATTCTTGGCCCGCCAAATTGCGCAGCAATTTGAGAAGTACGAATCGATTTTTTCGATTCGTGTTGGTTTGGTGATTCCATTCATGGCATCACCAAACAGCCTCTAAGTC
>JADGAY010000192.1 GCA_015231775.1 Magnetococcales bacterium | reverse complement strand
TAGATGGATCAAGATGTTGCCACAGGTGATTGCCCGCAACTGCCGGATCTAGGATCATGCACAGGAGTCACGCCTGACCACACCCTCGGACGAACCAGAATCCGAACCATGGCCACCCATCCCTTTCCGCCCGCCCCGCCGCGCGTGGAGGCCGACCCATCCGGTCCGGTCAAATCCATCCCGCGCCCGTTGTCGAAAAAGACCCTGAGCAAACGGGCATCCACCTCCCTGGAACCACGTGCCGGCGCGGAAACCGCGGCCTCGACCCTGAACCGGGCCCGCGAGATCGCTGACAAGGGGCTGTTCAAGGAGGCGGTGCTGCTCTGGGAGCGGGCCATGCGCCAGGGCGGGGTGACACCGTTGCATCCCGCCACCCCCCTGGTCTGGATGATCAACGCCGGACACCATCTCAAGGCCGCACGCCATTTCACCACCCACGAGGCGATTCTGCGCTACGATCAGCCAGCCCTCTGGTCGTTGACGCGGGAGATGCTCGCGGTGGTCTGCCTGACACACGACCCAGACATCCGACAACTCCCCCCCTTCAATCAACCCCCCTGGAATCAATCCGTCACGCTGCTCTCGGCCATGCGGGCCCTGGCGGTTGACGACGCCCTCGCGGTCCGGACCCTGTTGACCGCCATCGACGCGGACTCCCCCTATCTGCCGATGCGGCGCATCCTCGAATCGCTCCTCGTCTCCTCCCTGGAGCCGGAACGGGTCCGGAGGCCACTCGAGGAGATTCCCGACTCCTCGCCCTTCGCGCCGCTGGCCCATCTGGCCCGGATCCGCGGTCTGGTGGCCCGTGAGCGGGTGGATGCCATCCTGGCCCTGCCGCGGGAGGAGAAACCGCTGGCCGCCCGGTTGTGCGGAGCCCCGGCCCAATGGATCAAACTCCTGGTCAAGTTGGAAAAATCCCGCGATCCAGCCCGTTTGACCGCCCTGCTGATCGCCAACGCCGATCAGTTGCCCCGCGCCGCCACCCGCGCCGCCTGTCTGGAGCTGCTGCCCGACTGTCCGGAGGAGCGGGTGCCCTTTGAGAAGCGGTTCGGACCCCTGGTTGACCTGGAACGGGAACGTCTGTTCGCGCTCCACCATGAACGGCACGGATCATCGACCAAGGCGTGCGGCTACTGGCGCAAGTGCCTCCTGCTGCTGGAAAGTGCCCCGAACGCGCCGGAACAGTCGTTGCAGATCGCCCTGATCCTCCGTCACATGGTCCAACTCGAACGGCGCGATCCCCATCCGGATACATCAAAAATCCTGCAATGGCTGGAAAAGAGTCTGGAACACGATCCGGATCACCAACCCACCTGGCTGGAAATCCTGGAGACGCGCTATCGGCTGGGTCGCGATCGCCTGACGTTTCATCGGCTCGCCGACCGGGCGGCACACCGCTTCCCCGAGAACGAGGCGATCCTGACCCTGGCCATGCGCGCGGCCATGGAGAAGGGGAGTTTCAAGAAGGCCTCGGGGGTGGCGCGCCGCATCCAGACGATCAATCCGGCGCATGACGACATTCTCTCCGAACGGCTCGGCGCCCATCTGCAACACGCCCGGAAACGGATCCTGGAGGGACGGTTCACGGTGGCCCGGCGGGAACTGTTCCGCGCCGAACGGTTGTGCGCCGAGGGGACACAACCGGTGGGGCTGTTGGGCGCGATGCTGGAGTTTCTCGCCGGGGATCCCCGTCGCGGCGAGGAGATGCTGGACGAAGGGCGTCGTCAGGCGCGTCAAAAAAGCCTGCATGCGGTCAAGGCCTTCCTGGAAGGGACGGCGTTGCGACTGCCGGGGTTGATGCTGGATGGATTCCGACGCGAACTGATCCGCTGCGACGCCTTGCCCGCCGACCGCTCGGAGTTGGTCAACATCGCCGGCGTGATCACCCGGGCCTGCTCCACCCAACCGGATGCCGCCAGCGAGGTGATGGCGTTGTTGGGGGGACAGTTGCGCGACGGATCGAGATTGCCGTTCGAGGCCGGGGAGTTGCTGATGATCTGCGAGGCGCTGGGGCTGACCCGTCGGCATGCCATGTTGACCCAATATGCCCGGATCGGCGAGCGGCAGTTCCCCGATGAACCGATGTTCCGCTACTACCGGGCGCGCGGACAGTGCGAAAACCAGCCGTGGCGTCTGACCGATCACGATTTTCAACGACTTTTCGACGCCGAGGAGGCGCTCAAGGAGTCCGATCCCGAAGCTTCGGCGCGGATTCGCACCCTGCTGGCCATTCCGTCCACCCATGCGCCGATCGATCCATTGCGTGGCGTACCCCTCTCGCCGGCGCGGATTCCCAAGCTGCTGGAATCGAAGTTGCTGCGCGAGTTGCGTTCCCGCTTGCAAGACGAGTTGCATGGTCATACCGATGCCGAATCGCTGCGCCAACTCCGTGACCGGCTGCTCGAAACCCTCGCGCCCACCGAATTCGGACAACGGGGTCCGGCGGTGTTGGGCTACCTGCTGGACCGGGCGCTCAAACTCAAACCGCCACGCCGGGAGGAGGTCAACCAGCCGCCTCCGCTCCCCCGTCAACTGGAACTGGAGCTGTCCATCGAATGAATACCGCCTTGACCCGCCACCCGTCGTCGGACGCCCGCGCCGACGAACGGGAACAGCTCTCCCGTCGTCTCTTCGAACGCGGCGACCTGGAACTGGGCCCGCTCATGGAGCAGGGGCCCTGGAACCCCGCCCCACCCCGTCCCGCGCCTGACGAACTGCTGACCACCTTGGCAAATGGCTTGAAAAAATTCCAGATCTCCTGCTGGTGATCGAGCGGTTCACGACTCCCCGTGCATGCCGGCGGCGGGCGTGATGCCGCATGTCGGCGGTTGACGTGGCGCGCGATAAAACGTATTACCAGACTATCAACGCCGATCGATCGCCCTTCCACGTCATCTTTTAAGCCAGATGGCGCTGGCATGGAACCGCGTTCGGCAGGTCGCCCTATCCTGAAAAACCTGTCCCGATTGGATCGTCACCCGTCATGAGTTGGATCTGGATCCTGCCCCTCATTCTGCTGATCGCCCTGATCGGCGTCTTTCATCCACTCTTCACCCGCCGCGGCCACGCACCACTGCCGGTCGGCGTGGAAGGGGATCCCCGCGAGGCGCTTCTGTCACGACGGGACGCCGTGCTCGTACAGCTCAAGGAGTTGGATCTCGAAGGGAGCGACGATCCCCAACAGGGGAGCACCCGCGCCGAACTGGAGCGCGAACTGGTGGCCATTCTCACCCGACTCGACGGCCTGACCGCCACCCCCGCCGTGAAGGCCGGGGATGGGGTGATCAAAAAAAGTCCCCTGGATATGGCCATGGGCGCGGCGGGCATGCTCTCCGTCGCCTTTCTGGCCAGCCTGCTCTATCTCTGGCTGGGCACCCCGCAACCCATCGCGCCGGCCACGGAGCACCCGGCGGCCTCCGCCGACATCCTGCGCATGGTGGAACAGGCGGCCCAACGGCTGCGCTCCAACCCGGACGACATCGCCGGCTGGCAGCGGCTGGCCCGCTCCTACGTGGCGCTCAACCGTTCCACTGAGGCGATGGACGCCTATCGGCACATCCTCTCCCGCCAACCCGAGGATGAGGACGCGCTCCTGGCCTTGAGCGAGTTGCAGTTGCAAAGCCCGGATCCGGCCATGCAGGCCGAGGCGGAAAATCGGCTGGAGGCCCTGCTGGTCCGCCATCCCGACCATCCGGACGCCCTCTGGTTCCTGGGACTCCAGGCCGCGCGCACCGGGCAGAAGAGCAAGGCCCTGACGCTGTTGAACCGTCTCAAGCCGTTGCTGCCCGCCGGATCTCCGGCCATCCTGACCGTGGACCAGGCCATTGCCCAGATCGGCAAACCGTAGCGATGACGTTTGCTTTCCTCTGTGTGCCCGCCCCGCGCCCCCTTGCGCTGGGCGCGGGGTTGAGCATCAAACATCGGCAAGCAGCCCGGCCCGTTACCGGGAATCCTGGTGCACGGGCGACCAATCGGTTATCATGAAAGGATGCGCGCGACTGCCCTGCTGAATTGTCACGCGCGCCATGCCTTTCACCTTTCAACCTGACCAAGGAGTGCCACTTCATGGGTTTGGGAACATCGCATTTGCTGATCATTCTGGTGATCGTCCTGGTTGTGTTCGGCGCCGGAAAACTCCCCTCGGTGATGCGGGATATCGGCCAGGGGGTCAAGAGCTTCAAGGACGCCATGAGCGGCGACAAGGATCCTCCGACCGACGAACCCAAGCCGGAAGAGAAGATCGCCGCCGCATCCCAGACCATCGAAGGTCAGGTCAAGAAGGACGCCTCCGCTTGATTGCCAGGGCCATGGATGAATCGGACGCCTCGCGGGCGGAGTGATGGTCGATGTTCGGACTCAGTTGGATTGAAATATTCATCATCCTGGTGGTGGCGTTGGTGGTCATCGGCCCCGACAAGTTGCCGGAGGTGGCGCGCGGTCTGGGACGCCTGATCCGTCAGGGTCAGAAACTGGTCAACGAGGTCCGGGACACCATCCGCATGGAGGACATGGAGACACGGTATCGGGAGAGTTCCCACTACACGCCTCCGGGAACCCCGACCACGCCGCCACGCCCGGATGATCCGAACCGGCCCATCGAACTCGGTCCGGCCCTCGCCACCATCAACCCGGCACCCGCCCCAACCACGCCGGAGGTCGCAACCGCCGCGCCGGTGGGAGCGCCCCCGGTCTGGAATGAGCCCACCGACAGCCCGGCGCCCGTTTCACCCGCCGCCACCACGCCCGGCGCGACAGCCATCGAGGGGGCCAGCCGACATCCCGCCGCGCTTCCGCCGGATCATGCCCAGGCCGCGCCGACCGTCGCGTCCCGGCCCGCCAACCAGGATCAACCGAACCACCCATGATGGGACCCAACGACACCGCGCCGCTGTTGGCGCATCTGACCGAACTGCGCAACCGCCTGATCATCTCGGTGGTGGCGATCATCATCGGCTTCGGGCTCTGCTGGGGCTTCTCAGAGGAGATCTTCTCCTTTCTGATGCGTCCCTTGAAGGCGCTCCTCGGGCCGAACGACAAAATGATCTATACCGGCCTGCACGAAGCCTTCTTCACCTACCTCAAGGTCTCGGCGTTCGGTGGTTTCGTGCTCGCCCTGCCGGTGGTGCTCGGGCAGTTGTGGGGCTTCGTGGCGCCGGGACTCTACGAATCCGAGAAAAAGACCTTTCTGCCGTTTCTGATGATGACCCCGGCGCTCT
>JADGAY010000017.1 GCA_015231775.1 Magnetococcales bacterium | reverse complement strand
TGATCGGCTCGGCGGCAGTGGATGTATAAAGCTCCTTGGCATCCGCGGCGGTGGTTTTGTTGACCGGCGGCAACATGAGGATGGTCAAGGGCCGCTGATCATCGTACATATGCGGGAACGCACTGGCCTTGCTGATGGGGGAGGTTTGACAACCGCTCAACAGCAGAACCGAGGCGAGCACCAACGTATAGAAAGCTTTCATGGCCGAATTTCCAGGTCAGGTGGAGGGACGGGAGGCGGTGGTCTCCTGGATTTTGCTTTTCAGCCGCTCCATGAAGATCCGGGATTCGGGATAGAGGGCGATTTCGGCGTTGTAGAGTTGTTCGGCTTCACCCATGCGTCCCTGCTTGAAGCGCAGATAACCCAACTCGCAATGGACTCCGGGCGGAACCCGCTTGTTGTGCTGTTTGGCTTGGTCGATCACGGCCTGCAAGGCGTTCTCATGGGCGGTCAGGTTCGGGCTGCCGGGCTCGCGAATCCATTTGAGTTGCGTCTCCGACACGGCGCCCCAATCATAGAGGAGTTCGCTCTTGGGGACGCAACCGGTCAGAAGGGTCACGACGGCCAGGGTGGTCAGAAGCGGTTTCACGGGACATGGACCTCGGTGGAAATGTGACTGGTGACATGCAGCACGCGATCCACCAAGACCCGTCCTTGCTGGGTGATCACGATGTGGTGTTTTCCGGACGCGATCTCAAACAGCCGTTTCTCGGGCTGCGGAGCCTCCGTGGTGGCGTTTCGGGATTGGGGATCGACCGCCATCAGGGCCGGAGAGAGCGACACGGGGGCCTTGCCATCCAGGGAGAGTTCGGTGCCGGCCCAACGCCCCGTGAGCAGAAGATAGCCGCGATCCTCCAATTGGGTGGTGGTTTCACTGTGATGACCGCAACCGGCCAGCATCAGCATGGCCAGCAACGGGAGAGGAAGAGGTCGTTTCATGAACGGGGCACTCTCGAAAGAGGGTCAATGAGGATCGTGGAGCCCGTTTTGGACGCCACAACGGGGCCATGCGGATCACTTCTCCCATCCCGCGCGGCCCTGAGGCCACGAACGGTTCAGCGCACCAGGGTTCCCTCCAGCAGATGAAGCTCGTTGAGCTTGAGGTTGCCCAGGCTGCCGCTCACCACCCGCACCAGCGACACCTCGTTGTTGGGATCGGCGCCATCCAGCAGGGTGGAAACCTGCACGGTGGCGATCTCCGCGCCGGGAAGTTCGATCATCATGCCGGTTTGCGGGTTCTTGATGCGTTCACCCTTCCGCATCACCCGGAACTGATCGCCGACGCGGATCCCCTGGGACTTGCCGCCGGTCATGAGGTAGTTCTGCCCCTGCTGGGTGAGCAGATAGCCGCGCCAGGGCTTTTCCGAGAGTCTTTCGATCAGATTGTTGACCAGCTTGGAGATGGCGGCGGAAATGGCCTTGTCGTTGAGCGAGGCGTCGTATCCGGCCTGGGTGCCCACGCCAAGGGTGGTGGAACTGTCGGACACCGCCTCGCCGGCCCCCTCCTCGGAGTAGACGATCTGACCGCTCGCCACATCCACCAGACGGATGTTCACCTTGGCGTTCACGGTCTGTTTGAGAGTGCGGTTGAAGATGCCGACATCGCTGGTGGCCTTGCGTCCGAACTCGGAGACCGAACCGACGATGATATGATCGGCCTGGGTGAGATTGGGATCGATGGTGCCGATTTTGAGTTCACGCAGGATCTTGTCGAGGTCGGCCCGTTCCAGGAGCAAAAATTTCTGGGTGCTGGTGAGGCGTGCCGAGAGGATATCCATGGCCTGTTTCCCGACCGGATCCTTGTTTTCGTCCACCAGGAAACCCTGACCATAGCGGGTTTCGTTGCTGAACCGGGCGATGGCGACCTTGCGTTTCAGGAGACGGGCCGGCTCGACCGGCTGGGCCTTGATCGGTTCGCTGATCGCGGGTGGCGGGTTGGGGATCTGTTCAACCTTGAGGTTTTCGACGGGTGCGCAGCCAGAGACGAGCAGTCCTGACAACCAGAGGGCGGAAAAGAGGGAGCGCGACATGGGAATGTCCTTGTCAGGGTAATGGCAATCGGATTTTTTTCGTGCCATTATTCATGGTTTCCGAATGCGGCAAGGCGAAGAGATGACCACGGATTATAGATTAGAGGATGGAGATAAATTGTCAACGGCTTTTTATTTCAAATAAGTATCAATATTATCATGACACGACATCCCGCACGCCACCCAAGTGACGGTTGACAAAAGCCCGACAACCTGGAAGAATCGCCCCCCTTCCCGATGGCGACCTTTTTCCATCCACCAAGCCCCTTCGCCCATCCCGGCGCTTCGGCACGGGGGGGCACGGCTCACTGGAATCGCACTTACGCCGGCAAGGCCACCTCCACCCGGTTGCGCCCCCCCTCCTTGGCGCGATACAACGCCCGGTCGGCCCGTTCGGTCAAATCGCGAATCGTATCGTCGTTCTCCCTTTGCGCCACGCCAAAGCTGCAGGTAATGTTCCCCACGCTGGGGATGGATGTGTTTTCGATCAGGCCACGCAGCTTCTCGGCCAACATCCGTTGACTCTCCAGATCGTTCTGCGGCGAGACGATCATGAACTCCTCGCCACCCCAGCGGGCCAACACATCCTCGACGCGGAGGTTGGCGGCCATCAACGCCGAGACCTGCCGCAACACGTCATCCCCGGTCTGATGCCCGAAGCGGTCGTTGATCCGCTTGAAGTGGTCGATGTCGCACAGGATCACCGACAAGGGCAACTCATGGCGTTGCGAGCGGCGCAACTCGGCATTGAGCACCCCTTGCAGACGGGCGCGATTGCAGGTTCCGGTCAAGGCGTCGGTGAAGGCCTGGATCTCGAGCTGCTGCTTCTCCTGTTCCAGATGGGTCACATCCAAAAAGGAGAAGATGTATCGATTCAGCTCCGGCAGGGCGTTGAAGGTGATCGCGTAGGGGACGACCCGCCCCTGGGGCTGATCGGCGCGACGCAGATGGACCACCCCGTGCGCCTGGGAGACGTTCAGCAGGGTGGTCAACCAATGATCCACGCCTGGGCTGGCGTCGGGATCGACCAGGGGTTTGCCGGACCGATCCAACAGCCGATCCCCCAACCGGGCGCCGCTGATCACGAACTGCTCCAACGACTGAAACCCCAACAGATTCAAAAAGGCGCGGTTGATGTATTCCAGCCGTTCGCGCTCGGTGACCAGAAGCAGATTGGGTTGGATATCCAGGATGAAACGGACGTAGCGGTTGGCCGATTCGGTCTCCCGCCGATGTCTCAGGGCCTTGGCGCAGTGTTGCAGGGCCTTGAGGAGGGTTTGGGGCGGGGTGGGTTTGAGCACATAGCGATCGATCCCCAAATCGATGGAGCGCATGAAAAACTCGGCATCGCTGTGGGCGGTGGTGACGATGATCGGGATTTCGGGTTCCAGGGCCCGGATCAGCCTGGTCATCTCCAGACCGTCGAGGGTGGACATGAGGATGTCGGTGACGATGATGTCCGGTCGTTTGAGTTCGAACAGCCGCAACCCCTCCTCCCCGTCGCGGGCGGTGATCAGGGCCCCGGCATGGGCCCGGATCACCCGATCCAGCAACAGGTGGATATCCGGATCATCCTCGACGTAAAGCACGGTCAGCTTGGAGAGGAAATCGCCTTCCGGAATCAGGGTTGCATCGGACATTTCAGGTTGACTCGCGTTACAGGGTGGTTGAGACCAGGTGGCAGGCTCGTTCACGGCTTCCAGGCGTGACCGAACAGGATCTCCAGGGTGACCGGAAGCCCGGCGGCGGGATCGGCGGGGGGTGGGACGCACCGCCGCGCCAGCTCCCGGATGAACCCCTTGCCCATCAGCCCCGGTGGACGTTGCCGATGGGCATTGGTGGCGCCAATGCGACGCAGCTCGAAGAGCAGATGTTCGACATCCTCGAAACGGGGCCGGATGATCTCCCGGTCCACCACCGGACGGGCCAGGCCAGCCAGCCCGAACAGATCCCCGAGATCGGCCAGGGAGAAGAACTCCGGAATGCGCGGCCAGACCCGTCCATGGCGTTCCTGATCGATCTCGGCCAGCACCGCGCGACACTCGGAGAGGGTGGCCGGTCCCATGGTGGCCAGCAGCATGGGGGCGCCGGGCTTGAGCACGCGCCGGATCTCCCGCAGGGCGCGCATGGCGTCGGCGGACCAGTGCAGGGTCATGTTGGCGATCACCAGATCAAAGCTGTTGGCCGCGAAGGGGAGTTTGACCGGATCCCCGACCAGGGCGAGGGGTAGGCCCGGTTCCGGGGTCGCGGCGGGTGCGGACCACGCCTCCGGGCGTGGCGCGGCCAACCCTTGGGTGATCACGCGGGCCTCGGGCAACCCGGACCGCAACAACCAGGCGGCATGACCCGGCACGCGCCCCAACTCCAGGATGCATGGGAGATCGAGGCGGATCTCGGAGACACGCTCCACGAGCCGGTGATTGACGAACGCCAGGAAATCATCGCTCTCCACCGGCGCCGCGCGACCCATGGCCCGACGCACGCGGCGCGGATCCAGTCGCGCGGGCGGATGGTGTTCCAGGGGAGCGGTTGGGGGGCTCATGGCATGGGCGATCGCTGGTTGCGGATGGAATTTTCAAGGTTGGTCATCATAGCCTGGATTCCTCCATCTGCAAACATCAATCGAACGGCGGACCCGGCGCCACCCCAGGCATCCGGCCAGGAGGTCACGGACGCGCGGACCTCACCCCTCCCCGGCGCGAATCCGCGACAGATCGGCCTCCGCTTCCGACTCCCGCGCCGCGATCTCCAGGGAGATCTCCTCCCAGGCCATCATCGCCTCCAGCAGACGCCCCTCCAGTTGCCCGAGACGCGCCACGTCGCTCTTCAGACTCTCCCGCGCGGCATCGGCATAGGCCTCGGGAGCGGCCAGAACGGCCTGAATCCGCCCCTGTTCCGCTTCCAGGGTCGCGATCTCCTGTTCCAGCTTCTCCAGCCGCTTGCGGGTCTGCTGAGTCTCGGCGCGCAGCCGGTCGCGCACCTGGGCGGTCAGACGACGGATCTCACGGGGATCCCGGGGATCGCGCCCAACCGACGCGGCCAGCCCCGATCCGCTCGCGCCACTCGCGGGTTCATCGCGGATCGCCTGCTCCAGATAGCTCTCCAGCGTCCCCTCCCACACCGTCACCTTGCCATTGGCGACCACCCACATGGCGTCGCAACTGGCCTCCATCAGATCCCGATCGTGGGTGACCAGGAGCAGGGCCCCCGGATAGTCGATCAGGGCCTCCTCGAGGGCGGCGCGGGCCGCCATGTCGAGATGGTTGGCCGGCTCGTCGAGCAACAGCAGATTCGCCCCGGCCAGAAACAGATGGGCCAGGGCCAACCGTACCCGCTCCCCGCCGGAGAGATCCGCCACCCTGGTTTTCACCGCGTCCCCGGAAAAGAGCAGACCTCCCAACAAGGTTCTCAGGGCGGTATCGCCGAAATGTTCCGGCGCGGCGGTGGCGGCGGATTCGAGCACGGTCTGGGCCGGGTTGAGGGTTTCGAGGGCATGCTGGGCGAAACGCGCCACCTTGATGCGCTCGGAGAGAAGCACCTGCCCGGAATCGGGGGTCAGGTCACCGGCGATCAGTTTGAGCAAGGTGCTCTTGCCCGCGCCGTTGATCCCCACCAGACCGATCTTCTCCCCCCGTTTGAGTTCCAGGCTCACGTCGTCGAGGATAAGCTTCTCGCCGTACCCCTTTTTGAGCCGACGGGTCTTGAGCACCTCCATGCCGCAGGCCGGCGGGGTGGGAAAGCGGATGCGCGGCGGCCCGGCGGTGGGGGCGGCGCGTTGGGTCGGCTCCAGCTTGGAGAGCATCTTCACCCGGCTCTGCACCTGTTTGGCTTTCGTGGCCTTGGCGCGAAACCGCCGGATGAAACATTCCAGCTCCTCCCGGCGCCGGTTGATCCGCGCGGCGGACCGCTCCTGGCTTTGCAGGTTCATGGCCTTCTGCTCCAGCCAGGCGTCGAAGGGTCCGGAAAAGCGGGTCAGGCTGCCGTTTTCCAGCTCCACGGTGACGTTGGTGGCGCGATTGAGGAACGAACGATCGTGAGAGACGATCACCAACGCCTGGCCGCCGGCGTTCTTCTTTAAGTGGTTCTCCAGCCAGGCGGCGGACTCCAGATCCAGATGGTTGGTCGGCTCGTCCAGGAGCAGCAGATCCGGGGCCCAGAAAAGCAGCCGCGCCAACTGCGCCCGCATGCGCCAGCCGCCGGAAAAGCTGCCCAGCGGACGGGCGGGATCCTCCGGCGCGAACCCCAGACCGGTGAGGATCGCGGCGGCGCGGGACTCGGCGGCATAGGCGTTCATGGTGGCCAGACGCAGATCGATCTCCCCGAGACGGGCCACCAGGCCATCATGTTCCGGGGCATGGACCGGATCGAGCAGTTGGTGTTGAATCGTCTCCCGCTCGTCGCGCAACCCGGTCAACTCCGGGTCACCGGCCAGGGTCATGGCCATGAGCGTCTGGCTGTCGTCCTGAATCTCCTGACGCAACAACCCGATCCGCACCCCGCCCCGCATCCGGATCGAGCCGGCATCACACTCCATCTCGCCCAGAATCATTCGCAACAGCGTGGTCTTGCCGGTGCCGTTCGGACCGATCAGACCCACCCGTTCACCCGGATTGATCAGCAGTTCCGCCTGCTCCAGCAGTTGGCGTCCGCCAAGATTCTTGCTTATTTTATCAAGGGTCAACACGCTCGCGTTTCCTGAATGAACAATCCATGATGGGTTGGGATGATGACCGTGGAACGCCCGTCAGGAGGCACCACGGTCGGGGGGCGGCGGGGGTTCTCCCCCCAGCGTGCACGTTTAGTCTGTACATAAAGTGGTAATTGTGGGATGCTGAGTTCTCGTAACTTAACAAAGCCGTTCAGCCTCTTGGCAACGTTCGTCATTCCGATACCCGAAAACGCACCGGCTGGCCGCACGCGACCTTTTATTTGGCACGCGATTCCAGCCGGACGCAAGGGAGGGGATGCCACGGTGGGGTGGAATCGATGAAAATCGCCAGCTTCGTGCGGCAACGCTATCCCATGGCCCGATCCGGGGCCGAACGGGAAGCGGCAGCCCGAGAAATCGCCAAACATGGCTTTCTGGTCATCTTCCGACGCGATGCCTTCGCGGGAATCCTGACGCTGGAGGATATCCAGGCGGGTCGGGGTCTCTCCGGCGGTCCCCTGGTGCGGGTGGGCGAGGCGTTGAATACCGTCCTCGAACGCATGACCCAGAGCAACCGTCCGGTCCTGCCGGTCATGGAGGGAGAGCGGTTCGTGGGCGTGGTGACCCGCGCCGACCTCGAAGCCGCCCGCAGCCATTTGGACCAGGATCCGGACCCTGACAAAAAAAAGAAAAACAAAAACAATCGGGAAACCTCCGGTTATGCGGAGCTTGCGACCCGTTACCAGGATCTCTCCGCCGAGGTCGAAACCCTGCGAGAACTGGTGCGCCACAACGAACGCACCGCCCAATCCCGCCTGGCCATCAACACCCTCCTGCAAACCGCCCTGGAGCCCATCTCCCTGGAGGAGTTGCTGCAACGGGCCCTCGACATCATCCTCGATGTGCCGTGGCTGGCGGTGCAGGCGCGCGGCGCGATCTTCCTGGCCGACCCCTCCACCAAACGTCTCTCCCTGGTGGTCCAAAAGGGGCTCTCCGCCAGTCTGGTCTCCCACTGCCAGGTGGTCGAGCCGGGCTTCTGCCTGTGCGGGCGGGCGGCCCAGGAGGCGCGCATGCTGTTTGCCGACTGCGTGGGACCGGATCACGATGTGCGCTATCCCGGCATGATGCCCCATGGTCACTACTGCGTGCCGATCCTGTCACGGGGGGTGCTGCTGGGGGTCTACAATCTCTATCTCACCGTGGGGCATGCCCGTTTGCCCGAGGAGGAGGCGTTTCTGACCGCCGTGGCCAACACCCTGGCCGGCCTCATCGAACGCAAGCGGGTCGAGGCCGATCTGCGCCAGGCCAAGGAGGAGGCGGAAAGCGCCAACCGGGCCAAAACCGCCTTTCTGGCCAACGTCAGCCACGAAATCCGCACCCCGTTGAATGCCATCGTCGGTTTTTCCCGCATCCTGCTCAAGCATCAGAGCCAGATCTCGCCGCGTTTCATGCGCTATCTGGAGAACATCCGCGTCAGCGGGGACAACCTCACCGAAATCATCAGCAATGTCCTGGATCTGGCCAAGATCGAGGCCGGCAAGGTGGTGCTCGACAAGGAGGACATCGACATCGCCCTCCTGGTGCAGAGCCTCTATCAGGTCGCCAAGGACCGCGCCGCCGAAAAGGGGGTGCTGCTTCACTACGCATTGGATCCGGAACTTCCCCGGCATGTCCACTCGGATCGCACCCGCATCAACCAGATCCTCATGAACCTGGTGGGCAATGCCATCAAGTTCACCCCGCGCGGCAAGAACGTGACCATTCGCGCGGTGCGCGACGGCGGTTTCATGATGTTCGAAGTCGAGGACCAGGGGATCGGCATCCCCCGTGAGCGGCTCAACGCCATCTTCGAACCGTTCGAGCAGGGGGATGGCTCCACCACCCGACGTCACGGCGGCACCGGACTGGGCCTGGCCATCGTGCGCAGTCTCACCGGGATTCTGGAGGGGAGCGTCTACGTGGACAGCCACGAGGGGGTCGGCTCCACCTTTCGGGTGCGACTCCCCTTGCAGGAGGCGGATCCCCCGGCCCAGGACGCCAACGCCATCAACTGGCGCGAATACCGTTTCGATCCCAAGGCGCGGATTCTCCTGGTCGAGGACAATCCGATGAATCAGGAGATGCTGTTGGCCGTGCTCGACGAGGTGGGCCTGACCGCCACGGTGGCCGAGGATGGTCGCCGCGGGGTGGAGAAGGCGCGGGCGTGGTTGCCGGATCTGATCCTGATGGATCTGCACATGCCGATCATGGACGGCCTGACCGCCACCCGCGCCCTGAAAAGCCATCCGGAGACCGCCACCATCCCGGTGATCGGCTTGTCGGCGGACGCCTTCGTGGAACGGGAAAAAGAGGCCCTGGAGGCGGGTGTCTCGGACTATCTGACCAAACCGGTGGATCTGGGGCGGTTGATCCCGATGCTGGCGGCCTATCTGACCCGCAAGCCCGGCGAGGCCACCCCCACCCCGTTCGTGCCGGGACAGGAACCGCTCCCCGAGGGGCTGACGGAGCGGTTGCGCGCCGGACTGGCCGAAATCGCGACCTTGCCCCTGTTCGAGTCCGCGCGGATCGTGGCCATGTGCGACACCTTGTTCGCGCTCTGCTCGCCTTACGAATGTCCGCACAAAACCGTGTTCGAACGCATTCGCGAGGCCATTTTCGCGCGCAACTCCAAACGGATTCCGGAGATCATCCGCGAGGCCGAGGGGTTGCTCGTTCCGGAGCAAACCGCTTCTGAAGGATGATCGGTTGAAATTTCGCCGAATCATCGCCATGATGCCCGCTGGGGCATAACGGACCGTCAAGGGATCTTGACGCGCAAGCCACCGCGCATGGAGGGGACACGGGGCTGTCAGCATGTACATCCATCACAAATTGGGACTTGGATTCGGCGGCACGGTCGGTCTGGTGCTGCTGTTGTCCATGCTCGCCTGGCAGAACATGCAGATCCTGGTCAACATGGAACGGGGGCAGGAGCGGGTTCGACAGATGCGCGAGGCGCTGCTCGAGTCCCGGCGGCATGAAAAGAACTTCCTGTTGCGTCAGGACGAGAAGTGGGCCAGCCTGACCCGCGAATGGATGACCCGTCTCGGACAGATGGTCCGCGATGAAGCCGCGCTGACTTCCGGAGCCGAACACGAGGCCTGGCACGAAATCGGCGACATCACCCAGACCTATCTGGACCGCTTCGAGGCGCTCGGCCAGATTCCGGGCCAATCCTGGGAGGAGCGGGTCATACAGTCCGAACGCCAACTGGTACCCCTGGCCAGGCAACTCCATGAACGGTTCGACGCGCGACTGGCAACACGCCAGGGCAAACAGGAAAAACATCTGGCCTATACCGAACGGCTGCACACAATCTTCGTGATTCTGGCCATTCTCAGCGCGGGGATCACGGTGCTCATGTTGACCCGCTCGATTCTGCGCTCCCTCAAATCGGGGGTGCAGTTCTCCCGCCAGATCGCCTCGGGCAACCTCACCGCCACCATCGACCACATCCCCAAGGATGAGATCGGCATTCTGCTGCACGCCATGCAGCAGATGGGACGCGAACTGCACCGTCTTGATGAGACCAACCTGCGTTCCCAGGCGCGCCGCCTGGCGTTGAGCGCGTTGCTGGAAAGCTCCCTGGAGCCCCTGTCGTTGCAAAAGCAGCTCGAGGTGGCGTTGCAGATCGTCCTGACCGTGCCGTTTCTGCGCCTGGAGCACCGGGGGGCGATCTTTCTGGCCGACGAACAGGATGGCACCTTGCGTATGATGGCCTCAGTGGGGCTCACCCCCGAAAACGAGCGTTCCTGCCAGACGGTACGGCCCGGATGGTGTCTGTGTGGACGCGCCGCCCTCGAAAAACGGCTGTTGCACGTCCAGAACGCAGACGGACAGCATGAGAACCGTTACGACGGGATGGCCGATCACGGCCACTACTGTCTGCCGATCGTCTCGCGCGGCAGGGTGCTGGCGGTGATGAACCTCTATCTGGATCCGGCCCACGTCAAGACCGCCGAGGAGGAGGCGTTCCTGGCCAATGTGGGATTCACCCTGGCCGGCATCCTGGAGCGCAAGCGACTCGAGGAGCGGATGCAGCATCTGGCCCATCACGACATCTTGACCTCGCTCCCCAACCGGGTGCTGTTCGCCGAGCATCTGACCCATGCCCTGACCCAGGCGACCCGCGGCCAGGAGCCCTTGGCCCTGATGCTGATCGATCTGGACCACTTCAAGGAGGTCAACGACACCCTGGGGCACGCCGCCGGGGATCAGGTGCTGATCACCTCCACCCAGCGCATCCGCGTCTGCCTGCGCGCTTCGGATCTGGTGGCGCGCATGGGGGGCGACGAATTCGCGGTGATCCTGTCGGATCTGGCCGACCCCGCCGCCGCGGGTCGGGTGGCCGGAAAGATCGTGCAGAGCGTTTCCCAACCCATCGAGGTGGCGGGCGACCAGGTGGTGGTGGGGGCGTCCATCGGCATCGCCCTCTTTCCAACCCACGGCGCCGACGGGGATGCCCTGATGGCGAACGCGGACATGGCGATGTACACGGTCAAGGAGCACGGTCGCAACGGATTCCGCTATTTCGAGAAGGCGGACCGAAAAAATCGTTGATCGGATATCAACTTAAAAACACAAACACAAGGAGCTGTGAGACCATGAAGCTGGAAACCCTGGCCATTCACGCCGGCTACCGACCGGAACCGACCACCAAATCCGTGGCGGTGCCCATCTATCAGACCACCTCCTACGCCTTCGACGACACCCAGCATGCAGCGGATCTGTTCGATCTGAAAGTGGCGGGCAACATCTACACCCGCATCATGAACCCGACCACCGCGGTACTCGAGCAGCGGGTCGCGGAACTGGAAGGTGGCATCGGTGCCCTGGCGCTCTCCTCGGGACAGGCGGCGATCACCTACGCGATCTTCACCATCTGCGAGACCGGGGACAACATCATCGCCTCGAGCACGCTCTACGGCGGCACGTACAATCTGTTTGCCCACACCCTGCCGCAACTGGGCATCGAAGTGCGCTTCGCCGATTACCGGGAACCAACCAGCTTCTCGGCGTTGATCGACGAACGCACCAAGGCGATCTTCGTGGAGTCGATCGGCAATCCCCTCGGCAACGTGGTCGATATCGCGGCCCTGGCCCAGGTGGGTCATGCCCGGGGCGTGCCGCTGATCGTGGACAACACCGTGCCGACGCCGGCCATCTGCCGTCCGTTCGATCACGGCGCGGACATCATCATCCACTCCCTGACCAAATACATGGGCGGGCACGGCACCAGCATCGGCGGTGCGCTGGTCGATTCGGGACGCTTTCCGTGGGCCGAGCACAAAACCCGTTTCCGCCGCCTGAACGAGCCGGATATCTCCTATCACGGGGTCACCTACACCGAGGCCCTGGGCGCCGCCGCCTTCATCGGTCGGGCACGGGTGGTACCGCTGCGCAACATGGGGGCGGCGATCTCGCCGTTCAACAGTTTCCTGATTCTGCAAGGCATCGAAACCCTGGCCCTGCGCATGGAGCGTCACTGCGACAATGCCCTGGCCGTCGCCGAATACCTCCAGGGCCATGCCAAGGTGGCCTGGGTGAGCTACGCCGGTTTGAAGGATCATCCGGATCGCGGGTTGGTGGACCGTTATTTCAATGGCAAGGCATCGGGCATCCTCACCTTCGGGGTCCAGGGCGGTCGCAAGGCGGGGGAAAAATTCATCGACTCCCTGAAACTGATCACCCACCTGGTGAACATCGGCGATGCCAAGTCCCTGGCCTGCCACCCGGCCAGCACCACCCATCGGCAACTGGCCCCCGAAGAGCTTAAAAAGGCCGGCGTCTCGGAGGACATGGTGCGCCTTTCCGTCGGTCTGGAGCACATCGACGACATCCTGGCCGATATCTCCCAGGCCCTGGATGTGGCGACTTCCGTTTGACACCCCGACTTTTCACCCATCCTGAAATATCACTCTGCAAGTCATAGCCTTTCCCCCCAGCGGACCCGGAGAAATTCCGGGTCCGCCCGCAAAATTTTCCTTGCCAAGTTGTGATGTCAAAGAGAAAATCACAATATTGGAATTTCATGATTGTCTAATGCAGTGCAACATAAAATCCAGTCAAGATTCTGTCGATGCCGAGGGGGCAGCAAAATCGCCAGTAAAAAAGATCGGCTCGATAACCGTTCCATCACGGCGTTTTTCAACGAGGAGTGCGCGAAGAATGAGTGTCAACCAAACATCCCAGGCAATGGAACTGCATACGCCCATGCTCAACGAGCTGGAGAGCGGACCCTGGCCGAGTTTCTTTTCGGATCTCAAGGAGTATTCGAAGAAGAAACCGATCGTGGCCCAGCTCCTCAATCAGCTCGAAGAGTCGTATGAGAATCGCTGGAACTACTGGCTCGGCAAAATCATCAATGCGCCGGGTTACGGCGGCGGCATCATCGCCCGCGTCTCGGAACTCTCCCACAAGTATCCCGGTCTGGCCAATTTCCACACCGTGCGCGTGATCGAGCCGCCGGGTTGGGTCTACTCCACCGAATCCCTGCGCAACCTGGCCGACACCGCCGAGCGCAACGGCGCGGGAATCCTGCAATTCCACGGCATGAGCGGCGACGTGCTGCTGCTGGGCTTCGACGACGCCGGTTCGTTGCAGTGCGTCGAGGATCTGATGAACGATGGTTGGGACATCGGCGGATCGGGCGCGGCCATGCGCACCCTCCAGTGCTGCGTCGGTCAGGCCCGCTGCGAAATGGCCTGCTACGACACGATGAAGACCACCAAGCACATCACCGACACCTTCATCCACTACCTGCACCGCCCCGAATTCGTCTACAAGTTCAAGTTCAAGCTCTCCGGTTGCGGCAACGACTGCGCCAACTCCATGCTCCGTTCCGATATGCCGATCATCGGCACCTGGCGCGGCCCGATGCAGGTGGATCAAGCCAAGGTCGCGGAGTTCATCGACGAGAAGGGCATCGAATATCTCATCGACAACGTGATCACCCGCTGCCCGACCCGCTGCCTGGCGGTGCGCGGCAAGAGCCTGGAAGTGGACAACGACAACTGCGTCCGCTGCATGCACTGCATCAACGTGATGCATCACGCCTTGAAGCCGGGTCTGGATCGCGGCGTCACCATCCTGGTGGGCGGTCACCGCACCTTGAAGATCGGCGATACCTTGAGTTCGGTGCTGGTTCCCTTCATGAAGCTCGAGACCGACGAGGATCTCGATGAGTTGATCAGCTTCATCGAGCGGGTTTGGGAGTTCTGGAACGACAACGGCATGGATCACGAGCGCATCGGCGAATTCATCCACCGTGTCGGCATGGGCACCTTCTTGAAGGGTGTGGGTCTGGAGCCGGATCCGCGCATGATCCGTCAGCCGCGCACCACCCCCTACATCAAGTTCGAGGAGCTGGCCCCGACCCGTTTCGAGGGTGAGCAGACGAAAATGCCGCCGGTCTGGAATCGCGAGGCCGAAGCGGTCGAGACCGCTTGACACGCTTTGATGGGTTTCCCACGCGCCGGATCGCCTCGGGCTTGATCCGCCGCGCGCCGGGAATCCCTTCCAACCAGAACGAACGTGAACTCCTTTTAGCGAGAGGAAAGGTTTCCATATGAGTAACAAACCATTGGCTCCCCGTGACCAGGGCGCGCCCGATTACACCAAGCTGCTCCACCCCCTCATGGCCAAGAACTATGGCGCGTGGGAATCCCATGATCGTCTGCGTCCCGGCGTGCTGGTGCACACCGCCAAGAGCGGGGACAAGCTCTATTCGGTTCGCGCCGGTTCGCCGCGCACCATGAGCGCCGACACGGTGCGCAAGGTGTGCGACATCGCCGACAAGTATTGTCAGGGTTTCCTGCGTTTCACCTCCCGTTCCAACGTCGAGTTCCTGTGCGGCGACAAAAATGACCTGGATGGTCTGGTCAACGCGGTGGAAAACAGCCTGGGCTGGCCGCTGGGCGGCACGGGTCCGTCGGTTTCCAACATCTCCCACACCCAGGGCTGGCTGCACTGCAACCTGCCGGGAAGCGACGCCGCCGGTTCGGTGAAGGCGTTGATGGACGAGTTGATCGACGAGTTCAAGAACGAAACCCTGCCCAACCGCGTGCACATCTCCTCGTCGTGCTGCCAGATCAACTGCGCCAGCCACGGCGACATCGCCATCATCGTGCAGCACCATCATCCACCGCGCATCAACCACGCCAACATGCAGATCTGCGAACTGCCGAAGGTGGTGGCGATCTGCCCGGCGGCGGCGATCCGTCCCGCCGTGGTCAACGGCATGGAGACCGTCGAAGTGGTGAATGAAAAGTGCATGTACTGCGGCGCCTGCCACGGTCAATGCCCGAGCATGGAGATCCGCGACTCCGAGACCGACACGTTGTCGATCTGGGTGGGCGGCAAGGTCTCCAATGCCCGTACCCCGCCGACCTTCATGAAGCTGGCGGTGTGGGGTCTGCCGAACAATCCGCCGCGCTGGCCCGAAGTGGGCGAGGCGGTGCGTCGCATCCTGTCGGCCTACAAGGAGAGCGCCAAGCCCTGGGAGCGGGTTGGCGAGTGGATCGATCGTATTGGTTGGCAGCGGTTCTTCGAAAAGACCGGCTTCCCCTTCACCCGTTATCACATCGACGACGGCCCGGAAGCCCTGTCCAATCTGAACCGTTCCGCCATGGTCCGCCTGTGACGGAAAAATGAGGACTCTGGCCGTGGCCTTCCGCGAGGGGGGCCACGGGTGGAGGCGAGATTCATCACCTCCATCCCGCAAGTTCGCAAAGTTTTCTCTCTCACGCTTCGAGGGGACCTGACAGATGGGTTTATCCACCACGATTTTAAACGAGGAGTTCACCAGGGCTGACCTCGAGCCCACGTTGGACAAGGGGGTCGCGGAAGAGATCGTCGTCCGCAACGGCAGCAGTTGGAAGTGCCCGACCTATGTGCAGCGTCTGCCTCCCTGCCGGGATGCCTGTCCCAGCAGCGAGGATATTCGCGGTTATCTGACCACGATTGCCCAGGCGGAAAAATCCAAGATCTCGCTGGAAGAGGCTTTGGATCAGGCCTGGTATCGTCTGACCGACACCAATCCGATGCCGGCCACCCATGGTCGCATCTGCCCGCATCCGTGCGAGAAGGGTTGCAACCGCAAGGAGTTGACGGACGGTTCGGTGGCGATCAACAACATGGAGCGCTATGTCGGGGATCATGGTCTCCGTCGCAAGCTCAAGCTGACCATGTTGACCCAGGAGCGGAAGAACCAATCCGTGGCCGTTGTCGGCTCCGGGCCGGCGGGTCTGTCGTGCGCCTATCAGTTGGCCCGTCGCGGTTACGACGTGACCCTGTACGAAGCGTTCGAGAAGGCGGGCGGCATGCTGCGTTATGGCATTCCGGACTACCGTCTGCCGCCGGCGGTGTTGGACGGGGAGATCCAGAACATTCTCGATCTGGGCGTTGTGTTGAAGTGCAACGTCCGCATCGGGCGGGATATCTCTTTCCAGGAGTTGAAAGAGCAATTCAACGCCGTCTTCCTGGCTCTCGGCGCCCACAAGGGTAGCGTGATGAACCTGGAGGGGGAGAACTCCGCCAACGTCTTCACCGCCGCCAGTTTCCTCAACCGGGTGAACACCGGGGCCAAGGTGGAGATCGGCTCGCAGGTGGTGGTGGTGGGTGGTGGCGACAGCGCCATGGACGCCGCCCGCGTGTCGTTGCGTTTGCAGGCCGAGATGGACGAGGCCGAAGAGGCTGGCAACGACGAGGCTTATGAGAAGGCCCGTCAGGCCCTGGACAACGTGGCCCGCGAGCAGGAGAACACCCTCTCCACCGAAAAAACCGCGATGGATTCGGCGCGCATCGTGCGTCGGGTTTCGAAGTACTCCAAGGTGACCCTGCTCTATCGTCGCACCAAGGACGAGATGCCGGCCATCGCCAAGGATGTGGTCGAGGCGGAGCACGAGGGAATCGAGTTCAAGCTGCTCTCCACCCCGGTCGGCCTGGAGACCCAGGGCGGTCGCGTGGTGGCGATCAAGTGCGTGCGCATGGAGCTGGGCGCCCCGGACGCTTCCGGTCGTCGCAGCCCGGTGCCGGTGGCCGGTTCCGAGTTCTCGGTGCCGTGCGATACCCTGATCATGGGTATCGGGCAGGTGCCGGAACTGGAAGAGGGGATGACCGAATTCGCCAACAAGTGGGGCTGGATTTCGGCCAACAATATCCATCAGACCAAGGATCCGAAGGTGTTCGCCGGCGGTGACGTGCTGGGTCTGGGGATCTCCACCCGTTCGGTGGGTCATGGTCGCGTTGCGGCCCGTGCCATCGACGGTTTCCTGAAGGGCGGCTCGCCGTATCAGCTTCCCTCCAAAGGCAAGCCGATCAAGACCGATCAGATGCGTCTGGCCTTCTACAAGCCGGCTCCGCGCAACGAAGAGGTTTCGCTGCCGGTGGAGGAGGCGATCAAGGGGTTCGTCGAGACCACCCAGACCATCACCACGGAGCAGGCGTTGGCCGAGGCGAAGCGGTGCATGAGCTGTGGTTTGTGTTTCGCGTGCGATCAGTGCCGCATCTTCTGCCCCCGCGAGGCGATCTCCAAGGATCACGCGCGGCCCAAGGGCAAGGTGATGCACACCGACTACACCCGCTGCAACGGCTGTCATGTGTGTCACATGGCCTGTCCGTGCGGGTACATCCAGATGGGCATGGGGTTGTAATTTTCGTCTGCCTGGGATAGTCGGCGATTGATGAGCAAAAGGGAGCGATCCGGGCAACCGGATCGCTCTTTTTTACCGTGGAACTCCCGAAGGGAGGTCCACGCTTGGGGGGATGGGGTTCTCCCCCCATCATGCAAGTTTATTATCCCAGATCCATCAGTGGCGGGTGATTGCATGAGCTAACCTATTGGTTCCTATCGTGCATCGCAAGAAACCGAAGTTCCGTTATTGGTAATGAGGCTTTCTTCCGATTTACCTGATGGATCAAGAGGTTGCCACAGATGATTGCCCGAAACTGCCGGATCTGGGATTAAACCCTCGCAGACTCAACCACACCCAAGAAGGTTCTCCCCACTCACGCCAAAGACAACGCTCAAACAAACGCAAAGAAGCCTTCCGGAGCGCGTCTGCCGTGCACCACGGACCTCCCTACGCGATCCTCATTGGGTGACCACGACCGACTGCCAAACGGTGTTCCGGCCTGATGAAATCCAGAACTTTGTCGCACATCCCTCAAGCAGCCTGCTCATGAGCGGGAATTTTTCGGCTCTCAAGCGGGTCCATTTTACCTGCCGCTTGACATTTGATAAAAATTTGCTTCAATGGCAACATGCTTTAGCTCGCTGTCATGACCGCGAAAAAGGGAGGGAGCGTGATTCTTAAAAAAAATACATACCATTATTTTAAGTTACGTCACTGGGGAAACATCCACAAAAAAGCATGAATACAAGTAAAAACATCCCCAAGAATCCATGAAATAGGAATTCACCTGATTTTATGGTTGAGTTCCGATAATTTTTATGTTATAGATATTGTTAGCTTTTACACGTAAAAATCGAACCTCAAAAGTCGATCAATATAAGGCTTTGAAAAAATGAATCTATTGAATGAAAAAATTGCAGTAATTGGTCTTGGTTATGTAGGATTGCCTCTTGCTGTTGAATTTGGCAAAGTGCGACCCGTGCTTGGTTTCGACATCAACGATGCCCGCATTGCCGAGCTACGCTCTGGCAAAGACAGCACCCTGGAAGTAACGCCCGAGGATTTGAGCACGGCAACTCAAATCGAATACAGCAGCGACCGATCCAAGCTGGAAGCGTGCGGGATCTTCATAATCACGGTTCCAACGCCCATCGACGCCGCCAACAGACCTGATCTGACATCTATCATCAAAGCCAGTGAAACTGTTGGAAAAGTCATGAAGGTCGGGGCCATCGTGATTTACGAATCGACGGTATACCCAGGATGCACCGAAGAAGTGTGCGTGCCCATCCTCGAAAAGCATTCAGGGCTTTTATATAACGAAGGGTTCTTCTGTGGTTACAGCCCAGAACGCCTCAATCCGGGGGACAAGGTCAACACACTGACCACTATTAAGAAAATCACCAGCGGCAGCACGCGGGAAGTGGCCGAAATAATCGATCAACTCTATCAGAGCATCATCAAAGCAGGCACCTGGAAAGCCAGCAGTCTTAAGGTCGCGGAAGCCGCCAAGGTGATCGAGAACAGTCAGCGCGATCTGAACATTGCCTTTGTCAATGAGTTGTCGATAATATTCGACCGAATGAACATCGACACCATTGAAGTACTTGAAGCAGCGGGTAGCAAATGGAACTTTCTTCCATTTCGACCGGGGATGGTTGGGGGACACTGTATCGGGGTGGATCCTTACTATCTGACACACAAGGCCGAACAACTCGGTTACCATCCCCAAGTCATTCTGTCTGGACGGCGCATCAACGACAATATGTCTCGCTATGTGGCACGCAATGTCATTCGGCTGATGCTGAAGAATGGTATCGATGTGGCACGAAGCACCGTGGCTGTTTTGGGCATCACATTCAAGGAGAACTGTCCAGATATCCGCAACAGCAAAGTGGCTGATCTGGTAAAGGAACTGCAACTTTGGGGGACTAACGTAATCGTGATCGATCCCTGGGCCAACCCGGATGAGGTCATGCATGAATACGGCATTCACCTCGGACCGATCGATCCCCTACCCACGGTGGATTCCTTGATCGTAGCTGTGGGACATGATCAATTCCGATCCATGACGCCTCATCAACTCCGAACATTGTGTCGCTGTGAGAAGCCCGTTCTGGCCGATGTGAAAGCTCTTTACAACCGCCATGATGCAGCGGATGCCGGATTCACGGTATTCCGCCTGTAACTTACATGATAGGGGGGGAGCCCCCTCACCCCCGACCGCAGACCTCCTTTCGGGAGTTCGACGGTCAAGCTATAACCATCAAGAGGCATCCGCATGCAACACTGAGTCCCCCGAAAGAAGGCCGTCAACTCCGTGATCACCAGGCCGCTTTTGGCGTTGCCAAGGCCGTTTGAACGGTTTTCCGGGGTTGTTACGTTTGAGATCCTGTTTCCGCGTTGCGAGGCCTCAATCGACCGACACGGCCTGGAATGGTCAGACTCCAGGCCGTAACACCCCCTGAATCACCACCCCGGCCAAGGTCATGCCAAACAGCGCCGGCAGATAACTGATCGTCCCATTCACCGCGCGCGGTCGCCCGGTGGGTGTCGGCTCCGGCGGCAACGGTTCGGCGGGCGACTCCGTGGACCAGACCGCGACAATCCCACGCCCCTGCCCACGCCGGTGCAACCGCCGCCGCACCTCACGCGCCAACGGACAGATGGTCGAGTCCATCAGATCACCCACCACCAAACGGGTGGGATCCAACCGCCCCCCAGCCCCCATGCTGCTTGCCACGCGCATGCCACGCTCACGGGCCGCGATCAGCAACCCCACCTTGGAGTTCAGACTGTCAATGGCGTCAATCAGCCAGTCCGGTCGGGGAGCGTCCAACAACTCCGGAATGGTCGCCGCCGTGATGAAACAGTCCACCAGGGTCAAGACACACTCTGGATTGATGGAAGCAATCCGCCGCCCGAGCACGTCAACCTTCTTCTCGCCCATGGTCTCCAGAGTGCTCGGCAACTGACGGTTCAGATCGGTCGGGGCCACCACGTCGTGATCCACCAGGGTGATACGACCGATCCCGGCCCGCGCCAACGCCTCGGCGGCAAATCCCCCCACGCCGCCCACGCCGGCCAGCAACACATGCGCCCCACGCAACCGCGCCAGCCCCTCCTCCTTGACCAGGATCGCCGTGCGCGTATGCAGTCCCGCTTCCATGCCTCACCCCTCCCGCCAGTTCAAGACCCGCCGCGCGTTGTGCGTCGTGGCCGCGATCAACGCCTCCACCGCCACGCCCCGCAACCCGGCCAACGTTTCCACCACCTCGGCCAGACAGGCCGGTTCGTTGCGCTGCCAATAACGACTTACCGGCGGCAGATCCGGCGCATCACTCTCCAACACCAACGCCGTCTCATCCACCGCTGCCGCCACCTGCCGAACCCGGGTGGCCCGCTCACGGGTCACCACCCCGCCAATACCCAGACAAAACCCCAGACGGATATAGGCCCTGGCCTGCTCCATGCTGCCACTGAAGGCATGCACGATCCCGCCGCAGGGAAATTTCAACTGCTTGAGCAACGCCACCACCGGATCATGGGCGCGGCGCACATGCAACAACACAGGCCGATCAAACGCCATGGCCAGACGCAACTGCGCCTCGAACAAAACCCTTTGCGCGGCATGAGTCTCCTCGGATACCTGAAAATCCAAACCGATCTCACCCACGGCCAACGGCGCGGCACGCCTCAACCACCCCTCAAGCCGCGCCGGACCATCCTCGGGGTGATCGGCCAAAAAAACCGGATGCAACCCAAACGCGATCTCACACCCGGCACCACGCAAACCCAGGATTTTCTCGAAATCAACCAACCGCACGCCAGGGATCACCAACGACCGCACCCCGACAGCACGCGCCCGCGCCCACACCGCCGCGCGATCCGGATCGAACACCGGAAAATCGAGATGGCAATGGGTATCGATCACCCGTGTCTAATCCTCTTCCCCAGGATAGGGAATGCGCGCCTCCACATAGGCAAGCGCAGCCTCGTCCAACTCGCCACGGGCCAACGCCAAAGCCTGGGCAACCTCCTCGCGAAACGCCTCGGGAACCCCTGGTTCGGCCCGCGCCAGCCAGATCATCGCCCGAGCCGGATCCCTCGGCACCCCCAACCCCTCGTAATAGAGCGCCCCCAGGCAGTGGGCGGAACGGGCATCCCCGAGCAGCGCGGCGCGCTTGAAGTAACCACTCGCCCGTTCCGGATCCTTGGCCACGCCGATACCGCGCAAATGAAGCGTGCCAAGATTGTGCAGGGAGAACACATCTCCGCCCTCGGCGGCTCGCGCAAACCACGCAATCGCCTGGGTCGGATCGCGCTCCACCCCCAACCCCTTGAGATACATGGCCCCCAGGTTGTGCTGCGCCTTCACATTCCCCCCCTCGGCCAAAGCGTGCACCAAATCCAGATAACGTCGTGGATCGATTTGTTCATCCGTCTGCATCGTTCAAACAGCTCCCTTTCAACCCCATGATCGTGCGCACCTGGCATGCGCACCCAAGATTTTGCTCAACAATTTTGCATGTCACCAGAAAACACACAATTCACCGTTCGTTTCTGTATAAAAAAATGTCAAATTGCCATCCAATCGGACCAAAACTTATCGGCAACGCTTGATATTGCAACAACAAACCCAAATGGCTCGCCTCTTGCGTTGCAAGATTTGTTACAATACTGTCTTGCTCAAGTCATGGAAACGAACCGTGTTCAACAATACGATGCACCGAGTCTCCACGGATCAACCGATCGAATATGCCACCCCGTTCGACATCCGCCGCCATCAGGATCATGCCACGCGCCGCCCGTTCGGTCCCAGGGATCACGCCGTGGAACGGTTTCTCGGCCACACCTTGAGCAGCACCTTTCAGCCGATTTTCGGTCTGGCGCATCGCGGCGTGGTTGGCCACGAAGCCCTGTTGCGTGTCCACGACGAGTCGGGACGTTCGATCTCCCCCCTGGCGTTCTTCCACTCCGAAGGCCACGCCAAGAATCTGCTCTATACCGACTGGCTGAGCCGCTGCCTGCACCTGCGCAACTTCGTGCGTCAGAGCAATGGCCAGGATGGCTGGCTGTTCCTGAACTTCCATCCCAACGTCACCCGTACCGGCAAAAGCCGTCAATTCCGCTTCACCGAAGAGCTGCTGCGCATCCATGGCATCGAGCCCAACCGGGTGGTGGTGGAGATTCTGGAACAGGGATTCCACGACGAATCCCGCATTGTGGAGATCGTCGATCACTACCGCTCCCTGGGCTGCCTGATCGCCGTGGACGACTTCGGCGCGGGAGAGGCCAACTTCGACCGCATCTGGAAGCTCAAGGCCGATATCGTCAAGCTGGATCGCTCCCTGATCGTCCAGGCCAGCCAGGACGCACGGGCACGCGCCTTTCTCTCCAGCATCTCCACCATGCTTCATCAGGCCGGCAAACTGGTTCTGCTCGAAGGGATCGAAACCGAAGAGCAAACCCTGATCGCCATGGACGCGGATGTGGACTTCGTGCAGGGGTATCATCTGGCGCGCCCCACGCCCCATCTCACCCCGACCCGCGCCGCCGAACCGCTCCTCGCGCACCTCTCCGGACAACTGCTCGATCGGGAGAGGGCGAATGCCCACATCCAAACGCGGGAACTCAACAGCCGGATCGGTGACTTCCTCGCCCTGTTCAAAAAGAAGATGACCGGCAAGGAAACGGACCGGCATGAAAAGCGGTTCGAAAAATACCTCAAGAGTCCCGGCGTGCGGCGCTGTTTCGTATTGGACGAAAACGGCATTCAGATCGGCGGCAACCTCCAGGGGAGCAGCCGCGCCGATCTGTCCCGACGGCCACTCATCCCCTTGACCGATGCCCGTGGCGCGGACTGGTCGCGACGCGACTACTTCCGCCGGGCGATGCGCTACTTCGGGCAGGTGCAGGTGACCGGACCCTACTTCTCGCTGCCCGATGCCCAGGACTGCGTGACCCTCTCCCTGGCGATGCGTCACAAAAACGGTCAAATCCGGGTCTATTGCTGCGACCTGGCCTGGAATCGCGCCGTGCGCCCCGAGTTGTTGATCCACTCCCACGCCGGGTGATGCCGCGCCGCGCGGAGCGCCGCGATCCGGATTCCCGTGTCCGGTCATGGGGCGAACGCGTCGATGGCCACCTCCGGGGTCCGCCCGAGCACCAGATCACAAATCACCTCGGCGGTGATCGGGGTCAGCAGAATGCCGTTGCGATAGTGACCGGCGGCCACGAACAGTCCGTGCACCGAAGCCGCGCCCAGCAGCGGCAGATTGTCCGCCGAGGCCGGACGCAGGCCCGACCAGGAGCTTAGATAACGGGCGTTGGCCAGTCCGGGGAGCATCTCCAGAGCCATGCCCGCCACCCGATGCAACCCGCCCAGGGTAACCGCCTTGTCGAAGCCGCGATCCTCCAGGGTCGAACCCATCAACACCCGCCCATCCGCGCGGGGCACCACATACCCCTTGTACCCATAGACCACATGCCGGAAACGGGGCGGACGACTCTCGAGCTGGATGATCTGTCCGGCCACGGGGCGAATCGTGGTGCGCAACGGGGGCAGGCCGGGAATCTCCGAACTCCACGCCCCTCCGGCCACCACCACCCGTTCGGCGGGGATGAAGCCCCCATCGGTCACAACCCCGGTCACGCACCCGTCCTCGATCCGGATCGCCCGCACCCGCTCTCCGGAACGAAACTCAGCGCCAACCCGCGCGGCGACGGATGCCAACGCCGCGGACAACGCCACCGGATCGACCCAGTGATCATCCGGAAAATACAAGGCCCCCACCATCCGCTCCGTCAAGGCCGGCTCCAAGGCTCTGGCCTGATCCCGATCCAGGATCTCGACCCGCAAGCCCCGGTCAAGCATCCATTCGGCGCGGGCGGCGGAGAGTCGTCCCTCCGCCGGATCCAGGGCCACCTCCAGCACGCCGGCATCCTCGTAGCCCACCGAAACCCCGCTCAAGGCGGTCAACTCACGGGCGTAAGCGTGAAAACGGCTGCGACTGGCCAGGCACAGCTCGAAAAACGGACCCGGACCCGCCACCTCGGACTGGGCCCCCAGGATCCCGGCGGCGGCAGCCGACGATTCCGCCCCCGGTATGGACTTCTCCAGCAGGGTGACGCTCAAGCCTGCCTCGGCCAACCGATGGGCGCATGCACAGCCCATCACCCCCGCCCCGATGATCACCACCCTCTCCACGCCGACCTCCCGTCTCCACGCACCTCAAAAACCACGCGCCTCGGACCACCCGACACCACGCCCCAATCACCCCCGCGCCTCGCCACCCCCCTGGTTCCCGCCGCCCATCCGACGCGCCAGGGAGACGATGCGCGCCTTGCGCGCCGAATCGTAGTGCCGCCACTTCTCCGCCGGCAGAAGATCGGGATCCACCCGCTCGAAGCCGTGATGGCCGAAAAACGCCATGGCCCGTGGATCCCCCACGCAGGCAAACAGCAACTCCAGACGCATGCGTCGCGCCTCCTGAATCATGCGCGTCAGAAGCCTCCCACCGATCCCTTCGCCCTGAAACCGGGTCAGGGCATACAACGCCGTGATCTCTCCGGCGTTGCGCGATCGATAGGGCTCGGTCACCAAACCGCACACCCCGGAGAGGTGGTGTTCGGAGATGAAGGCCCCATACCCCTGGGTCAGAAGCGCGGTCACCGACTCATCGGAGCGGGGCAAAAGATACCCCTCACTCTCCCCGCGCCGGATCATGGCCGCCGCCGCCGAAAAATCATCCAGGGTCAACCGTCGCACCTGACAGTAGTGACGCCGCGAGAAGAACAGCCCCTGCCCCTCGTAGGAGAACAGCTCCCGTTCCAGATCGCCCAACCGGCACAGACTCACCGCCCCCACCCCGCCGGTCAACAGCTCCAGAATGGTCCGCCGCAACACCGCCAGAGCCGGCGTTTTGGCCTCCGACTCACCGAGAAGACGTTTGAGCCGGGCCGGGTTGACGAAATTCAGACTCTCCCCCTCCCCATCCAGCCACCCCTCGCCGCCATCCCGATGGATCAGCAGGAGTCGCGGCAGGCGCAACAGCGCCCCAAAGCGGGCCAACCGCTCCCAGTAAAGCGCAAGGGTCTCCCCACCCAGATGGACCACATGCACCGAAGTGGCCCGATTCCACAACGCCGACGGAATCTCCCCACCGCGGGAGGTCAACACCGGCAACAGATCGGACAACTCGCTCTCCAGTCCCGACAGGAAAGCGCCCACCACCGTCTCGTCCTGGGCCACGATCAGCACCTTGGCCTGATGGACCACCAGATCCCGGATCACATCCGCCAGGGCACGTTGGGTGTGCAGGGTCAAATCGCTCTCCTCGCAGAGGGCGATGGTCAAGGTCAAGCCGCGAAAGGCTTGCAGAAAGAACGGCTTCTCGGAAAACTCCTGACTCATGGATCTTCAATCATCCTGGATCCGGCAGTTGCGGGATAGGGAACGCTCATGGGAGCAGGCCACGACCAACGTTGCGGGTTTGAGGGAAGCGAACCCCCCAACCCCCCGACCGTGGACCTCCCTTCGGGCGTTCCACGGAAATTTGCCAGATGGGGGGCGAACCCCCCAACCCCCCGACCGTGGACCTCCCTTCGGGCGTTCCACGGTAAACAAAAAAGCCGCCCGGAACAAGGATTCCGGACGGCTTTCCTGAAGAACGGACCGCGGTATCAGAACGTGGCGATCAAAGCGGCTCGACGTTGGCGGCTTGCAAGCCCTTTTGTCCCCGCACCACTTCAAACTTCACCTTCTGACCCTCTTCCAGGGATTTGAAGCCATCGGCCTTGATGGCGGAAAAGTGGACGAATACGTCCTCGCTGCCATCTTCCGGGGCCAAAAAGCCAAAACCCTTGGAGTTGTTGAACCACTTGACCGTCCCACGAACCGTTTGTGACATTGTTTTCTACTCCCGATAATCAACTGGACCACATAATCTTTAGGATAAATTGAGTAAAACGTCCCATCGTCCTCTCCGCTTATCCCCTCTGGACATTACCATACGAAGGAGTGCAACCCGAAACAAGAAAAAATTTTTTATGGCTTGATTTTTTTTGAACGGACCCATCTTTTTTTACAAAATTATATTGTTTAATATAAACGAAAAATCTGACACGCAACCCGATTCACCCTCCATCAACCATGGGGAACGGGCATGCCCCGACCGGGAACCGGGGCGAACTCCCACTTCCGACACGCCATGACTGGCCCCATCACCCTCCGAGACAGGCAGGATGGTTGACCAGGAACCAGGAATCGAACAAGCGTCAGGGAATGAAATCCAGACCCCAGGATGGGGGCTCGACGATCGAAACCAATCAGAACAGCCGAAATGGCGCACCACTACAGAATCAGTTTGGAGATCGGTTCCGAAGTGGCGATACCCGCCTTTTGATAATAAAGCCGCATGGCAGCTTCGGAGAGGGAGACTTTATAGGCCACCGAGGCGCGGGAGGTATCGTTGGCAACACCGGCCATGCTCTGCACGGCCTGCTGCTCGAACAGACGCAGCTGGGAGACGCCGGCCATGGTCCGCGTGCGTTGCGACAAGGCGTCGAAAGCAGCCTGGGCGCTGGGACCGAAGATCAACGTATTTTCGCCGTAAATGCTCATTCTTGTTCAACCTGTTTGGAAAGCAAGGATAAACGGCTCGAGAAACGCAAACACGCCAAGCCATTCATTAGTGAGACTCAGTTTAGCTGAATTTCGTCAAATTTCCAAGGATAAATTTTCCAGTTTCACCATCCCACACTCCCTCAACACGGGTTCGCACGCCCGAGCCACCCGTCAAGCCAGATCCGACAAATGCGGGTGATCGCATGCACACACGGATTGGTTTACAGGGTGATTTTGTAAGAATCAGCACCCCACCCCCCCATGTGCGGGCAACAACTCCGAGAGCACCTCCAGAAGTTTGCGCAAGGGGGTAGGTTTCTGCAACACGATATCCACATGATCCGGCGGAGAACTCCCCCAGTGACCACCATCCCCCATGCCGGTGCAGAGCACCACCGGCAGATGCGTCCCATGCGCCTTGATCCGGGACGCCAGTTCGATGCCGGTCATGCCTGGCATGGCATTATCGGTGATCAGGGCGACATAATGATCCGGTTGGTCCGCGTACCGGGCCAAAGCCTGATCGGGAGAGGTGCAACAGACCACGTCGAAACCGGCACCAACGAGCATCTGTTCCTGAATGGTCAACAGTTGCGCTTCGTCGTCCACGATCAAGAGCTTCCCGTGGAGGGACGGCTGCGGCTCGGCGGCGGAATGCGTCCCTTCGGACAAGAACTCCCGCACCTCGCCGGCCACCGGCAAATAGACGGAAAAGAGGCTTCCCTGTCCCATCCGGCTCTCCACATGGATCGCTCCGCCATGGCCGGTCACGATCCCGTGCACCACCGACAATCCGAGTCCGGTCCCTTTTCCCACCCCCTTGGTGGTGAAAAAGGGTTCGAAGATGTGCTCAAGGATCTCCTGGGGTATCCCGGCGCCGTTGTCGCTCACCTGCAAACGGGCATACGCGCCGGCGGCCAACCCGAGGTTCCGCCCAGCCTCGCCAACGGGTAAAACCCGCTCGAGGGTGATGTCGATCCTGCCGCGCGCGTCGTTCAAGGCCTGAATGGCGTTGGTGCAGAGATTCAACAGCAATTGATGCAACTGGGTGGGGTCGCCCATGACCGTCACCTCCGGATTCCGGATATCGATCTCAAGGGTGACCGTCTGCGGCACCGTGTGTTGCAACAGCCTTTTCACCTCCTTGACGATCGTGGCCAGTTGCACGACCCCTTTCTCACCACCCTTGTCACGGCTGAAGGTCAAGAGCTGGTCCACCAATCCCTTGGCGCGACTGCCGGCGATCAGGATCCCGTCCAGACTCTGCCGAACCCGCTCCCGGTCGTCGAGCCGCAACTGGGCCAACTCCGTAAAACCGAGCATGATACCAAGGATATTATTGAAATCATGGGCGATCCCCGCGCTCAGGGTGCCGATGGCCTCCATTTTCTGGGCATGCTGGAGTTGTCGTTCCAGTTCGAACCGCTCCAGGGCGATGGCGAACAGATCCCCCACCCACACCAGGTCGGCCATACTCTCCGGACCATACGCCTGGTTGGCATTGGCCACCGCCACTTCGGCGATCACCCGGCCCTCGCGCAGCACGGGAATGGCCAGGAAGCGCTCAAAGCGGAACGGGGGCACCGGCTGATCGAAGAAACGCGCATCCTCGGTGGGGGTGTTGCGGACCAGGGGTTGACGGTTGCCGATCACCCATCCCCAGGGATCATGATACCCCTTGAGCAGGGGCGGGTCACCGCCGACATCCCGTGGCAGGACGAACGGCGCATCCAGGACGTAATTCCTGGACCAGCCGCGGCGGGAATCGACCAGATTGATGTAGCCGTGGGAACTTTGGGTAATGATCTTGCAACAGTTGAGTACCGCGCGGCAGAGCGAACCGTAACTGCTGTTGCGGGCCTCCAGCAACTCTTTGCCGAGCTGGGCCAACTGTTGATGGGTCTCCTTTTCCCGCAGGATGGTCGCCTCGTCGCGCTTGCGTTGGCTGATGTCGCGGGCAAAGGCGACATTGACCCCTCCTGGCAGGGGCGAAAAGGTGGTGGTGATCTCCACTGGCCAAATCTGGCCCTGTTTGGTCCGGTGCCAGGTTTCGAATCGGGAACCGCGCGCAGGCATCATCCTTTCGATGCGCCTCATGGCATCGGTCGCATTCTCGATGGCATCCAACTCCGAAATATGTTTGCCGATCAACTCCGCGCGACTGTAGCCGGAAAGACGCACATAGGCCTCGTTGACATCCTGGATGGTGCCGTTGGTGGTATCCACGCTCCAGTAGCCATCCTGAAGATTTTCGATCATGCGTCGATATTCGGCATCCTTGGTGGCGATGGTGTGTTCCAGACTCAATCGCTGGGAGATGTTACGGAATATCCCTTGCACGAAGGCCCGCCCCTCGATGGTGACGGTGCAGCCGCTTATCTCAACCGGCACCATCGTCCCGTCGCCACGCAACACATCCACCATGGTAGCGCTGCCGGCATCCACGATCCTGAGAGCCACATGCTTTTTAAATGCGGATGTTGTCTCCTCCAGCATGCCGGGGGGATGCAATTGACTCTGATGCATGCCGATCACCTCGCTCAACGGACGCCCCAGAAGCTGCTCGGCCTCGCGGTTGGCATCGACGATGATCCCGGTGGACGCATCGGCCAGGAAGATGGCGTCCGGAGCCGACTCGAACAACGCCCGATAACGCTCCTGACTCTCCCGCAGGGCATCCTCGGCCTGCTTGCGCTCGGTGATGTCCATCAAGGTGACCAGATGAATGCCGGCATGCGCCTCGGCCAGAGAGGAGGCTTGAACAAGAACATCGCGGCAGGTGCCATCCTTGCAGTGAATCCGGACCTCCATCGGCTTGAACGGCTCCCCCGTCTCCCTGGCCCGATCCAGATGCTCTTGCCACGCCGTGGCGACCTGGCGTCGATAGGCCGGATCGGGATAGGCCAGAGGCCACCACGCCTCCAGGGTGGGAATATCCCGAAGGGTGTAGCCGAAAGTCCAGATGCCCGCCGAATTGATGTAGGTGATGTTGCCAGCATCGTCGTTGATCGCCATGGCCACCGGGGAGGCTTCGATGATCGCCAGGGATCGTGCCAGATTCTCGCTCAGGGAGGCTTCCAAACGCTTGCGCTGGGTGATCTCGTGGATGACGCCGATCAAACAGCCCGGACCACCCTCGACATCCCGTTCCCACAGGGCCTGAAAACGGACCCACTGCAGCACCCCTTCCACCAGAATCCGGTGTTCGAGATCGCATTCACCGCCCATCCGCACCGTTTCCAGGGCATTCCGAACCGCCGCTCGATCCTCCCCATGGACCAGAATGAGGTAGCGCTCCTGGTCCATCCCGCCACCCGCGGGAACGCCCAGGATGCGCAGACACGCCTCGGAGCAATCCCACGCCCCGCTGATGGGATCCAGTTTCCAACTGCCCACATGCGCCATCTCCTGGGCCGTTCGCAAGGTGGCCTGACTCGCACGCAAGGCCTCTTGCTGCAGGCGCAGATCGGTGATGTCGTGGGAAATCCCCAACACCCCGATCAACTCCCCATGCACACCGTACAAGGGGGTCTTGGTAGTCTGGAGCAGGATCGGATGGGTGGCTTTGGCGTAGGTGATCCACTCCTCGTTGACCGTGGGTTTCCCGGCCATGACCGCCGCCTGGTCACGGGCACGGTAAGAGGCCGCATGTTCCGGGGTCATGAAGTCATCATCGCTCTTGCCGAGGATTTCGGCTTCGGTTCGACCCAGGGAGATCTCGAACGCCTGGTTGCAGGCCAGATAGAGGCCTTTCGGATCCTTCATCCACACCGGATCGGGAATCGTCTGGAGCAAGGCCTTGCGGAACTGGTACTCCCGACGCTGGGTATCATCGATTCGACGCATCCCCACCGTCGCGATCACCCCGGCGGCCAGGATGGTGATCGCGTGGGACTCCCAGAGGGAAAGAGGGGTCGGCGACAGCTCCTTCAACCCCTCGAACAGGGTCATCGCCAATGCCGCCCACAGAAAATCGAGGCTGGTTTTTCGCCACGAATGCGCTTGATAGATCCTGCCCATGGCTGCAATCGCCGCTCCCCGCCGCGTGTTCATGCCGTTTCAGCCCAAGTTCAGGTTGGGATGCCTGGCTTCAGCCGTCGCATGCCCGCATGAGCACGCCTCTCGACCCGGACTGTGATCCATGATCATTATCCGCGACATTGCAAAACGATTGCAAGTTTTTCTTATATCATTACCTCCAGACCGAACATTCACGCCTCAAATGGGATAATCAGAACTTTCGGAGAATTCGTGACGTCGATGCGTCCCGCTCTCCCCAAAAAAAAACCACCCTTTCGGGTGGCTTTTTTTTTGGGAGATTCGAGCGCCAATTTGTCATGACCGGGGAAGCACCCTCAGACACGGCGTTCCACGGAAACCCTGGCAGATGCATCACGAGACGCTCACAACGCCCCTGCAGGTTCGGATCATGATGGCCGGGATCAAGATCACTTCATCCACGGCATGGCGGAGCTGGAGAACTCTTCCCAGCGGGCGTCGAGCTGACCGCGCACCTCCTCGTACTGGCGGGAGCGCCAGCCGATGATGGCCCCGGCGTACTCAAGGGTCTCCAGATCGGTCGATCCGGCCAGGATCTTCTCCAACAGACCCGGCATCACCGAAACATCGTTCATCACGCCAAGGATGTCCTGCAACCCCTTGAGATGGAGCGTGAAGCTGGACATCCCCTTCTCGGAGAAGAGCGGCATGAAGAACTCCAACGCATAGCGCAGCTTCTTGCATTCGATGCGCAGGGCGTGCAGCTCCACATGATCCATCTCGGCGATGCGCTCGCCGTATCCCAGGGTCATCGACATCCGTTTGTTGAGCATCGAGGCGGCGTAAAGACGAATCCCCCGGTGCATGCGGCGGCGGATATCCTCCGGCAGATCGTTGAGATCCTGCCAGGCGGCGTCGTCCAGCCAGCGCGGAAAGTCGCGCATGAATTTCTTGTAACGGTCGCTGTCCATCATCTCGCGCACCTGGCGATACGCCTCCTCGCGCCGCTGGATGGCCAGGGCGGTGAGTTTCTTTTCGCCGGCCTCCAGGGGGATCTTGCCAGCGGTCACCTTCAACCCCTCGGAGATGAACACGTCCAGATCCCGCGCCGCCCCCATGGTGGAGGCGATCCAACTCATCTCCGCGCTCCAGGGATCGGTGATGGCGCGGGGAATCGCCTTGCGGAACAGCCCCAACGCCGAACGCATGCGCCGCAACGACACACGCGCCTGATGCACGCCCTCAATCTCCTCGCCCCGGTAGGCGATCGGCGCCCACTCCCGCAGCGCCCCTAAATTGTGTTTCAGAATCGACCCAAAGGCCTCGCCCGTGGTCTGTTTGTCCTTGAGTGCCGCACTCTTGTTCTTCACCGTGGCGTTCATTTTCATTTCGCTCATGTACCGTTTCCAAGATAATTAGTCTATGATCGCGCAATCTAAAATAGAGTAGAGCGTGTGCGCATTTCTTTCTTGCCGTATTTTTTTCCATCTTACCCCAAACTCCGAATCCCTAACAAGCCGCTTTGCGTTAAATGGAAAAAATGCATGCTGCATCGCGAAATCAACCAGGGAAAGGTGGACATGCGCGCAAGCGCGCTTTATGATGGGGAGGCCTTGCGAATGGCGGGATAAACTGGTCTTGGGCAAAAAAAACGCCCGAAACGCCCCCGCTTCTCAAACAAGGGGAGGGGTGCGCGACCTGGTCAAACCACGGCTGAATCCCATTTTTTTCGAGATATACCAACTTCCTCACAATTCACAGATGCCGCGGGAGAACGGAATGAGCAACACCATGCAAGATGATGCGAAACAGAACGACGCCGCCACCGACGACGGTCACCCGATCGTCCTCGGCAAGGGGAGCCAGAAGGCGCAACGCAGCGTCCGTCCCAAATTCAAAAAGATGTCCGAGGAGGAGTACCTCAGCATCATGACCCCGCTGCACATCGAGCTGGTGAAGATGCAGAACTGGGTCAAGGAGAACGGCCTGAAGGTAATCGCCCTCTTCGAGGGTCGCGACGCCTCCGGCAAGGGTGGCACCATCAAGCGGTTCATCGAACACATGAATCCCCGCGGCTGCCGCGTCGTCGCCCTGGAGAAGCCCACCGATCAGGAACGCAGCCAGTGGTACTTCCAACGCTATGTGCAGCATCTCCCCTCGGCGGGCGAGATCTGCCTGTTCGACCGCAGTTGGTACAACCGCGCCGGCGTGGAGCGGGTCATGGGCTTCTGCTCCAAGGATCAGGTGCGGGAGTTCCTGCGTTCCGTGCCGGAATTCGAGCGCATGCTGGTCAACTCCGGCATCATCCTCTTCAAGTTCTACTTCTCGGTCAGCAAGGAAGAGCAACTGCGCCGCTTCAACAGCCGCATGAGCGATCCCCTCAAGCAGTGGAAGCTCTCCCCGGTGGACAAGGAGTCCCAGGACAAGTGGGAGGACTACACCAAGGCCAAGGAGGACATGTTCTTCTACTCCTCCACCCCGGAGTGCCCCTGGACCATCATCAAGTCCGACGACAAGAAACGGGCGCGCATCCATGGCATCAAGTATGTCCTGAGCCAGCTCCCCTACAAGGGCAAGAACAAGGATCTCCTGGACTACGACAAGCGCGTGGTGCGCACCGTGGCCGAGGAGATCGGCATCGACTGATGCCATGGCATGCGACGGCCCGGTCCGACCGGGCCGTCGCTTCCAGAGGGACGCCACGGTTCGTCTCGCGTGGCGCCCACGAATCCACCTTACCCATACGGTCCCGGTCGCTCACCTGTCCCATCGGCGTCCCGGGAGGATCGCGCCAACACGCCAAACCCGCATCCGCCAAAGGTCCAACGACACCATGACGAACACTCCGTTGCATCTGGTCCAGGCCATTCTCGACGCTGGCCGCTACGAACCCGAAACGCACACCGAAGCGCCCGCCATGCCCAAGCCCCTGGTCACCATCTCCCGTTATTACGGCGCCGCGGGCTCGAACACCTCCAAACTTCTGGCCGAACGACTCGGCGTGCATCTCTACGACAAGGAACTCCTCACCACCATCGTCAACAAGACCAAAGGCGACAAGGAGCTCCTCGCCCGCCTCGACGAGCATGTGCGGGGACTCGTGGATGAGATGCTGATCTCCTTCTTCTCCAAAAAGAGCATCACCGCGGACCAATACTACCGCTACATGGCCAAGGTGATCCTCGGCATCGCCCCCCTGGGCGGGGTGATCGTCGGGCGCGCCGCCCATCTGCTGCTCTCCCCCACCAAGGCGTTCCGCGTGCGCCTGGAAGGATCCCTGGCCACCTGCGCGCAACGTCTGGCCAAAATCAAGAACATCAAACCAGACAAGGCCGAAAAGCTGATCCTGGAGACCAACAAGGAGCGGGATCAGTTCGAGCGACAGGTCGCCAAACGATTCCCCGGCGCGCACCACGGCTTCGACATCACCGTCAACACCGACCGGTTCTCTCCCGAACAGGCGGTCCAGGTGATCATCGCGGCCATGCGCGAGGCTGGATTCCAAACCCCCGTTCAACCGGCCTGATCCCATGGTTTCGCGACCGGTCCCATGATCGCCCGGCACCGAACAGAAGATCCCACCAACCCCGAAAGCGTGGAAACCGAACGTTTCACCGTTTTCGGGAAGGGGGCCTGGCCCCTGATCCTCGCCTATTCGCTCGGCTGCCTGGTGGCGGTGGCCGGATTCATGGCCGATGCCGAGTTGAACCACGCGCCGGTCGAAGGTGGGGTGATCCTGCTGTTCGCCCTGCTGGTCGCCCTGCTCGCCCACCGTCTGCTGATCCGTCCCCATCAACGGGAAAGGGCCCGTGACGCGGCCCGCATCGTCGAACTCAACCGCTACCACCACGACATCCTCGACTCCATGGCCAACGGCCTGCTGGTCATCGACGGCCAGGGTCGGATCCAGACCGTCAACCAGGCCTTCGCCCGCTTGAGGGGCACCCCCCCAACGGAATTGATCGGCCTCCAGGCAGGCGACCTTTTCGTCAAGACGGGCTCAGCAAGCGAACGTGAACCGGACTTCACCCCCCCATCCCAACGCGAAACCCTGTTGCGCGCCGCCGACGGGAGCACCGTTCCGGTGGCCCTGCGCGCCTCCCGCCTCGAAGGTTTGACCGATCACCCCCAGGCCACCATCCTGGTGATCGAGGATCTGACCGAACGGCGCCATGCCGAGGCCTGTCTGGCGCGCATCCAGAGCCACCTGCGCGAGATGGTCGAGGAGCGCACCGCCAAGCTCGAGAAGGCCATGGTGGCCGCCAATGCCGCCAACCAGGCCAAGAACGAATTCCTGGCCAACATGAGCCACGAAATCCGCAGTCCCATGACCGCGATCATCGGCATGACCGACCTGGTGCTCGGCTCGCGACTCACCGAAGAGCAGCGCGACAAGCTGACCATCGTCCAGAACGCCTCCAACAACCTGCTGACCCTGATCAACGGCATCCTGGATCTGGCCAAGATCGAGGCCGGTCAATTGCGCCTGGAGCGGATCACCTTCGATCTGCGCGGGGTGGTGGAGAATGTCTGCGATCTGGTGGCGGTCAAGGCGCATGAAAAGGAGCTGGAGCTTTTCTGCTACATCGCCCCGGATACGCCGGACATGGTGATCGGCGACCCGAACCGTCTGTCGCAGATCCTGATCAACCTGATCGCCAATGCCATCAAGTTCACCGACGAGGGGGACGTGACCATTCTGGTGCAGCGGGCCGAACCCGCTCCGTTTCCCGCGGACGACACAGGCGCCGGACGGGATTTCGGGGTGATGTTTTCGGTGGCGGATACCGGCATCGGCATCCCGGATGAGCATCACACGCGGATCTTCGAGCGGTTCACCCAGGCGGACGGTTCGATCACGCGCCGTTTCGGCGGCACCGGATTGGGCTTGACCATCAGCCGGATGCTGGCAGCGTTGATGGGCGGCACCATCCGCCTGGAGAGCGAATGGGGCGAGGGGAGCATTTTTCATGTGCTGCTGCGCTTTCCGCCGGGACGCCGCAACGCCCCGGACACCACCACCGAGGCCCCCTCCCTCCCGATTCGACCGGTGGTGGGACAGGCGTTGGCCGGGGTGCGCATCCTCATCGCCGATCCCCATCCCATGGGCCGCACCATCGCCACGGAGATCCTGCACGAGTTCGGCGCGATGGTCGGGGAGGTGGATGAGTGGCAGGCGCTGTTGTCGGCCCTGGATGCCGCCCACGCCGAAAACCGCCCCTGGGAGGTGGTGCTGCTCGACGAACGGATGATCCTGGTGCTCGGGGCGCGTCTGGAGACCCTCACCGGCCATCCCGGCTGGATGGGCAAGGCGGCGATCCTGTTGCCGACCAACCGACGTCTGGAGGATCTGCCGGCGGTGGCCGAACTCCTGGAGACCATCGCCATCATCAAGCCCGTCAAAAGGCTTTCGCTGTTGCGCTCGATCCAGGCGATCCTCGAGGGCCGGGCTCGCGAGACCACCCCCGAGCCGGAGAACTGGCTGGCCAATCTTCCCGCCTCCCAGCCGTTGCGCATCCTTCTGGCCGAGGATCTGGAGGAGAATCGCGAACTGGCCGCCGACCTGCTCGAAAAGGCCGGTCACCAGGTAGTGCCGGTCAAGGATGGACAGGAGGCGTTGGATCGCATGCAGGCCGGTCCGCCCTTCGATTTGGTCCTGACCGATCTGCACATGCCGCGCATGGACGGCTATGAACTGACCCGGCGCATCCGCGAAGGGTGCACGGCCCAGGCCATGGTCCCCATCGTGGCGGTGACCGCCCGCGCCCTGCCGGGGGAACGGGCGCTCTGTTTTGCCTCGGGGATGAACGAATTCCTCATCAAGCCGTATCGACCCCTCGACCTGTTGCACGCCGTATCCCGCGCCGCCTCGAAACAGTCCTCGCTCCGAAAGGGGCTGCCGCGCAAGGCGCCGGGACTCCTGGCCCCGGTGGCGGATCGGATCGCCTTTGGAGAAGCGGCGGAGCGACTGCTCGAGGGCATGCCCTCCCTGTTGGAACCGTTGCGCGTGGCCCTGGGCGAAAAGAACGGGCGGCGGGCCCGGGAACAGTGCGAAGGGGTCAAGCGCCTCGCCCTGGGTCTGGGCGCGGAGCGGCTCAAGCTCAAGGCGGTGCGTCTCGGGGCGGCGGCGCGCGCCGAGGAGTGGTTGAAGGCCGGCAAGCTGTTCCGCGAGTTGGAGATGGAGTGCGAGCAGGCCTTTTTGGCCGTCCGGGAACTCCAAATTCCGGAATCCACGGTGGAAAATGCCGCGGCGACGCCCACCGCCAACATCGGGCCCGAACCCACCATGCCCCCATCCGGATGAACGTGCCGTTCGAATACCAACGCGACGAGCGGCTCGCCTATCATCTGGCCTGGGAGCGGCAGATGGCGCGGGTGGAGGCGATCGCCGCCCGCGAGGCGCCCAATCTCTTCTGGCTGCTCGAACACGACCCGATCTACACCCTGGGCCGCTCCGCATCCCCTGCCGACATCCTCGCCACCACCATCCCCACCCGCGTCACCGATCGCGGCGGCAAGGTCACCTATCACGGTCCCGGACAGTTGGTGGGGTATGTGCTCCGGGATCTCCGTCCCGCCATCCATGCCGCCAGGGCCCACGTCATCAAGCTGGAAGAGACGGTGATCCGCGCCCTGGCCGGATTGGGCGTGGAAGCCCGCCGCGAATCGGACAACCCCGGCGTATGGGTGGCCGGCGAAAAAATCGCCGCGTTGGGGGTTCGCATTCGTCACGGGGTGGCGTATCATGGCTTTTCCATCAACCGCGCGCCGGATCTGGACGCGTTTGCCGGCATCGTGCCGTGCGGGTTGGCCGGTCGCGGCGTCACCTCACTGGAAAAACTCGGCTCTCCGGTGCCTCGCGCCGAGTTGGAAGCGCGCCTGGTCGCCTCCTTTCAGGAGGTCTTCGAGGCGGAATGGCGGGAGTGAAACCCATGACACGAGAACTGAAAACCCCCTATCTGGCCGCGGATGTGATCATCGAACTGATCGACCATCCCGGACGTCCCATCGTGCTGATCGAACGGATGAACCCGCCGTTCGGACTGGCGATTCCAGGCGGTTTCGTCGATCGGGACCAGGAGAGCGTCGAACAGGCGGCGGTGCGCGAGGCTTATGAGGAGACCACGCTCACGGTGCGCCTGATCGCGCTGTTGGGGATCTACTCCAACCCGGCCCGGGACAACCGGTTGCATTCGGCCTCGGCGGTCTACGTGGGCGAGGCCCATGGCACCCCCCGCGCCGCCGACGACGCCAAGGCGGTGCAAATCCTCCTCCCCGAGGAGATCCCCGCCCCCCTGGCCTTTGATCACGATCTGGTGCTCGCGGATTATCGCCAATTCCGTGCCACCGGTCGCGTCGCGCCCTTAAGAGGCTGTTTGGTGATTCCATGAATGGAATCACCAAACCTGCACGAATCGAACA